>JBARMQ010000109.1:0-14492 GCA_049802535.1 Bryobacteraceae bacterium | reverse complement strand
GTTTCAAGTACTCGGATTGCAGCCCGCGGGTGAGCAGGGCTATCGCCAGCCCGTTCCGCTCTTTGAAAGCAAGGTCGACACCGGCACATCGACCGTTGAGATCGTTCGGGCCTCCCAATCGCAGAAGCTGACCCTATTGAGCGAAGTGACGGTGAGTGCTCGCGCCCGGACGCCAAAGTTTAGCGGCGATTTGTACTTCTTTGGCGGCCCTTCCGGCGCAAGTGCGGAGGAGTTGAATGGCAAAGTCGTCGTCATGCTGGGCGTCCCGCGCATCCGCACTAAGGGTTCGCCCTCACCGCTTACCGTTCCGGGCACCCCCGACGCCGTTCTGACGATCGACAATCTTTCAGGCCCGGAGCCGCCGCACTGGCCCGTCCCCTACATCGTCTCGATGACCTTAAAAGGCGCCACGCCGCCGGCGCCGAGCGGTCCGCCACAACTTCGCTTCAATCCGGCCGACGCGGAGGTGCTGTTTGAGGGGTCCGGACACTCTTATGCCGAACTGAAGCAGCTGTTCGATAGCGGGGCAAACGTTCCAAGCTTCTCGATACCGTCTACATTGAAAGCGGATATCCACTACACACCACGAAGGCTGGAATCTGATAATTTGATCGCAGTGCTGCCGGGAAGCGACCCGGTTCTGAAGAACGAATACGTTGTACTTTCGGCCCATCTTGACGGCTACGGCATTGGCGCGCCCTGGCATGGAGACGCAATTTACAATGGCGCCTTCGATGATGCGGCCTACGTTGCCACACTCATCAACCTGGCGGAGAATTTGCACGCGTCGCACCTCCATTTAAAGCGGTCTCTGTTGTTTTGCATCGTGACAGGCGAAGAGAAGGGTCTACTCGGGTCAAAATACTTCTCGGCGCATCCTACGGTTCCCAAAACACAGATGGTGGCGGATCTTAATCTCGACCAAGTGCGGCCGATCTTCCCGTTAAAGCTGCTGACCACGCTCGCCTTAAATGAGTCGACTTTGGGCGAGACGGTCCGGCAGATTGCCGAACCAATGGGCATCCAGATTCAGCAGGATCCCGAGCCCGAACGTAACCTGCTTCGGCGGTCGGATCATTTCAGCTTCATGCAGATCGGAGTTCCTTCGGTCAACTTCGTATTCGGCTATAAGAAGGGGACGGAAGACGAAGCTGTATACCGCGCCTGGTACGCAGAGCGCTATCATAGCCCGGCTGACGACCTCAACCAGCCTTGGGTACCTGAGGCGGCAGCCAAATTCAACGCTTTTTATGGAGCGCTGGTGCAGGCGGTTGCCGATGCCCCCAGCCGTCCACATTGGAACGCTCGAAGTCAGTTCGCGCCGCACTAATTGCGACGGTTCGCGGCGAGCCAGCCGCCCGGTCCGGGAGGCCTTAAACGCCGTTGGGACATGCTACATTGAGAGGTTTAAGTTGAGTTTTTCATGAAAAGCAGTCGTGTGTTCTTTGTTCTCGCGCTTTCGACGGTTTGTTTGTGGTCGCAAAGCACCGCTCCGCAAGCTCCGGTCCCAGGTACTCCCGCTAAGCCCGGCCAACCGGCCATGGTCCCGACGCCCGGGTTGACCCTCCGAGGTCCCGACGCAATCGCCCAGCAAGAGCCAACCAAGGTGGTCGCCGTGATTGGCGGCGCCCCCATTACCGCGGCGCAAGCGGCCGAACTGCTGAAGCCGGTACGTCCCGAAGATAAGAAGAAATTTGCCGGCCATTATGAAAAGTTATTGCAAGAACTCTATATGCAGCAACAGTTTGCGCAGCTCGCCGATGCCGCGCATCTAGAGGATCAAGAACCCTGGAAAGATCAGCTCAAGATCGCTCGCGAGAACGTGCTGATTCAGGCCTATATCACGATGATTTCGAATCAGCCGGGTGTGGCTCCCGACGCCAAGGGTTATTACGAAGCTCACCCGCAGGAATTCGAAAGCACACAATTAAGTGGCATTTTAGTTCGCTTTCTCCCTGCCGGTTCGCCCCCGCCTGCGGGAGCTACCGACCCCGCCAAGACACGGACAGAAGCACAGGCCAAGGCTAAGGCTGAACAATTAGAATCGAAACTGAAGGGTGGCGCGGACTTTGCTGCCCTCGCCAAGGCCGAATCAGACGATCCGAATTCGGCGGCACGAGGCGGTGAACTTGGCAGCTACAACCTCGCAAATAATGGCCTTTCGGCCGATATTAAGGCGGTAATCACCAACCTGAAGCCGGGTGAAGTTTCTGAGCCGATCAAGCAGGGCACTGGATACTACATTCTAAAGGTGACCGGCAGCGCGAAACAGACTTTCGATCAAGCGCAGCCCGAGATTCTCCGCAAGATGCAAAGCAGTAAAAGCGGCGAAGCGCTCAAAAAAGAATTTGAAAAGTACGCCATCACAGTAAAGGATCCCCAGTTCTTCGATGACGGAACCCCGGCCGCACCCAAGATCCCCTCGCTCGCCAACCCAAGCGGCGCGGCTGGCCCTGCTTCGCCTTCCCACAACTAGCCGCCTCGGCCGGTTGTACCCGGGTCCCATAGCCCGCGGTTTGCCAGTGCTGGTCGGCGATCCAATCCGGTTTTCGTACAAGCCATCGCTTACAACCTATCGCGGTCAACTGCTGTCGGGCCGGGCGTCGACCGGTACTCCCGTGCATGCGGCCTGTTACATTCGCGAGCGGAAAATTGTACTGGAGCGGGAATTATTGTCCTTTCCTTCTCTATTCCGGCTGATCGTGGTCCACGAGCTGTTCCATTTCGTTTGGGCGCGCCTTGGAAACAAACTTCGCCGGGAGTTCAGCGCCGTGCTGGTCCTGGAGCACTCGCAAGGAGTGCGGGGCGAGCTGGGAGAATCGTCGGACGCATGGAAAGCGAGTTTGCGGGAGCACGACTGCCGCGAGGGAACCACGCGCTGGCGGGATTACGTCTGCGAGAGCTTTTGCGATACAGCGGCTTGGCTTTATGCGGGCGTGCGGTCTCATGAATCGTTCACCTTGGGCTCGCGGTGGCGCAACCGCCGTGCCCAATGCCTGCGGGACGCATTCGCTTCGCCGCGAGCGTTTTAATGGTGAAGCGCAAAGGGCACGGATGCGTGCCGCCATACACGGGACGAACTCGCTATTCCTTCGGGTGGCACGCTCGATTCTGTGCCCGTTTTGCGCGGGCTTCTTAGAAATGCACACCGCCGCCGCAAATCAACACCTCGCCGGTGATGTAGTCGGACAGCGGTGAGCAGAAGAAGAACACCGCGTTAGCAGCGTCGTCGGGAGTGCCCAAGCGTCCCAGCGGCACTAGTTTCATAACCTGCTCCCGAATCTGCGCCTGCATCCCCACTCGCACGTGCCTTTCGCCGATGGCAATGTCGGTGTCGGGGTCGTCCATGGAACCGATCAGCCTCGTATCGATCAAACCAAATCCAACCGCATTGACGGTTACCTGATACCGCCCCCACTCCTTCGCCATCGTCTTCGTTAGTCCCACCACGGCAGCCTTGCCAGAGGAGTAGCCGGCTTGACCGGCATTGCCGTCTGTCCCCGAAATGGAAGTGATGTTGACCACTTTACGGGTGATGCGCTGGCGTGAATCGGCTTCCTTCTTGGCGGCTTCGCGAAGCCAGGGAGCCGCTGCCCGTAGCATTCGGAAGGGTGCAACCACGTGAATGTCCAGCATCGCCTGGAACTGTTCGTCCGTGGTCTTTTGAATCACGTTGTCCCATGTGTAACCAGCGTTGTTAACGAGAATATCGACTGAACCAAACGTGTCCAGCGCCTTATCGACCACCAATTTGGGAAAGTCCGCAGCGGTCAAATCCCCGGCGATGGCCACCGCGGTGCCATTCATAGACTTTTCAATGTTTGCGCGCGCCTCGCCCAGTGCCCGGGCATCAACGTCGGTCATCACGACGGCCGCTCCTGCGCCAGCTAGCTTACGCGCAATGGCAAATCCAATTCCGCGTGCCGCACCCGTGACGATGGCTGCCCTGCCAGTCAGCGTTATGTTCACGCGAAGCTGCCAGGTGGATTATTGTCGGTCTGCTGTGTCATGGACTAACGCGCCTTCCACGTGCAGAATACCAGAGAGATTAGCAATGGCCTTGGCGCTAGAAAAGTGAGAACTGCGCCTCTGGAGGCATTGGCGGTCTCATTGAATCTAAATCGCGCGAAAGCATTCCAACCCGCTGCCGGACTGTGTCAACCAATTTGCTAATGCGCTCCGGATAGATACCCTTGAGATACGGCCCAGCCGCATAACTCGCTCGATACCGCCCCAGGTACTGCGGAAACTTGTCCGAAAGAAACGGGAAGAAGACTCTTGAGGCCGCGGGCTTCAGGAACAGCACCCCGGCCCCAAATCGAACCGCTCCCGCTTTCTGGGCCTCCCGCGCAACCGCTTCTAAATTCTCCTCGGAATCGGTCAGCAGTGGAAGGACGGGGCTCGCCAGAACTCCGGCATCGACACCCGCCTCAATGAGCGCCGCCACCGCTTGTATACGCAAATCCGGCCGCGGAGCGTTCGGTTCCAGCATTCGCGCCAGCTTCCGATTCATGGTTGTGACCGTGACCGTCACCCTCACATCGTTATGCATCGAGAGATTCTTCAGGAGTGTGGCATCTCGCGCAACCAGATTTGATTTAGTGGTCAGATAAATCCGCATGCCCCGTAGCATCAGCATCGCGTCAAGGACCTGCTGGGTTAATCCAAAACGCCGCTCCGCTGGCTGATAGGGGTCCGTGGCCGTTCCGATGCCAATCACGTCCCCGGTTTTCAGGCTTCGCAACTCGGCGAGAAACGCGCGGCGATCCCACTCCTTGGCATAGATTTCTGTTTCGAAGTCGTCACTGCCATGACGCTCCAGAAACTCGTGTGTGAACCGGGCATAACAATATTTGCAGCCGTATTCGCACCCCCGGTAAGGGTTGATTGTCCATTGAAACGGAACGCGATTGGAGTGACAGCGATTCAACCAATTTCGAGTTGGCAGACTGCGATACTCGACTGCTCGCTTCTCGACGAGAATCTCGCCAGTTGAGGCCAGCCTCGCTATACCGGTAAGTGCCGGCCTAGGAGTTTGAAGTTGAACGAGATGATCCACGGAAGTTGCCCCCCGTGGATCATCTTCGCCTTTTATTCGCTCCTTGTCAAGCCGAGTTGCGCCGACTCAGCCTTAGGAAGCTAGAAGAGAAATTACGCCCTTTTGGCGTAGGCCGTTGAGTGCGAGGCCGTGGCGGCCGTGGACGCCGGTTTTCTCAAAGATGTGTTTCAGATGGATCTTGACGGTTCCAGGGCGAATGCCGAGTTCTTGCGCAATCTCCCGGTTTTTAAATCCCTGTTCGACCAATTCCATGATCTGGTGCTCGCGAGGAGTGAGCGGCACCTTTTGTGAGATCTGCATGGTCGGCGCATCGCGGAACACAGTGTCTTGCATCCAGCTTTTGCCTTGCGCCGCGGCGCGCAAGCAAGCCAGCAGCATCTCAACATCGGCTGATTTGCGTACGATGCCTTTTGCCCCCGCTTGCAGAAAGCGGAGCGCCTCCGCCTCAGTCAACGACATGCCCCAAATGACGACATGTGGTCCGGGACGTCGACCGCCTCGCGCCGCTGACAATTGTCCAAGCGTGTCCAGAACAGTCTTCGCACCTAGCCCTTTATCGATGATCAACACGTCAGTGTCTTCCGCCGAAGGGCTCAACATCCATTCCGCCGGGGATCCGTGCGATGAGCAAAACTCTAAATCTTCAGTTGTGTCGAGTAGGGATTGAAGCCCCCTTACCGTTAGCGGTTGGCTTTCGCATACCGAAACGCTCGTCTTAGTCTTGTTGGGGTTCGCTTCCATATTCCTGCCTAAGGGGCTTATCGACGTATCCCTCTGGACTTTGAGTGCGCTATCACACCAATTACTCTCCCGGGCACGGTAAGTTCCGACCCTCTTGAGACCAAGGCGACGCAACCTTGCGTGAAAATCTGACCCCTTCCGTATTGCCGAAACCGCAATTCCCATATTGGAATCAGACAGACGGGAGTTGCCAATGAAACGGTACGTGAGCGCTTTCCTGTTTGTAGGGCTAATTACCTTTTCGCTTTCGTGTTCTACCTCAGATCAAGAGCAAGCCGATCGCAAAGCGGCCGAAGCCAAAGCAAAAACGCGGCAGGCCGCTCACGAGGCGAGCCAGGACCTCAAGCACGCCGGCCAAGAGATGAAGGCCGATGCGCGCAAGTTCGAAGCCAGCGCTGATAAAGCGCTTCAAGGCGGCAGCGGAGAGCCGGCAGGTTCAAATTCGTTAAACCCGAAGCTTCATCAAGCCGGCGACAGGGCGCGCGTGGCTAGTCACGAAGCGGCAAAGGCATTGGACCATGCAGCCCTCATCGCACAGGTCAAATCGAAGCTTGCCGCCGACGCGGGCTTATCTACTTTGGCCGACATCAGTGTCGACACATCCGGACATATCGTTACGTTGAGGGGCACTGTCGACTCCGAGCAACAGAAGCGCCAGGCGGAAGAAGCGGCCTCCCAGGTGAGCGGCGTTTCAAAGGTAGTTGACGATCTGACCGTGCGCCAGTAAACCCTACTCGAGCACGTTGATTGTGCCGCGGCACTTCAACGCGCCACAGTGACAGGGAACCTTTTCCACCTTTTTATCGAAGTGGTAATCGAGCGTCAATTCCTCGCCGGGTTTGATATCCCGTAGGCTGACATATATGATATGGCCCTTCAGAATGCGCGCTACCAGGTTCGGCTCACAAGAGTGATTGATGTATTGCGCCCCAGATCCACCGGTCGATCCATCGATGGCCCAATAGGTATCGAGCGTGAATAGATAGATCATGTCGCTTAAGTCGGCGCGGCGCTTGGTTTCCCGGCGGCTTATTCGTTCGCCCGTGTATTCGATTACTTTCCGGCGTACCGGTATGAACTCCGTCGCGTAGACGCCCCAGCGATGAATGCGAGATGGCGCAAGCTTCATCCCGAAACAGGCGTATCGCTCGTCGATTTTAGGGGCCGTGGGCTTCGCTGGTGCTGGACGACGGGAAGCAGTTATCTCCGCCTTTGGTTTCGCGGCGGAATTTGCAAGAGCCATTGCCGTCAGATTAGCGAACTTATAAGCCTTCCGCCAATACTTCCGGCACGATTATTCAAATTTGTTTGAGAACCTCGACCAGCTCTCGAACCGCATCCGCGCTTTTGTTCAGCGCGGTTTGTTCTTCAGGGTCAAGTTTGATCTCGTATATCTTCTCGACGCCAGCCGCGCCAAGTTTCACGGGTACGCCTACAAACAAATCGTTGATGCCATACTCGCCCTTCAACATGACTGCGCAAGGCAGCACCTTCTTCTTGTCTTTGAGAATGGATTCCACCATCTCAGTCGCGGAAGCCGCCGGCGCGTAGTAGGCGCTCCCGGTCTTTAGATATTTCACGATTTCGGCTCCGCCGTCGCGGGTGCGCTGTACCAATCGATCGATGGTGGCTTTATCTGTAAGCTCGGTCAAAGGGATCCCGCTAACGCTGGTAAATCGCACCAGCGGCACCATCGTGTCTCCATGACCTCCGAGCACGACCGCAGTCACATTCTCAAAGGAGACGTTCAGTTCTTCTGCAATGAATGTGCGAAAGCGAGCGGTGTCGAGAATACCGGCCATCCCGATAACACGCTCGCGCGGAAAGCCGGACACTTGCAGCGCCGTCCAGCACATCGCATCAAGCGGGTTAGTCACTAAGATCAGGATCGAGTTGGGCGAATGCTTGACGGCCTGCGCGGTAGCGCTTTTGACAACCTCATAGTTGGCCTTCAGCAAATCGTCCCGGCTCATGCCAGGTTTGCGTGGAAAGCCCGCCGTAATCACCACTACGTCGGAATCGGTAGTCTCTTCATAGCCGTTGGTACCGGTAATTTTAACGTCGTACCCTTCAACTGGAGCGGACTCCAGCATGTCCAGACCCTTGCCTTGCGGCACACCGTCCACCACATCTACGATGACCACATCCGCCAACTCCTTGGCCGCTATCTTCTGGGCCGTGTTGGCGCCCACGTTACCGGCGCCGATAACGGTCACTTTCTTACGCATAACTCTCCTGAATGATTTGAATGCCTGGTGAATTTGAAACCGCAGTATATCAGCGATGGAAGGCAGCCAGAGCTAATCACTGCGTCAACCGGCGTACGTGACTTTCCGACGCCAAAGCGAGCCCCTCCAGGTTGTACCCGCCTTCAAGCACTGAAATCAGCCGGCCTTCGCAATAACGGTCCGCCAGTTCCATCATGAAGCCTGTCAGATCGGCGAAGTCCGCGTCGGTCAGCGTGAAAAGACCGAGCGGGTCGTTGATTCGCGAGTCGAATCCGGCCGAAATCAAAATCAGGTCGGGATGGAACTGTTCGACTGCCGGAGCAAGCTGTTGCTCAAAGGCGCCCATGATCTCGGCGCGACCTGCGCCTGCGCGAAAAGGACAATTCAAAGTCGTATTCTGCCCGGCGCCCTCGCCACGCTCCAAAATGAGGCCTGTTCCCGGGTACCAAGGTGATTGGTGCGTGCTGAAGAAGAAGACACTTCCGTCCTCATAAAAGATGTCCTGTGTGCCGTTGCCATGATGGACATCCCAATCGGCGATCAGGACCCGCTCCGCATGGTGCCGCCGTTGCGCATATCGTGCCGCCACCGCGATGTTGTTGTAAATGCAAAATCCCATGCCGCGCGCGGCACTCGCATGATGGCCCGGGGGCCGCACAACACAAAAAGCATTGTCGGCAGCTCTTAAGAAGACTGCATCGACGGCAGCCAGTACACAACCCGCCGCGACTTGCGCCGGCTCCAGCGAATCGCTTGAAATTGTTGTATCGCCGGTGCTGAGTTGGCTTCGATTCTGCTCAATCTCGCGCTCGACTAGCGTAAGATATTCGGGAGTGTGCGCCAGGGCCAATTCATCTTCGTTGGCTCTGCGCCATGCTAACGGCTCAAGTTCATCCAGCAGGCCGGCTTCGGAAAGCCGGTCCATCACCGCCGCGTAACGTGCCGGCTGCTCCGGATGCCCTGGCCCAGTTATGTGAAGCTTGACGACGGGATCACCGGCGATGGCTGTACGATGCATATTCAATCACCGCATCGTCTGGATCTGAACCGTGTCAGACTCGTGCCGATTTGATCGAGACCAACTGATTGGCCGGTTCCGGATCGACCGTGAGCGTTTGTTTGCCGCGGAAGAAATCGAAATACGAGATTTGGTGGACGCAGGAGACAGTGCAGAGCGGCGCGCAACTCTTTTCGGTGATGTACTCGCGGCGAATATCATCCAGCGTGTAATCGGCGAGCGGCTTACCTGGAAAGCCGCGCTGTTGTGAGCAATAGTGCACCAGGCCGTCTTCGCAGATATAGAGGTAGCGCGAGCCGGCGCGGCAACGCCAGTCGGTCGGCCGGCCGTTCGCGATGTTCTCCTGGAAATAGTTCAATCGCGAAAAATGCTTCTTCTCGAAGCCTTGCATCTCCAGAAACACCTTACGTTCGCGCTCAGCCAATGGGCGCAACTGACCGTCGCCGTCATGTATAATTCCGACCGTCGAAGTAAAGCCCAGGTCCATCGCTCGCTTGCCGACGACCAGGGCGTCCTCCGGATTTCGTATGCCGCCGCCTAAAACCGAATTGATGTTGACGTGAAAGTGCGCGTTTTGCGCTAATAGCTGGAGCTTCTTGTCTAATACCTTCAGGCTCTTCTTTGACACTTCATCCGGCTGGACATTGTCGATGCTGATCTGAAGATAATCCAGGCCAGCCTCATTCAGGCGCTGAATGCGGTCGGCGGTGAGCAAATAGCCGTTGGTGATGAGGCCAGCTAGCGCGTGGTTTTCACGGATGCGGCTGATAATGTCGTCGAGCGCCGGGTGCAACAACGGCTCGCCGCCGCTGAGGGTAATAACGCCGGTTTTCAGCTTTCCCAGCAAATCGATACGCGCCAGCATTGTCGAGAGCGCGACCGGCTGTGAAAAATCGTCGTACTCATTGCAGTAGGTACAGGACAGGTTGCAACGGCGAATCGGGATGATATGCGCCATGATCGGATGGTCCGTGTCAAGAGTGCCATTCAGTAGCAGCCGCGCCTCGCGGAGCCCCCGATGAAACCTCCTTTTCGTGCGTTCGCGTTCGAAATTGCGTTCAGACATGAAACGAGTAATCTCAATTTAAGCATAAGACTTAAGCCAGTACTACGAACCGCCACCGAAACGCACCTAACCGTACCTGAATGCAACCGGTTAGGGGGTGAGCGGAGCTCAGAAATCCTTGCTTAATTCATATCTTGGGGTATTCGTCACGGATGCGGCGCTAGCGGAGGCGCAGGCGCTGTTGGCGGAGGCGCTTTGCCGTCTGTGCCGCTGCCGGGTGCGCCAAACGTGATGGTCGAATTGCTCTTGAACTCCCACTTCTTATAGTGGTTGTACTTGATTACTTCGCGAATGCGTTGAGGGCCGGTACCAAAGTTCAACGTGTCGTCGGCATAGGTGTAGGTCGGGAACCAGTACTTGCCGTCAATCTGCTCCCGGTAGGTTTCAAACTTAGGAAATTGTTGGTCTTCGTGCTTCCGAAGCGCTCCCGTGGAGCGTCCGAAGGTCTTGACGATTTGAAGATCCTGGTCGTCGACCCAAATCTCGCCTTCGAAATAGCGCTTGCGGTCCTTGGTTAGCTGCTTCGGCTTTACCGAGAAAACATAGCAACCGATCTCGTCCACTTTTTCGCGCCCGATGTAATTCACGATGTATTGATCGAGCGTGTCATTGGTCATTACGAACGGCATGACGTTGCGCATATCCTGCTCATCCTCGGGCGTCATGATGATCTTTTCAAGCGTCGAGACTGGCGCCCGCAAAACATGCTCAATCCGGCGGTCGCGATCGTCAAAGCTAATCTCTTCCAGCATTTCGTACTGGCCCTCGGGTTGCCCGTCGGGTGACAGCTCGATGATTTTATTCAACTGCTGGTAGGTGTAGTTTTCACGGGCCTTGGCAAACTCGGTTTCCTTGTCGGTAAATTTGTGAATGATCGATTGAATTTGGTCCGGCGTCGGGTCGGCTCCAATCGAGGCGCCCCGCACAGGTGGAACGACGAACGCGGCAAAAGAGACGAGGCCGAAAAGAAGGGAAGCACGGCAAAATCCCATAACACTAGTGTATGCGCTGCCGGCCGGACTCAGGTTTGGAATCTATCAGGGGGAGTGATCGTGAGCTACTCCGAAGCTCGTTTTTCGCTTATGATGGCTCGAACGTGCAAGCTTTCTCTCGACGTGAACTCGCATGGGCCCTTGTCACGGGCGCCACGATTTCCCGGGCGTTCGCCCTCACCATAAATGAGCCGTTCCCGCACTTTGTCGCTAAGACCTTGGACGGCGAACGAATTACCAGCGAGTCGATAAAAGGCAGCGTAGTGCTCATCGATTTCTGGGCAACCTGGTGTCCTCCCTGCAAGAGAGATCAACCGATTGTCGAAAGCCTTCTGCGGGAATTCGAAAAGCAAGGTCTTATCGTCCTTGCCGTAAATATGGGTGAACCGCGCCGCAAGGTAAAGAAGTATCTTGAGACTTCGCCGCGGGCATCGAAAGTGATTTTGGCGGAGGACACCACGTTGGCCGCTATCTGCGATGCGAACGCGTACCCGATCTATAACGTGATCGACCGCGAGGGCCGCTTAGCGGGCGTCCAACGTGGTGCTGGCGGCGAGCGTGCCTTACGGCATCTGTTGGAAAAAGCTGGGCTGGAAGAGGCCTAACATTTTTAGGCTCATGACTTGCTTCTCAGCTGACCCGGTTCCCCCAGCGAGCGCATATGTCGTTTGCCAGGAGCGGGTTAGGCGGAAATTACCGATTGAAATTCAAGGCGGGTTCAGCAAGAACGTTGCCGGCGAAATTGCAGAGTTATCAGCGGATGCAGTGGCAACGCGAGCAGTGGCGGGCACGGGCGCAAGTGCCGGTGCGCGAACAAGGCCCGGCAGCAGTGACGAAAGAGTCTGCGGCGGTGAAGGAAGCGGCAAAGCCGGTGGCGGTAAAGCCGGTGTTCATTGAGCAGTGGGTCGAGATCCGCAATGTGAAGAACCAGATCGTGGCGGACTTTACGCCAACCAATGACGAATTGGCCATCGAGATCGAGCAGAAGAAGGTGAGACCCACGTTGCTGTATCGGCGGTTGAACTTCCCGAATGGTGCGCCGAGCAAATATCAATGGACACGGCCACGCACGGGAATGGCAGCGCGGGGCGGGATGGCGGCGCAGCGCATGACGATCGAGACGTGGGAGAAATTGCGGGAGATCGAGCGGGAGAGCGGGTTGCCGGAGCGCACGGCACTGGTGACGCTGCGGGATTGGCGGGATGAGTGAAGGGCTGAGGCGCTTACTGAGGCACGGAGTGTGGATGCAAGACGCGTGTTCGGGGACGGACTGCTCTGTCCACCGGAGTAGCAGTTTGGTAAGGGCGGCAGACGCGCCTTTGTTCTGACAAGTGCCCTCACAGGTTGCCCCTCGGCTCTCAACCGCTCGCAGATGCGCGTTCCCAGCAATCCAGATGCACCAACCACTAGAATCATGAATCGCCTCCCAAGTTGTCACTTCGGATGAAATTATATGTGACAACTCTACTCCGTGGAAGGTGTTTTAGGAGATTTGGCAGCGTGTGGGGCTAACAACGGATCCGAATGATCTTCATCAATTGTTGCCGGCGCTCGGTCGGGTGCGGACAAGTTATGGCGCGAACCCGGCAAGGCGCCGACAAGGGCTACGCAGGCCAGCGATTGCCCTCCCTGCCCGTGGGTCAAGCCATGCTGCGGCCAGCGCGGCGAACCATGCCGCGTGGAGCGGCCGGTGGAGAGCAACGTGATGAAAAAGTAAATAGCGCGCACGAAAATCCGCCGGTCAAAGAGCTGTAAAAAAAAATGCTGACATCGCCGAATTCCCGCATCTGGGGATGAAAGGCCTCCAACCCCTGCGACGCTTTTCGGTTCGCGGCCTCCTTAAACCCGGAGTGGAGGTATTATGGATCGCCGTCGCCCATGACGTGACGCAATCAATCCGGATTCGACCGGCAGAGGCCGGCGGGTAGCGGGGTGGAGGCAATCCAAATCACTGCCCAGCGCGCACGCCCGGGCACCCACACTGGCATCCTGAAACATTGGGTTTGCCTTCCCACCGATGGCGGTCAGATCCCAAAATTCAGGGCGCAGTAGGCCCTGATTATGGAGTGGCGAAGAAGAAGGCAAAGGCTAACAGACAGTAAACCGCAGTCTCGCCGTCCATCGAAATTGAATTAACCGCAAAGACCGCTCCGGCAATCGCGATTATCTCTAATGGATTCGTAAACACCAAGTTGATGCGGTGACCGATAAAGTAAGAAATCAGGACAAGTAAGGGAGCTAATAACAGCGCGACTTGAACGGTTGAGCCGACGCAGATCCCCATGACAAGACCCATTCTGTCCTTCCGGGCAAAGTAAACTGCCGCCAAAATATCCGCTGTATTGCCTATCAGCGCGAGCACGATCACTCCTAAGAACAGCGGGGTTAGGCCAAGATGCGTCGCTGTTGCTTCGAGACTGCCCGAAATCAAGTCGGATTCTATTGCGACGACGACGGTAGCTCCGCACAGGACGGCAAGAGATTGCCAAAGCGGCCAAACCGGCTCAGTCGGTTCCACCTCTCTTTTGCGGGACACAAACACGTCGCGATGGGTCACGAATGTGTAGATCAGATTTGCTACATAAACCAGAATCAGGACGATCGCAACGCAGATACTGAGGTGTTCGTTGAGAGCTGCTAAATCCCCGTGGCCTTTCGAAAAAATATTGTGTTCCGTATAGTCAAACAAAACCGGAATCAAAAGGGCGATTACCGATAGTGTCAGGAGGCTGCCCAACAGTCCCGCGCGCTCGCGCAAAAATGTTTGTTTCTCGCGCTTCCAACCGCCCACAAGAATCGCTAGGCCCAGGCCCAACAAGCTAGTGCTGATGATGGAGCCCGTGATCTGGGCTTTTACAATTGCTTGCTGGCCGGTCGCTAATACGAACAGCGCCAGCGTCAACTCCGCAACGCTGCCAAAGGTGATGTTCAGCAACCCGCCAACCGCTGGCCCGGCGCGACTGGCTAATTGATCCGTAGCACGGCGAATCCATTCTGCCAGTGGAACAATTGCTAGGGCCCCTGTTACAAAAATCCACAGAGGAGACAGATGCAGCCAATAGCCAAGTACCAGTGAGATTGGAATGAATAACAATAACGCTGTGAATATCATTCCTGTCTGGCGTAGTGAATCGGCGGAACTGCCGGCAGACAATACCGGCTACGTGAAAGACAACTATCGATGGACCGATGCTTAGCTAACCTGATGCGAGAGATTGAATCGCAGCGGCCGGAGCGGTTAGGCATTAGGTTTTGGCTACGGTTGTGGGTGAGAGCAGCGAATTGATCTTGGCCAGCGGCTTTGAGAGCTTCGCGCCACGAGTCCAGGCTACACGACCATCTCCGAATGTCACGAGTCCAGCAGTCAGGTGCACTCTCAGCCAAAACG
>JBARMQ010000108.1:0-2911 GCA_049802535.1 Bryobacteraceae bacterium | reverse complement strand
CTCCTAGGTCGTCAAGGAGGGATGATCGGAGAAGTTAAGTAAGCTAGATAGAATAGTGGCGTGAAAGCTGCCATTCTGCTGTTATGCGGTCTGACGTTGTTTGCCCAGCGGGTGCACAATGGGAATTTCACGATTCGATTCGAACCAACAGCAATTCTGCAGTCGAAGGCGCCCATCCCCTTTGAAATTCACGTTACGGATCCCGACCATCATCCGGTGATTGGCGCTAAGGTCGAACTGGACATCGAGATGACGGACCATAGCCACGCCGAGACATTCAAAGCGCCATCGACTGGTCCTGGCGTCTTTATGGCGAAGCCGGTCTTTCCGGAGGCCGGCCACTGGAATGTGGAAGTGCTTGTGCGGCGCGCGGATCAGGAAAGCGACGCCACGCTCGACTTCAACGTGCCGGAATAACTGCCGCTTGACTTCGCCCTAGCGAAAGGGCGATTGCTATTCCACGCGCCAAAGCGCTTCTGCAAATGGCCAGTTTTCGTCAATCCACATGTCGACCGGAACGAAGCCTGCGGAGAGCGCAAGACCATCCAGCTCGACTTCGGTAAATTTGTGCGACGATTCGGTCCAGATGGTTTCACCGGCCTCGAAGTGAAATGCGGCGGCGATCGCGGGAATGGTAACGTCCTGGTCGCGGCACGAAAGCAAATGCATTTCGATGCGCCGGTGCGCAGCTTCCCAACGCGCTTCATGCGCGAACGATCGCAAGTCAAAATCTGCGCCAAGCTCCTTGTTGATGCGGGCAAGCACGTTGAGGTTAAAAGCAGCCGTGACGCCAGTCGGGTCATCGTAGGCCGCCAGCATTCGGTCAACATCCTTCACCAGGTCCGCGCCTAACAAAAAGAAATCTCCGGGCCTCAGGAGTCCGCGTAAAGCACGCAAGAAATCGAGCACTTCGTCGCGTCCGAGATTACCGATAGAGCTGCCCAAGAATAAGAGCAACAGAGGCTCGACGCCCTTACGTTCCGACGCGATCGCGGCTAGACCATCCAGCCACTCACCCTCCACGGGACGGCAATCGGATAGTCCGTCGAGTTCCCGTGTGCAGTTATATAACGCCGACGACGATACGTCGATGGGTCGGTATAACGGACGTTCGTTCCGTGCGTGCCAAGCGCTGAGAATGTGTCTGGTCTTGCGGCCGCTGCCGCTTCCTAATTCGGCAATGAGAGAAACGCTGCCGATATTGTCGGCGATCTCATCGGCGTGGATCAGCAGCAAATGCTCGTCGGCGCGGGTCAGACCGTATTCAGGCAGGAGAGTGATCGCTTCGAATAGAGCGCTTCCTAAATCGTCGTAGAAGTAGCGCGCGGGAAGTTGTTTCTGCCGGCGCCGCGAAAGTCCGTTAGCGACATCCTGCGCGAATTCGGAAACGGCAGGGACAAGTTGAACGACTGGGGCGGATACGGTCATGGGTGCCTTTTAGTTCTCCACGCAACGGAAGGTCGCGTATACGTAAGGATAATCGCGGCGAAACCAATTGCGGAAAGAACGCCGGAGCAGTCTGGCCGAAGTACGCGGCGAGCCGCCTTTGATGACATAGTGATCATCGTCAAAGAAATTAGCGGAATAGCCGGGATATGTTGGGCGCGGCTCGAAACCGGCGAATGGCCTGAAAAGCGAACGAGTCCACTCCCAGCCATTCCCCACTAATTGCCGGACGCCGAAGGCGCTGTCGCCCGCCGCGTTCGCCGTTACGGCTTCTGGTTCCCATCGTACGAAGTCGAAGTTGCCACGTTCTCGAGAAGGAGGCGCGCTGCCCCACGGATAGTCACGTTGAGATCCATCCGGTGTGCCATACGCCGCGCGATGAAATTGCGCTTCTGTCATGAGGTCTTTTCCAACCCAATCGGCGTAGGCAGCAGCTTCTCTCTCCGTCACGTACACCGGCCAATCCAGCGGTAGCTGGACCTCGGCAAACATCCCGCGATAAACGATTCCCTGCTCTGCACGCCGCCAGAAGTGAGGCAATTCCCCACCTTCCGCTACAAATTGTAGATAGTCGCCGTTGCTGACATTGAAGCGCTGGATTCGGAAAGGGGGAACTTTGATGCGCGTCTTGTTGTACTCATTGTCCCAGCCAAACGCTTCGTTACGCGAACGTCCGAGAACGGCTTCGCCCTCTGGAATTTCGCACCACTCGTCCGGGGCTGGGGAACTAAGGAGCTCCGGCTGGGCATCTGCTAACCGGCGTTTACGCGCGTAGTCAAAGTTATGGAACATATACGCAAGCGTCTCAAGATGCATCAGACGATGCTCAAGAACCATGGAGACTACGTCCTCAGAAGCTTGTTCGATGTGTGTGTCAACATGGTTACGAGCCCGCGTGACGTATTGTTGGATTTGCGTAAGCGTCGGCCAATCGGCAGGAACGTCCGACGGCAGCTTCCCTGGTTCGGGATCGATCCCCGCCTGAAACAGGCGGTCCAGCTCGGGGTCCGGAGAAGGAATTCTGAGAGCTTCACGGCAAATTTGGATCGAGTCGAATCCGTCCAAATGTCCGACGTAAAAAAGCACACGGTGCCGTTCATCGATCGGCCGTTCAAGCAGCGCTTCCGGTTTTAAGATACTGAAAAGGCGGTCGCTTTCTGCGCGTGCTGCTTCAATTTCTACCTTTAGACGAGTGATTTCCAGGTCTAGAACCGGCATGTCAAGGTTGAGGCTCCTCCCCGCTTAGATGAGACGAGAGCATAAAAGCCGCATTACTATGAATTGTTCCGAGGGCAGCGGGCTTTCAGATAATAGCGCTGGCTGGCCGCGAAAATCAGGCTAAGGCTCTGTCTAGAAATAACCTGACCATTAATGATGATTTCGAGGCTGGATTTCGTAATTCCAGTCGCCGTGGAATTTGTCGCGCTGGATCTTAACTTGTTTAAGTTCCTGATCGGAGATTTTG
>JBARMQ010000107.1:0-1809 GCA_049802535.1 Bryobacteraceae bacterium | reverse complement strand
GGCTGCTTTCGCAGCAGAGCCCTGCTGCCGTGGTGTTCTTCGATGCGCTCGCCGAGGGAGACCGTAATCTGTGCGGAGAGCCGTTTGAAACACGACGGCGCTTGCTCGAAGGCATGCTATCGTCCGCCGCACCTCCGATCCATCTCACGCCGGCGACTTTCGATTCCAATCTTGCGTCCGATTGGTTTCAACGCTTCGAAGGCGCGGGCTTAGATGGCGTGATGGCCAAACCGGTTGCGGGTACATACGAACCGAACAAGCGCACCATGTTGAAGGTGAAACACGAGCGCGATTGCGACTGCGTGGTGGCCGGCTTTCGTTGGTACAAGAAAGGAGACGGGGCCGTCGGTTCGCTTCTGCTCGGTTTATATGACGACCACGCGGTTCTTCAGCATGTTGGGGTTTGCGCAAGTTTTTCGGTAGAAAAAAGAATGGAGATGAGCGAATTCCTGGCGCCCTACCGGGAGAATGCACTGGCTGGTCATCCCTGGAAGCAATGGGCGGAGCATGACCCAGGGACAACGGAATCCGGACGCCGTATGCCGGGTGGCCAGAGCCGCTGGAGCCAGGGCAAAGATCTGTCGTGGGAACCGCTACGGCCGGAGTTAGTCGTTGAAATAGCTTACGATCACATGCAAGGCAGCCGATTCCGGCACACGGCGCAGTTTCGGCGATGGCGAGCCGACAAAAGGCCTGCCGACTGCACGTATGAGCAACTGGAAGTTGTTCCGCCACAGGAACTGTTCGAGATCTTCGGCAAGCCGCGATAACGTTTTCGGCGGCGGTCCTTTAGACGGCCTTCTTCTTAGCGGGCCGCTTCGATGCATGCATGCTCCGCCATTCGCGGGTCGGGTCATCGTCAGGGTCGGGAGTTTCTTCCGCGGGCCGAAGCGCTTCGGGCACGTTTCGCAGATTGACTCGCACGCGGGTCCAGGTAGAAGACCTGCCGCGCATCGAGTCGACCAGCACGTCGTCGACAGCGAGATGTTTGGAGGTATCGGGATGCTTATTCTTCCATCGCTCTAAGCCCGCGAGCGCGGCTGATTTGTCGGGCGAATTGGCAATGACGAGTAGCGGCATCTTTGTTCGCGACGGCTTGGGGGCAGATTTGGCGCGCGACGGCGCAACGCGCTTGCCTTCGCTATCGGTCTTGCGAAAATGAGGAGGCCAGGGAGCGTCGCCAAGGCCCGCTTTTTCATCCTGGCCGGCCAATTCGAGTAGTTTGTCCAGTGAGCCGGCGGCCGCATCCATGTCTGCGTGGGGATCTCCGATGTCTGCGAACCGTTTTGGAACTGTGAACACGGTGAATTCGGCAGGGTCGCTGTGTGGCACTTCGCTCCATGCGAGAGGCGTGGAAACCCGGGCATCCGGGACGGGACGGACGGAGTAGGCCGAACACGTCGTGCGGTCCTTGGCATTTTGGTTGTAGTCGAGAAACACGCCGTGCCGCTCTTCCTTCCACCATTTCGACGTTGCGAGAGCCGGGACACGCTTCTCAATGGCGCGTGACAACGCAAGGGCAGCGCGGCGCACTTCGGTAAACGTCCAACGGGGCTCAATGCGAACGTTGATGTGCATTCCTCGGGAACCGCTGGTTTTCGGCCAACCGCGAAGCCCGACGTCATCGAGGAAGGCCCTGACTTCAAGGGCGACTGTGCGTATGTCGGCCCAGGTGACGCCGGGTCCCGGATCAAGATCGATGCGCAACTCGTCCGGATGTTCCAGATCTGCTGAGCGCACGGGGTGTGGATGAAGTTCGATGCAGCCCAGGTTCACAACCCAAGCCAAGCCAGCCGCATCGTCTACGAC
>JBARMQ010000106.1:0-9944 GCA_049802535.1 Bryobacteraceae bacterium | reverse complement strand
ATGTTGGGCGTTGAAGCGTGCATGGCTGCATACGCCGGCAAATTTGGCGAAGACCAGGAACTGTGGCGCGTGACGGCGCTGCTGCATGATTTCGATTGGGAGATTCATCCCTCCATGCCGGATCATCCGATGAAAGGCGAGCCCATCCTTGCAGAACGCGGCGTACCGTCCGATGTGCGGCGCGCCGTGTTGTCGCATGCCAACTATAGCGGCTTTCCTCGGGAAACCAGGATGGAACACGCGCTGTTTGCGTGCGATGAATTGTCCGGATTCTTGACGGCGTGCGCCTATGTGAAGCCAGGCAAAAGCATTCACGAGGTGGAAGTGGCGTCAGTGAAACGCAAATTGAAGGACAAAGCATTCGCACGCAATGTCAATCGTGAAGATGTGACGAAGGGAGCAAAAGAGCTCGGGATACCGCTCGACGAGCACATCGCATTTTGCATCGAGGCGATGAAGGCAGCAAGCCCGGCCTAGAGAGTGGAGGAATGAGGAGAGGCCGCGTGCTTTTAAAGGGTGCGGCCTCCGTATTCCCGGCAAGACTCTAAATTAGAAGGCCAATTTCAAACCGAATTGAATCAAGCGCGGATTATTCACGGTTGAGTTCACAACTCCGAAGGTTGCCGGCGCATTGTAGTCACCGCCCGGCGTGCCGAACTGCGGGTGGTTGAAGAGGTTAAAGCATTCCGCCCGGAAGTCCAGCCGCGCTCCTTCCCGGAACGGCAGCAGGAAGTGTTTAATTAACGAGA
This sequence comes from Bryobacteraceae bacterium, assembly GCA_049802535.1. Classification (GTDB taxonomy): domain Bacteria; phylum Acidobacteriota; class Terriglobia; order Bryobacterales; family Bryobacteraceae; genus Bog-105. Next base: position 9,195 of record JBARMQ010000106.1, on the reverse strand, counting down.
AGTCCGTGTTCACGAAATCGGGGCCATTGACCGGCGTGCGCGAGGCATTTCCCAATTCGCCCGCGGCTGGCGCAGAGAAGCAGGATGTATTGAACCACGAGGCTAAAGTCTGGTTGCCTGAGTTCGGACTGCAAGTTTGGTCGGGCCGATTGAGGCTGTTCCCGTTGTTTTCGAAATTCACACCGCTCTCGTTATAGCTGTCGATGACGAATACCGGAAATCCCGAAGTAGCCTTTTCAATTACTGTAGCCTCCCAATTTCCCAATAGCGCGTTGACTGGGCCGTTCCAACTGCTGCCAAATTGCATGCCCTTCCCAAACGGTAATTGATAAATCAGGCTAGCTGTGAAACTTTGGTTCAAATTGATTTGGGACAGGCCCCAATCGAGATTCTGCCAATTCGGCAGTGGATAGTATGTGGCGCCTAAAAGCGAACCCAACCCATCGGAAAAACCGTTGTCGTGGTCATGGGCATAGGTGTATCCAATCAAGGCGTAAAGCCCGTGACGCGCGCTCTTGGTCTCGGCCTTGATTTCAAGCGAGTTGTAGTGCGCTTGGCCGGTATCGCTGGTGTTAGAGATCGTCGAATACGGAAATTGTGGATAGGGTAACCCGAGAGCCGAGCCGCCCGGCCCGCAGCCCAAGGTGTAACCTGACACAACGCCGCAAGCCGCGGGCGTTGTCACGTTCAGGTTGTTACCGTCTACCAAAATGTGCGAGCTGCGGGAGCCTGCGTAGCCAACAGTCAGCACCAGTTGTCCGGGCAATTGATGCTCGACGTTTATATTAAACTGTTGGACCCGGCCTTGCTTGAAGTTCAGGTTTTGTGACTGAATCGTTCCGGTGAAGCTGTCGGGATCCGGCGGCGCAGTGAAGATGGGAAAGCCGGACGACATATTGATTGCGGAAGGCGACAAACCGTAATTCGTTGAGCAGGCCGCCGTCGCAAAAGTGCAGGCGCCGCCGAACGCAAAGGAGTCGGACTCGGCGTAGTAGGGCGGATTTTGCCACAAGCCCTGCGCTCCTTGGTTCCAGGAAGAATCGTGAAAGATGGCATAACCGCCGCGAACCACTGTCGATTGACTGCCGAAAGGCTTCCACGCGAGGCCAATACGTGGCTCCAGAGCTGTCCAATCCATATGGATGCCGGCATCTGGCCCGGCGTTCTTACCGGCAATCAGGAATTCGCCATTTGCCGGATTAAAGTCGGCTTGGCGGTTGGCGGCTTCGGAAATGGGAGTGACCATTGCCCACGCCAGGCCAAGATTCAACGTCAGACTCTTCGATACGCGCCAATCGTCCTGCACGTAAGGCCGGGACAACTTCCAACGGCGGCCGGTAACGTTGCCATCAAAAGTCTGATCGTGAATGGCTAGACTCGGGAGACCCAATAACAAATCAGCGATGGGGTCGCCCGTCCAAGCACCTGAAAAAATCCAATAGCCGTCCTGAAAACCTTCCGCCAATACGTTCATCTGGTTAGCACGGAAGTTGAAACCGAGATTGATGTCGTGATTGCCGCGAATCATGTCCAATGAGTCGCCATAAGAAAACACATTGGTGCCACCCTGGAAGGGTGAATAGCCGCGGTCGCCGAGCGACCAGTAGCCGCCATCCAATTGAGTCGAGGTCAGGCCGCAGCTCACGCCGCCCAAATTAGCGCCGGGAATGCCTATAGCCGCAGAAATGCAACTACCGGTGCCCTGCGATGAGATGTAATCGAAGATTCGATTGTAGCCGGCCGTGAATTGATTGACCGTGTTGGGCGAAATAACATGCGTCTCGCCGACGACTACGTTGCGCGCATGATTCAGAATGCCTTGGTTGCTGGCAAACGCTCCCTGCTCTGCGAATCCGGGCGCGCCACCCGGCACGTACGACGTGGCCTGGTCGTAACTGAAACGCGCGAAGGCATAGTCTTTGCTTGAGAAATTATGGTCCAACCGGATATCGAACTCGCCTTCGTTCAGTTTTCTGACAGGTTCGCTCACGTAGTTGTAACCGAGCGCGGCGTTGTTGGCGTTGGGCAATGGATAGAAGTTGATCATCTTTGCCGCAATCGGATTGATTAGCGATGCCGGGATTTTATTGCAATCGGATCCCGCCGCTTGGCTTCCATCACCGTTTCCTGGGAGCGCTACGCCGGAACCGCCGCACTGAAACGCTGTGTCGGCCGCGCCGCTGACGTTCGGATTGGTCAACAGACCTGTTCGTGGATTGCCGAACGCATCGTCGCTGAAATCTCCGTTGCGCATAGCGATCGATGGAACGAGACCTTCGAATGGAATTCCATGCCGTTGCATTTTGTTCTGAATGTCGGCGAAGAAGAACGTTTTGTCCTTCTTAATTGGGCCGCCGACGGAGCCGCCGAATTGATTAAGATTGAATTGCTCGGGGCTGGTGGCGAAGAAGCTGCGGGCATCCAGGTCAGTATTGCGGAAAAATTCGAACAACGAACCATGCAACTGATTACTGCCAGACTTGGTAGTCACAAGCACGGTGGGACCAGCGCGTGTGCCCCACTCCGCAGAGTAATTGTAGGTCAATACTTTGAATTCTTGAATGTCATCGAGAGACGGCAGAATCGCGATGCCGCCGCCAGTCAGCTCGTTGTTATCATTCCCATCCAGAAGCCAATCGGTGCTGTTCGCTCGCGAGCCGCCCACCGACAACGAGAACGATCCGCGCGCGGAAACTTCGCTGCTCGCTCCGCCATTAAAGAAGCTGTTGGGGTTTGTTTCCTGCACCGTCCCCGGCGTCAGCGTTGCCAGCTGGACGAAATCGCGGCCATTCAGTGGAAGTTCGGCAACCTGCTGCGCAGTGATCACCTGGCCCAGTGACGGGTTGGCGGTTTCGACCGCGACCGGCGTCGCCGATACTTCTACGCTCTCCTGCACAGTTGCCGGAGAAAGCTTGAAATCGATCTCGCGCTGTTCGTCAACTTGAAGACGAACGTGCGTCGCCTCAGACGTCTGAAAACCTTTGACTTCCGAACGCACGGTATATTCGCCAACACCCAGGAGCGGCACCACATAGTGGCCGTCCTGGTCGGTCATTGCTTCACGTGAACTTCCTGTCGACGGGGAGAGGATGGTTACTTTAACTCCAGGAATTGCCGCGCCGGTCGCATCGGTAATATTGCCGGAAATGGATCCGGTAGCTTGACCGAAAAGCAGTCCGGTAGCAAGCAGAAACGACGCTGCGCCTGTAAAAAGAGCCTTTAGACCCCGCACGAAGCCTCCCTTGCTTCACCACAAAGAAGTGGATATATAGGAATTTAGTATGAAGGGTGGAGTGCCGTAGTGTCAATCGAGACCGAAGGGGCGGAGATCCGACGCAGACACGCTCTCTACTGCCCTTCGAGGGAATAAATACCGGAGTGGCAGTATGGCGATGATCGCCGCTTCCCCGCGATAGTAGATGTTAGCTGGATCTCGAAAACTCAGCGTTTTCGAAATCTTCCTCCCAAAATTGACATGTCGCTTTTTTCGCCGGGCAAAACTTTACTTGTTCTGACTCCTGCCCTCGCCGGCGTCCTTGCCGTTCTCAGTTCCTGTGGCCCCACGGAAAAGGTCAATGCCGAACCCAAAGCACAGGACCAAGTGGTGACCGTCGGCGTCGCTAAAGTTGAACGCCATCCGCTTCAGCGGCAACTGACAGTATCTTCTGAATTGGTTCCCTTTCAGGAAATCGATATTTACGCCAAAGAGTCGGGTTATGTAAAGCAATTGCTGGTTGACTACGGGTCCCACGTTAAGCAGGGCCAATTAATGGCCGTCTTGGAAATACCGGAACTGGAAGCGCAGTTGGACCAGGACAAGGCCACAGTCAAAAGTATGCAGGATCAGATCACGAATGCAAACAATCAATTGAGCCGTATCGAGGCCCAGCATAAGGTCCTGCATCTCGAATACGAGCGCCTCAACAATGTCTCAAAGAGTAGGCCGGGATTGGTCGCGCAGCAGGAAGTGGACGATGTACAGGGGCGCGATTTGGCAGCCGAAGCACAGGTGGACGCGGCGAAATCAAATCTCGAAGCTTCGAAGAGCAATGCCATGGCGGCCTCTGCCAAGGTCGCCCACGATGAAGCCATTTATGCCTATTGCCGCATTACCGCGCCCTTCAACGGCGTTGTAACCCAGCGTTACGCGAATTATGGAACGCTAATGCAGGCCGGCACGAACTCGAGCACTCAGGCGCTCCCACTGGTGAAGCTCTCGCAGGAGAACTTGTATCGCTTGGTCATTCCCGTCCCTGAATCATATGTAAGTTACATAAAAATAGGAGACCCGGTTGCAGTCCAGGTGCCTTCGCTGCACAAGAGCTTTCCAGGCAAAGTTGCGCGATTCTCCTCAGAGGTCGGGGATTCAACTCGAACGATGCATACCGAGGTAGACGTCGAAAACCCCACCGGCGAACTGATACCTGGCCTTTATGCGAATGCCACTGTGATACTAAATCGGGCTGGCCGCGCGTTGACTGTCCCGATGCAGGCGGTAGACCAATCGGGCGAGCGCGCGACGGTCGATATCGTAAATGCGGCAAACAAGATTGAGCCTCGCGATGTGACGCTTGGCATCGAAGGCGAATCGGAGAACGAAGCAGAGGTCTTATCCGGTCTGGAAGAAGGAGACCAAGTGGTCGTGAGCGACCGGTCGGGTCTGAAGCCGGGAGAACTGGTGCGTCCGCAGGTGGTCGCCCCCTCCACCTATCAAGGTCAAGGTAAAGCGTAAAGCCGGCCGGTCAGCGAACTCTCCCATATCAATGTCACGCTTCTCCATTCGAAACCCGTACTTCGTCATTGTCGTCTGCCTGGCCGTCTGCGTCATAGGTGGCGTTAGTCTCGCTCGCATGCCGGTCGACCTGTTTCCGCAAATTAATTTGCCGGAAGTGGTCGTCGCGACCTTTTACTCCGGTATGCCGCCGGGCGATATCGAAGTCGATATCACAAACCCTTTAGAGCGATTCTTCACCATGGCAGCCGGCATGGATCATATGGAATCCCGTTCCATGCTGGGCGTCAGCATCATCAAAGCGTATTTTCAACCAAGCACCAGCGCAGATGCCGATGTGACCGAGCTTTCGAATCTCGCCCTAGCCGATCTAAAGCGCCTTCCCCCGGGTACTTTGCCGCCAGTTGTTTTGAAATTCGATGCCTCCAGCCAGCCTGTCTGCCTGGTGGCCGTTCACGGCAACGGCCTGAACGAAACTCAGCTGCATGATCAAGCCCAATTCACGATCCGCAACCAGATTGCGGTTGTGAAGGGCGCGGAGATTCCCCCTCCGTTTGGCGGCAAGTATCGCCAGATCATGGTGTACGTCGACCCGTACAAACTCATTTCCCGCCAGTTGAGTCCGATGGACGTTGTGACGGCCTTGAATAATGAGAATCTGATTTTGCCCGCGGGAGACGTCAAGATGGGTCCCTACGACTACTACGTCTACTCCAACAGCCTTGTCTCCAATATGGCGGAGATGAACTCCATTCCCATAAAGACCGTCAAGAATTCATCGGTTTCGATCGGCGAGGTGGGTAAGGCGGAGGACTCCAGCCAGGTTCAGTACAACATCGTTCGCGTAGACGGTCAACGGTCCACGTACATCCCGATCATGAAGCAGGGTGGCGACACAAATACCATTCAGGTGGTTGAAGGCGTTCGCTCGTTGCTGACTCACTTGGTGGACATCCCGGCAAATTTGAAAACGGACGTTCTATTCGATCAGTCTACGTTCGTCCGCGAAGCCATTCAGACCGTCTTTCATGAAGGTCTTATCGGTCTGGTGCTGACTAGTGTCATGATCCTGCTGTTCTTGGGCAGTGTGCGCGCGACGGGAGCGGTCTTGCTCTCAATCCCGTTGTCGGCCTTGGCGGCATTCGTAATTCTCGCTCTGATGGGCAATACCGTGAACACCATGATTCTCGGCGGCATGGCTCTTGCGTTTTCGCGCGTAATCGACAACTCGGTTATCTCGCTTGAGAACATTTATCGCCACATGGAATTGGGGGAGACCCCCGCGGTCGCGGCAGAGCTAGGCGGTTCGGAAGTGACTCTGGCCGTGCTGGCTGCAACGCTTGTTTACTTAGTCGATTTTTTCCCGGTCACATTCCTGTACGGAGTTAGTAAGTTCCTCTTCTCCGCTTTGGCCGTTGCTTTTTGCGTATCTTTGTTGATTTCATTCGTTGTGGCCATGACCGTTATTCCGCTTTTCTGCTCGCGGTTCTTGAAAGTCACCCACTATAACGAAGCCGGCGTTGAGCGGGAGCCGAAAATTGGCGAACATGACCAGGGAAAATTGCACCGCGAGCACGCGCATCTGGAGGTTTCCCGAAAAATGTCCGTGTGGGACCGGTTTAACGCACGGTTCAATAACGGCTTTAATAAGCTGCTGGATGTTTACGAAGCTTGGGTGCGGCGCGCATTAAAGGCGCCCGTGCTGACGGTAGCTCTCCTAACCCTGCTCTTCCTGGTAAGTTTTGCCATTTATCCCTTCATCGGCCTCGCCTTCTTTCCTCGCACCGACGCCGGCCAGTTCACGATTAACCTAAAAGCGCCAACCGGTTCCCGGATTGAGGTCACAAACGACTATGTGGGGAAAGTGGAAGATGTAATTCATCACCAAGTTTCCCCGCATGATTTTCGTATGACCGTATCGAACATCGGCGTCGTGCCTGATTTCTCGGCTTTATACACAACCAATGCCGGCGCCTACACCGCGACGATCCAGACTCAGTTGGCGGATGACCATTCGACTAGCAGCTTTGCCTATATGGCCCGTGTCCGCGAAGCGATTGCCGCTAAGTATCCCGAACTACGCACTTTTGTATCCAGCGGTTCTATGGAAGACGCCGTATTGAACTCTGGAATGCCAGCTCCCATTGACGTTCAGGTCTCAGGCCGTAATTACCCGCAGGATTATGCTATGGCGCAGGAGTTGGCTGCCAAGATCCGCCAATTCCCCGGGGTCGGGGAAGTATTTATTCCGCAAGATATGGACTATCCGGCGATTCGAATGGATGTAGATCGCGTCCATGCCGCGGAACTCGGGCTGACTCAGAAAGAAATCGTGGACAACGTGATTACAGCGTTGAACTCAAATGCCATGATCGCGCCAAATTATTGGGTGGATTATAAGACGGGTAATGACTACTTTCTCACGGTTCAGTATTTTGAACATGGAATCGGCGCCATTCACAATCGAATCGACTTAAAAAACATTCCGTTGAAGGCCCCTAACTTGACCAGCCCCACAACGCTGGATTCTGTAGTCCATTTGACCCGTGTTCAGGTCCCCACCGAGTTCGATCATTATCAGATTCAACGTACGGCGGAAGTGTATGTGACGCCGAGCGGTGAAGACCTTGGCAAGTTGTCGGCGCGCATCAGCCGATTAATAACGGACATGAAGATATCGAAAAACATGCGCATCAATATGAGGGGAATGGTCGAAGGCATGAACCAGTCCTTTAAGAGCTTCGGCTTTGGCTTTATCCTCTCCTTCGTCCTGCTGTATTTGATTCTCACGGCGCAGTTCAAGTCTTTTGTGGATCCCGTGCTGATTATGCTCGCGATCCCGATGGGATTTATTGGTGTGCTAATCATTCTGCCGTTAGCAGGCGCAACGTTAAACGTCATGTCGCTTATGGGCGTTCTATTGCTAATCGGAATCGCGGTTTCGAATAGCATTTTGATCGTCGACTTCGCGCACCGGCTTGAGGTGGAGGAGGGCTTGGCAGCGGGTGAAGCGGTTATCAAGGCTTGCCGGGTGCGCCTTCGCCCTATCTTGATGACCTCCCTCGCCACAATTATCGGAATGATTCCCATGGCTCTGAAATTGGGCGCTGGCGCGGAGCAGTACGCCCCGATGGCGCTGGCCATCATTGGCGGCCTGACAACTTCCGTGCTGTTCACGGTATTCATCGTGCCGGCTGCATATCTGTTCGTCTACCGGAATAAGGACCGCCGCAGTCCCGCCACCACTGTTGTAGCGCCCGCCTAATTTATCGACATGAGCAATTGGAGAGTTACGACTTTATTGATGGCCGCCGTTCTCGCACCCGGCTTGGCTGCTGGACAGGCCACCAACCCGCCGCCCGGCCCTCCTCTGACGATTGCGCAGGCCCGTGCTTTGGCTTTGAAAAACCATCCTCAGGTGCTCGCGTCTCAGGCGCTTTCGCTTCGGGCCGACCAGCTTACCAGAGAGGCCAGGGCAGCGTACTTCCCAACAGTCAATGGCAATATAACCGGAGCTCAGGCGGAAACGAATGCCCGTATCGGAGCCGGGCTCCTCAATGATTCGCGCTTATTCAACCATGCCGGCACAGGCCTCACTCTGACTCAAACGATCAGTGATTTTGGGCGCACCAGCAATCTGGTGAGGAACTCTTCGCTGTTGGCTCAGTCCAGCCAGCAAGACTATCGGGCGTCGCGCTATGACGTGGTTTTCGGTGTTGACCAGGCATATTACGAAGTGCTGCTTGCAAAGCAACTGGTCCGTGTTTCGACCGAGACAGTGAGAACCCGGCAAACGGTGGTGGACCAGGTAACCGAACTAACAAAGAATCAACTTCGGTCTCAGGTCGACCTAAGCTTTGCAGCGGTGAATCTGGCCGACGCAAGACTTATGCTTTTGCGGGCTCAGGATCGGCTTCAGACCGCATTTGCGGGACTCGCTCAAGCGCTGGGAACGGACCAGACCGTCGAGTATGACCTTGCAGATGAACCGATGCCGCCGACGCCGCCGGACAAACCCGATACCCTCATCGCGCAGGCGTTCCAGAACCGTCCGGAACTGGCAAGCTATCGTCTCCAGGTGGAGGCCGCGCAGAAATTCGAAGCGGCGGAGCGCGACTTGAAGCGGCCAAACCTCACACTGATCGGCGTAGGAGGGGCTCTCCCGTACATACGCCCCGGGAATGCCAATCCCGGCATCCCTCCCACGTACGAAAGCGTGGCGGTCAATTTGCAAATTCCAATTTTTAATGGCTTCCTCTTTACCGCACGGCGCAGGGCCGCCGATTACCAATTGGTTGCTACCGAACAGCACTCTCGCGACGAGCGAGACCGCATTGCCCGAGACGTCCGAACGGCATGGGAGCATGCGAAGACGGCGTACGAAGCAATTGGCACGACCCAACAACTTTTGAACCAGGCGAATCAGGCGCTCGATTTAGCCCAGGGCCGGTACAATTTGGGTT
>JBARMQ010000105.1:0-7654 GCA_049802535.1 Bryobacteraceae bacterium | reverse complement strand
CCAGCATGCTGTATCTGGACGGCGCCCGGGTGGACTACGTCGAGACGCTGGAGGGATCCGGGTTTAAGTTTGACAATCCGCAGGTTAAGTCGACGTGCGGCTGCGGCAGCTCATTCAGCGCATAATCTAAAGCCGTAACATTCGGGATCCGTGAAGCGTGAAGTGTATATGACCTTTACGCTACGGATCTGCGTGTGTTTGTCCATATTGTCCGTCGGCGCCTTGACACAGCCATCGGCGAATCGAATCACGCTTGACGTGGTGGCAAAGGATAAGTCGGGGAAGGCAGTTCCCGGGCTCCAGGAACAGGACTTCACGGTTCTGGACGGCAAGCAGCCGCGGAAGATCATATCATTTGATGCGATCGCCGGTCCCGCCTCAGCATCCGACACAAATGTCGTTCTGCTGGTTGACGCGGTAAACACACCATTCCAGCGGGTGGCGTATGAGCGCGGAGAATTGGACAAATTTCTAAAGCGTGACGACGGCAAATTGAACTGGCCGATAACTATCGCACTTTTCACCGACTCCGGCGTGAATATTCAGCCCTCGCCATCGCGGGATGGCAACGCGCTGGCTGCCTACATCGATCAGAACGAAACCGGATTACGCGCTGTGACCCGCTCACAGGGCTTTTACGGAGCAGTCGAGCGTTTGAAGCTTTCCCTCAACGCGCTTTCACAAGTCTGTCAGAAGGAACGAACCGTACCGGGCAGGAAAATCCTCGTTTGGATCAGCCCGGGATGGCCGCTGTTATCAGGTCCGCACGTTGAGATGACAAATAAGCAAGAACAGCAGACCTTTCAGACGATCGTTCAAATGTCGATCCGCTTGCGCGAGGCGCGTATCGCGCTTTACGCCGTCGACCCGCTCGGCATGTCAGACTCGGGCGAAACGCGGACGTTCTACTACAAGACATTTTTAAAGGGCGTGAAGTCGCCGCAGGGCGCCCAACTTGGCAATTTGGGTCTTCAGGTGCTCGCAGAACAAAGCGGCGGCAAGGTCTTCAATTCGAATAATGATATAGCGGGCGAGGTTGAGGAATGCGTCCGGGACAGCACTCCCTATTACGTGATTTCATATGACGGGCCGCGCGCCGATGGGCCTGACGATTATCACCCAATAGAGGTGAAGATCGCCGGCCACGATATTAAGGCGCAGACGCGGTCGGGGTATTACGCGGAGCCGTAGGAAGACCGCTTCGTGCAGGCGGGGGAGCCCAGTCTCGGCGAGCTGCTGAAGCAGTAGCGAAGTGTTGAGCTGATTCCCGTCATGCTCGGCCAGCTTGCCTGAAGCGAAACTTGTTTATATGGCCCTGCCACCCCTCCAGCGGTACGATGACCATCCGACTGGTGATCGAGATCATCGCGGGCTGAATCAGCCGGGGACGCAGACAGGCAGAACAGCGATTTTGATGAGAGTTGCAAACAGGAGAGCGGGTGGTGTTGCGCGGATCGCCGCGATGTGCTTAGTGACCGCTGGATGGTGTGCGACTGCGGCAGAAACGCCGCCAGCCGTTTTCCCGATCAACGAACAATCGATCGCGCAGATGCGCAAAGAGTATCCGCTCGCCACGGTTGAGGTGAACGATCCCGTCTATAAGCGGAAGCAACGATATCAGGGTTTTTGGCTGCGGGACGTGCTGAAGGATCTGAGCCGCGGAGGTCATCCGGAAACGGGCTTGTACGTGCGTTTCCGATGTAAGGACGGGTATCTTCCGATCATGCCACTGGACCGCGCGATGGGAGGCAGGGGGTTGATCGCGATCCGCGACGCAAACGCTCCGCGAGGTGAAGACTGGCAGCGGGTGCCTGAGAACGGAACCTCTTCCACTCCGGCGCCCAGTTATTTAGTCTGGGTGTCGCCTGCGGGTGACCCCGACGAATACCCATGGCCCTACCAGATGGTCGCCGTTGAATTGGTCTCGTCGTCCGAGGCCTTAGCCGGCCTAAATCCCGATGGCTTTAAGCCGGGGTTTGCGGTGTTCGTTACACATTGCCTGAAATGTCACGCAATCAATGGCGTTGGGGGAACGTTCGGACCGGATCTGAATTCTCCTTGCAGCGTAACGGAATACTGGAATCCGCGTCTGCTGAGCCGATTCATCGCGAACGCCAGCAGTATACGAGCTGGAACAAAGATGCCCAGCTTCAGTTCGCTGCCGGAGAAGGACATACAGGAAATCGTCGGGTATCTTCAGTCGATGGCCGACCACAAGAAGCCTGGCGCCGTGTGTCCATAACGGTTCGAAAGCGCCCGTGTTAACTCATGCGGGCTTTTTCGCAAGTCTGTCGCGACATCAATCTATAATGAATCTGTAACTTTGCCGTAACATTGACGGATGGCCGAGCATTACTGTGCCCAAAGAATATCTCGGTCATCTTCCCCACGACGACCCACTCCAGGACTATTTATCGGCTTGTATTTTGCCACAAGTTGGAATAGCTGGGCGTCTTGTCGACTTTCGTGTCTTCCGAATGAAAGCGGCCAAGGTGTACCTGTACGAGGAAAAGCGCACGCGGACGCTGGTAGTGGGCAAGTTCTTCGCCGATGGAACGCAAGATGACGGAGAAGGCGCCCGGCGCATGCGACAGGAGTTCGATAATCTTGAGCATCTTCGCAGTTATGGTTTGAATCGAAGCCCGCACCATGTCGTACGGCCGCTTGGAGCGAATGTTTGTATCAACAGCGTTCTGGTGGAAGAGTACTGTGGTGGCACATCCTTGAGTTCCGTTATTACGGACGCGATCTATCAAAACAAGCGCGACGAGTTATTTTCGAAGTTGACCGCCCTCGCCTATTTCATGGCCACTCTTCACAATCGAACTGCCACCGGGAACGGGGTTAACTTCGCCGACGACTGCGCCTACCTGGACCGCCTTGTCCGCAAACTTCGAAGCAAGCATTTCATCGGAGAACATGAAGCGGATGAGCTCTACTGGCTCCGGGATCGTTGGCGCGATCAACCCCGTATGTGGGAGGATCAACAGGTCTTCGTCCATGGCGATGCCACCCCGAGCAATTTTCTGTTTGGAGATGGCCTGCACGTTATCGCGATCGATCTGGAGCGCATGAAGCGCGCTGACCGCGTGTTCGACGTCGGCCGGATTGCCGGAGAACTACAGCACTTCTATTTGCAGGCGCTGGGGGACAAATTCGCTGCGGAACCGTTCATTGGTCATTTCCTTTGGGAGTATGCCTGTCACTTTCCCGACCGGGAGCGCGCGTTCCGCTCCGTCACGGGTCGACTGCCGTTCCAAATGGCTTTGACGCTGCTGCGGATCGCGCGTAATTCTTGGATCAGCCCAGCGCATCGTCGAAGATTGATCGAGGAGGCAAAGATCACTTTGCGCGCGTTTTGATGGACCTCCGAGCGATTCTCTTCGACATTAACGGGACCCTGATCGATATTGAAACGGACGAGCGGATGGAGGAAGTGTATCGGGCCATCGGACACTTTCTGCTGTATCAGGGAATTTACCTCGGCCGCTTCGAAGTTCGCGAACTCTATTTTCAGGTGATGAAAGAGCAGTTCGCGGAGAGCACGGAGAGATATCCGGAATTCGATGTTGTAAAAGTCTGGCGAGAGTGCTTGCGGCGTACGGCGAGCGACCTTACTCACGCGTTGCCGGCAGAAAAACTGGACCAACTGCCGCTGCTGATTGCTGAAGTCCAGCGCGGCGTTTCGCGGCGGCGGCTGAAATGCTTTCCGGGCGTCCTTGAGGTTCTGCCAAACTTGAAACAGCGTTATTCGTTAGCGGTGGTTTCGGACGCGCAGACAGCTTATGCACTGCCCGAGCTCGAGGCGGTGGGACTGCGCAAATTTTTCGACCCGATTGTGATTTCGGGTGACTTCGGCTACCGCAAGCCGGACACGAGATTATTCCTTCAAGCGCTCGACACGCTACGGGTAACTGCCAGCCAAGCCGTCTTCGTGGGGAATGACACTTATCGAGACGTCTTCGGAGCTCAGCAGCTAGGCATGCGAACGATTTTCTTTTCCCCGAACGGCACGTCGCCAGACCCCAATGAAGCCAAGCCGGATTATGTCATGCACGCCTTGGCAGACCTGCCGGGCGCACTCGATTTCTTGATCACAGAGCATCTATGATTGAATGGCGGCACTGAACGGCCCTCAAAAACTTTTCCCAGCGGTTGTCGATTCCGGCCGTGGCAGTTCGACACACAGATGAAGCCGACAGGAACGCGATGCGCCATGCCCTCACAGAAAGAAATGATTGCACGTTCCCCAGAGTCTTTTCCGCCAAACTGCAGAAAAGCCCTGCCAAGGGCGGATGGACATTCCTGGTGTGGCGGGAATCGGTTCAATTTTTTGGAACGCGCGGACTGGTCAAGGTCAGGGGCAAAATCGATGGTCATTTGTTCGAAAGCTCATTCATGGCATTGGGGAATGGGACGCACAAACTGCCGGTGAAAGAAGAGATAAGGCGCGCAATCGGCAAAGCCGCTGGCGATACGGTAGAAGTCTTGCTAGAGGAGCGGCTAAATGATACGAGCCGCAGCCGAGTCAGACACAACTAACCGGATTGTGTTGTCGATAGGCGACGATGCGGCGAAGTTCTAGGTCCGTTATAGGCACGCTCAAGCGGGCGGCTGCCAGAGGGGCACTGCAGCTTTCCGGGAAGAAACGGTTTGCGTATGATAGACCAACAGAAATGGATCAGAAGCAAGCTCTTCTCCATCACTTCCTAGCTGCGCTTGCGTATCGTACGCAGAAGGCGCTCCGCGGCGCACCTTTGGAATTCGCATCCTTTCGAGCGGCCTCGCAGGTTCGAACGCCACATGAGCTGATCCGTCATATGGACAGCGTGCTGGGGTACTCAAGGACCTTCTTTATCGGCGGTCGTTACCAGCCGCCCGAATTTCCCGAATTTCAAGCTGCTATTAGTCACTTCCATGAAACGCTCGCCGATGTCGCGCGGCACATTGAACTCGGGACCAAGCTCCACGAGATTACTCCTGAAATTCTGTTGCAGGGCCCGTTCTCAGACGCCATGACTCATGCTGGACAACTTGCTCTTTTGCGGCGTTTGGCGGGCAGCCCTGTTCCGCCGGAGAATTTCGTTCTTGCCGGCATTACGAGCGCAAACCTTGGTGCGGATCAGCCGCTCCCAGCGCGTCCCGATGAGGTTTGGCTGGAGGGCCCGGAGGAATGATCAAGCCCCGCGCCCTTCGCCGCGGCGACCGGATTGCCGCCATTTCCCTTTCCGCCGGTTGGCCCAACGTGTTTCCGAAAGCCTACTGCGATGGGAAGCGGCAGATGGAAGAGGCGTTTGGCGTTCAAGTGATGGAAAGTCGCCACGCGTTAGCGTCCCCCGATTGGCTGGCCGCCCATCCTGAGGCTCGCGCAGAAGACTTAATGGAGGTACTGAGAGATGAGTCGATCCGCGGCATCGTCTCCACGATTGGCGGTGAGGAGTCGATTCGAATTTTGCCGTTTCTGGATCTCTCAGTCATTCGTGAAAATCCAAAGATCTTCATAGGTTATTCGGACACCACCGTCACGCACTTCGCGTTCTTGAAGGCAGGAGTGACTTCATTCTACGGACCATCCCTGATGGCCGGCTTCGACGAGAACGGGGGATTGCTTTCATACATGGCTGATTCCGTGCGGCAGGTGCTATTCGGATCGTCCATCTCCGAAGCGCCGATTGCTCCAAATCAAGATGCCTGGACCTGCGGGTCGTTTGCCTGGGGTGATAGAAAACGCAACGAGAAACCAAGGCCATTTCAGCGTTGCTCGGGCTGGCGATGGCTTCAAGGCGAAGGGCGCCATCGCGGCCACTTAGTCGGAGGATGTCTGGAAGTCGTGGATTGGCTCCGCGGTACGCCAGTCTGGCCCGATCAATCTATATGGCGGGACAGCATCGTGTTCCTTGAGACATCCGAGGACGCGCCATCTGTCACGGCTGTGGTGCGGATGCTTAGGGCATTGGCCGCGACGGGCGCCTTGCGTGAAACGCGCGGCATCCTCTTTGGACGGCCCTATGGCGAAGAGGCAATGTTTGAAGAATATGACGGCGCCATTTTGCAAGTGCTTGCGGAACTCGGGTTAGGCTCGCTTCCCTTAGTAACTCGAATGGATTTCGGTCATACAGACCCTAAGTTCATCGTCCCTTACGGAGTGGATGCAGAAGTAAACTGTGACGCGCAACAGATCCGGTTGCTTGAATCGGCGACGGCTCACTCTTTCGAGTGAAGAACAATCACTCATCGTAGGAGAGTTTTATACCTCTTGAGAGGTTAGTCTGTTCCATCTCAAATATTCCCAGTTGGGATGGCTCTTATTTCCGGAAAACGCCGAATCTGCCCGCAACAAAGCCACATCCGAGAAGAGGCTGAAAGCGCGAAAAGTGCGATCAGCGATTAAAGCATTGGAGCGCGAATCGTTCCAGATCATTAAAGGAGATCTCATGTCTAATTCATCAAAAAAAGTGGCCTTGGTTACGGGCGGTTCGCGGGGCATAGGCGCCGCGGTCGCGAAGAGACTGGCTGCTGACGGATTGACCGTGGCTATCACGTACTCGAAGGGAGCGGATGCGGCCGAATCAGTTGTGAAAGCCATTGAAGGCGCGGGCGGTAAAGCGATGGCGATCCAAGCGGACTCCACTGATAGCAACGCGGTCAAAGCCGCGGTTGAAAAGACGGTTGCCACTTTCGGCGGCCTTGATGTGCTTGTGAACAACGCAGGTACGGCTATTCCGAAGACGTTCGAGCAGACCACTCAAGAGGACATGGACCGCATGATCGATATCAACTTCCGCGGCACGCTGATGGTAACCCAAGAGGCGTTGAAGCACATGGGTCAAGGCGGCCGCATCATTATGATTGGCTCGTGCGTGGGCGAGCGTGTGATGACCCCTGGGCTGGTCGCTTACTCGGCGACAAAGGGAGCGGTGAAGATGTTTAGTCAAGGATTGTCCCGAGAGGTGGGCAGCCGCGGCATCACGGTTAACAACGTTCAGCCGGGTCCGATTGATACGGATTTGAATCCTGCGGCGGGCGAATGGGCCGTGCCTCAAAAGGCAGCCACGGCGCTGGAACGTTACGGACGTGTTGAGGAAGTTGCCGCGCTGGTGGCCTTCGTCGCCGGTCCCGAATCTTCGTACATCACTGGTGCGAATTTGACTGTTGATGGTGGAACGAATGCGTGATCAGCGGTCACACGACTAAGGCAGGCCACACGTGATTTCACTCAGAAATAAGACTGCCCTTGTAACGGGCGCATCAAGAGGAATCGGCCGCGCCACAGCAGTGGCGCTGGCCGAGGCCGGCGCGCACGTTCTGATCCACTACAGCCGCTCCACGGAAGAAGCGGAATCTCTGGTGACCGCGATCGAAGCGAAAGGGGGACGCGCCAATGCAATCCCGGCTGACCTTGAAAGCTCGAACGGCGCCGCGGCGCTCGCCGAACAGGTTCGATCGATCGTCGGCGACCGGCTGGATGTGCTGGTGTCAAATGCGGGAATCAGTAAGTCGGCACTTATTCGCGACTACACGATAGAGGATTTTGACAAGCTGTTTGCCGTGAACGTTCGAAGTCCGTTCTTCCTGGTACAGCAACTGCTGCCAATTCTTGGTGAAGGCTCAAACATCGTTGTTATCTCTTCGGTCGTGGCGCGGACGGTGGTGG
>JBARMQ010000104.1:0-5126 GCA_049802535.1 Bryobacteraceae bacterium | reverse complement strand
ATTTCAATGGACGCCAAGTGTCGGAGATTGGCGCCGAGGCGGCACGGAATGCGCGGACTGCGCCGGATGCGATGGAATCATTCCGGCGGCGTCTGACGACTTTTCTGCCGAACGCCCTGATCGCCGAAGAAGAAATGGAACCGGCGTTGGACGCACACGGCAACCGTATTGTGTTGGAAGCGGTCTACGCGGGATTCGACCAAGGTCGTGGCGATGTCATTTTTGAAAGTTTCCGGCGCGAGGGCGGCGGGGCCTTAGTGACCGACCGCCAAACTTTCGATTCTCCCGTAGCAGGACGCTACGACTTCCTCTTTGCGGGAAAGCGCCGCGCGGTCGAACGGTATATGGCAGGGCGGTCTGTGGCGATTCACGGCGATACGGATGCCATTGGGTTCATCACGCGGGCCATCGGAATTGAGATCGCAGATACACCGGAAACAACCGCTGGGCCCATCGATATTCTGCAAATGACGGCGAACGGAAGACGTTGGCTGCAATGCAAGCTTGGCTGTCAGGGTTTCTGAGGAACCAGCGCAAAACGGGCACGGGATCGAGCCTGCCACCCGAAGAAATAGCGAGTTCCTCTCCTGCGTGGTGGCACGCAGCCGTGCCCTTTGCGCTTCGAAGAAATCGATGATGACAAAATCAGGAGATGCCCACCGCAATTGTGACTGGCGCGTCGACTGGCTTGGGGCGGGAATTTGCTCATCTGTGCGCTGAATCTGGCTACGATGTGGTGCTGATTGCGCGATCGCAGAAGTTACTCGAGGAATTAGCGGCGGCGATTCGTCAGTCGAGCGGCCGGGCAGCACGAGTATTAGTAACGGATTTGTCGCAGCCGCAGGCGCCGCGACAGATTGTTGAGTCATTGGCGGCTGAGAACGAGACGGCAGAAGTGCTGATCAATAATGCCGGCTTTGGATTGTTGGGCCCGTTCGCAGAACTGGATGAGGCAGAGCAGATGGGCATGATTCAGGTGAACATTGGCGCACTAACGGATTTGACTCGCCTGATTTTGCCGGGTATGTTGGCACGACGAAAGGGTAAGATCCTGAATATCGCTTCAACAGCGGCGTTTCAGCCGGGGCCGTTGATGGCCGTGTATTTCGCCACAAAGGCATACGTCGTGTCTTTCTCCAGTGCTTTGCACAACGAATTGCGAGGTAGTGGAGTTACTGTTACGGCGTTGTGTCCGGGTGCGACTAAGACGGACTTTGACAAGCGTGCCGGGATGGGCAAGACCAAGCTATTTGCAAAAGCCAAGTTGATGGAGGCGCGGACGGTAGCCGAGATCGGAATGCGCGGGATGAACCGCGGCAAGGCATTGGTGGTCGCGGGCATACTGAACGGATTAATGGTGAGTGGGACGCGTCTAGTGCCTCGACAATTCGCGGCCGGGATGGCGAGGAAGATGTTAGAGATGTAGGGCAGTGTCGGCAGTGGCTGACTGGGCCGCTATAGGATGAGGTGGGCCGAATTCAGTTCTGCCTCCTGCCTAGGTGACGGAAGTTTGTAGAGTCTGCCAGGTGCAAAACGCGCCCAGAAGTGGCGCATACCGGGCATCACCACCTTGGCCACAGGCAGCCCGACATCGGCTCTCGTTTGATCGAGTATCAAGACCTCGACGCCGATCTTCCGCGCTAGGCCGAGACAGTGAGTAAGATCCGTCTGAACGTCTTCGGTTCCGCGATTCGGGTAGGCATCGAAGCCGCCCGGTGAAAAGCTGGGATCGGGATATAAAAAATCTCGCGATGGCCATGGTCCGACTGCGATACGAACGATCGATCCGCTTTCGATTGCGGCGATGGCTTGATTCACCTCCGTGCAGGCGCGGGCTAACGCAACTGTAGGATCGAGGTGCGCGCCAAATCCTGCCACCGGTTCGTCTTCCCCCCAAATACGCTCAGAAATCGCCGCAAACACCGGAATACCAAAGTCACTTGTCAGGTCGAGAGCCCAAAGTTTTCGGCCAAGCTTCGCATAATCGGCGAGAAGTTCACTGAAGAACGGCAGTGGAAAGCTAGCGATGTCGACCCCGCGACGCCGCGCCTGGTTGTACCACCAGATTGAAACCGCGTCACGTTCAACAACTTCAAAGAATCCGCTGAGTATCGCTTCTTCAAGAGAGCTGGCCGCCGCGTTCCCGTTTGAGTCAGGACGGCAAAAATCGTGGTCATCCTCAATCGGTACGTTGTAGTAACAAAATGCGGCCGGCAAGTACCGGGCCCGATCATGCGTCAACGATTGGAGTTCTACCCAAGGTATCGAGCGGCGACTATCGAAGCGCTGCGGGACAAAATTGTAGTCGCCTTCCCGGCCATTCCACGCCTCGCGCTGCGCGTACTGGCACTCGCTGAACAGCATGCAACTCTCAATGGGTACGGCGGCTTCGCCTAGATTTTCAGCGGCCGACATCCTAGTCTTTTCGTAACCACGCCAACAACCGGAATAACGTTCCAATGCCTCGCAGAGCGCGCTACATTTCGCCTGCGCACTGGTTATCCCCTTACCAATGCTGCGACTGCCAAGCCAGCGCGCGGGTGACGACTTCCGTCCATATTGAAGCGTGAAGTTGCTGACGGCCGAATAGACATACATGCGATTCGCATGAGGCACTCTAAGCGGAACGATCCCTGCCACAACCCCCGTGATCGGGCTTATGTGTTTTTCATACCGGTGGAAAGTTGTATCGGGGTCGCGTGAGTCAAGACCCGATTGCTCCTGCTGAATCAGAGGAGAGCAGTGTGGACACCCCTCGCGCCGCGCTAACGCATGCCGCCTGGTTTCGAGATTCAGCACGTCCAGCGTGACCAACGTTGCCTCCAAATGCGGCGCCGCGCCTCTCACCAAGTACTTATAAGCTTCTGTCGCTGCAAGCTGCATAACGGCCTCGATGGTCGCCGCCAAAGCCGCCACGGAATAGGGCTTTTCATCCCCTCCGCGTTGAAATCCGCGCAAGATGCGTATTTCCGGGTTTTCATTCAGACGTGCCAGTAAGCAATACCAACACGGGCCACTTTGTGGTAAAAATAACGGGCCTATGGATGGCGAAACGCCGACGGGTTTGATCAGCAAACGAGGCTTGAGTTGCAACTCCTCCTGTATGCCGGTCAGTTCTGGGCGCAAATAATCGTCGGTGATCACCAGAACCAACTCCGCGTCGTCACTGACTTGAATTTCTAACTCGCGAAGAGCCGAGTCCATGGCGTTTGGATCAATCTTGCCCGCTGTCCTGACCTGAACCGCCCGATGGGACAGTCTCGCGTCCGCTTCCAGCAGTTCCAGAAATGCCCGTTCGGGCTCATTCCGATCGGGTTCGGCTTCCTGCAGGTATCCGCCTTCCGCAAGCTGCTCAATCCCGAACGATACGTCAAGCGGACTGAGCACTCCTGTGAGACCGGCGGTGATTTCCGCAACGGCGTGGGCGCCATCGAGCCACGGTGCAAGCATTGCAATGAGGCGGCTGCGAAGGACGCGGTAACCCGTTTCCCACAGCAGAACAGTCTCATCCTCACTTACGATTCGAACGTGATAGTGAGCCTTGAATCGCGGCCTGCGAAACATTAGAAAATGTACTTTAGACTAAGTTGGATCTGGCGCGGCGGCTTACTCCCATAAGCATTCGAGGAAAGTATTTGAGCGAAAGTCGACGAATCGAAGTTCGCATTCGGCGTGTCGAAGTTCGGGTGATTCGCAAGGTTGAAAACTTCAAAACGCGCCTGCAGTTTCTGACTTTCCTTGAGCCGGATATCTCGCAGCAGCGCAAAATCAAGATCGATCAGGCCAGGGCCGATTAGGGCATTACGGCCTTCATCGCCGAAAGCTCCC
This sequence comes from Bryobacteraceae bacterium, assembly GCA_049802535.1. Taxonomy (GTDB): domain Bacteria; phylum Acidobacteriota; class Terriglobia; order Bryobacterales; family Bryobacteraceae; genus Bog-105. Next base: position 1,298 of record JBARMQ010000104.1, on the reverse strand, counting down.
GGAGCAGCGGCAAAGGCGCAGGGATTGAACCAACTTCCAGGAACGCGGACTTGGCTTGCCGCCGACCCCCCTTCCGATGTTGTCGAATGGCATGCAACGTTTGGATTTTGCATCACCGGTCCCGCAATGAACGGATTGGCGATCATGTTTGGGCGGTCGCTGTAGATGCCTAGTTGCGTTAAGGTCGTTGCCTCCGTGCCGCTCTGGTTGACGCCGCGTGTCACCGTGAAGGGCCGCCCGTTCTGCGCCGTCCAAATAGCCGAAGCAGTCCACCCCCCCAGAAGACTTGTGCCGAAGCCCGAATGGAGCCACTTCCGCCCAGGTCCGAACGGCAGATTATACACGGCACTCAAGACAAAACGTTGTCCGGCATTGAAATCGGAGAGTCCGCGTTCGGCTTGCAGATCGTTTGAATTTTGCGGAAAACCGGGCTCGGTCGCTGTCGCGAAGAGAGTTGATGCATTGTCGATCGATTTAGACCATGTATAAGAGGCCAGGAAGCTAAGCCCATGACGCAATTTTTGCTCGCCCCGAACCTGCAACGAATGATAGATGCTGGACGCGCCCGATTCAAACAGTTCGAAGGGGCCAAACTCGGGATACGGCGCCGCATTGCCTGGCTCCGGCTGATTGGTGTCTCGCCGGTCGATCAAATGCGCTCCGGCCGTTCCAACATACCCCACATCCAGCACCATTGATGGCAAGATCTCTCCCTGGACATCAAAATTCCACTGTTGCACCCTCGGATCGCGATAGTTCGATGCAATGAACTCAGGCAGCGTGGGCACAGAATTAGCAGTTCCACTGATGAGGTTCTGAATATTGCTGAATCCGGAGTTGAAATATACCTGCGAAGTCAGCTGTGGAGCGTTGAACCGAGGTCCGGTGTTCAGATTTAAGACGCCGACGTCGTAGAAAATTCCATATCCCGAACGAATCACCAATTTGTCGGCCGGCAGCGGCCGCCACGCAAAGCCGACGCGCGGTCCAAAGTCGGCATAAGTCGCCGGGAACGTAGCTCGCGGCACGCCGTCCGTACCGGCGACAATGTACTGGCAATCCGGCTTCGGCAAACAGGAAGTCGATTGCGGATCCAAGTTCGGTATGCTGAACCGGTTGTGCGCTTCTACCGGAGGACTGTTGAATTCATACCGCAGCCCAAGGTTTAACGTGAAGCGATCCGTGACGTGTATATCGTCCTGAATGAAATAGTCCTGTGAGGTTGTTCGCAGCGATGTCGCGCTGTTGCCGTTCACATCCACAGCAAACGTGGGGACGCCCAAGAGAAGATCCTCAAG
>JBARMQ010000103.1:0-9894 GCA_049802535.1 Bryobacteraceae bacterium | reverse complement strand
GTCAATTGCCTACATAGTAGCCGTCGCGGGCTTGGACCGACAGGTCAGGCCGCACTGCTGTTAGGCGAATGCTGTGAAATCCAGGAACTTCGGCGACTCCGGTGGGCGTGAAGCCGAGACTATATTGGTTGCGGAGTTCCTGCTCAATCTCCTGGAAGATTTGCTGCACGGGATGATCGGGTGCGATCTCGAAGAAAGCTCCGCCGGTGGTCCTCGCCATCGCTCGCAGCACTTCTTTGCCGTGTGTCAGTTCCGCCTCGCGGCGCGCCTTCGCCGCAGCGGAGATCGGACCTTCCATATCGGCGTTGTAGATGTGGATCGCGTAGATCAGCGTATCCGCCCGTTGCGCGGCTTCGATGGCCAGTTCCAAAGACGCCTGGCTGCCGGAGTCCATACCATCGGAGAGCACTACCAGTGCTTTGCGGCCGGTCAATTTCGCCATCGTTGTATGTGCCGCGATGGTGATGGCGTCGTATAGAGCCGTACTGACCGTGCCGTGCTGTTTATCACCCATATGGCGCTGGAACCAAGTCTGCGAGTCCAAAGCATTCAAGCTGGAATCGAGTTTGCGGCGCGAGGATGTAAGGTCCTGCATCAATTCCACACTACGGTCGAAGTGCACCAGGAAGGCTTTGTCCTGATCTTCACGCAAAACCTGCTTAAAGAATCGCTGGCTGGCTTCGCGCTCCGTATCGAGCACGCGTAACATGCTGGCGCTGGTGTCTACCAACAAGCCGAGCGTGAGCGGCAAGCCGGTCTGCTGCGAGAAATATCCAATCGTCTGTTCGCGGCCGTTATCCGTCAGCCGGAAATCGTCTTTGGTCAAGTTATTCACGATGTTTCCGTTGGCATCACGGACAATAGCAAGAATGCTGACGACCCGAACATTCGTTGAAAACGTTGGCGTCTGTGAGAGTAAGGTGGCGGCAAGGGCGCTTACGAGGGCGGCGGTAACTGCGGCGCGCACTTACTCAACTCGACCGGCGCCAGCGGCAGGGACACAATCGTAGAAGGCAGGCAAAATGGAGTAGCGCTCCTGGTACGCGGCGGCGATCTGGTCTTGAAATGCGTTGACGGCCTCAGGCTGAACCAAATTAACGGTGCATCCGCCGAACCCGCCGCCGGTCATCCGGGCGCCATAGACGCCAGGGATTTTGATGGCTGTATCGACCAAGAAATCCACCTCGTCGCAGCTGATCTCATAGTCATACTGCATGCTGCGGTGTGAGGCAATGAACAGCCGACCCATCTCATCGAGGTTAGCCACGCGTGCGGCCGCAGCCAAGTCCAGGACACGCTGACTATCGGAAATGATGTGACGGGCGCGGCGGCGGGGAGTGGTTGGGATGCTGTCCTGGAGGCGTTCAAACATAGGGACCGGCACGTCGCGCAGACTTTCAACGTGTGGCTCGAAGGCGCGGATCGCCTCGACCGCCGCATGGCATTCGGCAACACGCTCACGATAGGCGGACGTTCCCAGTTGATGCTTTACCATCGAATTCACGGCAACGATGCGCAGATTGCCGGGCAGTTTGACGTACTCATGTTCGAGACTGCGGCAATCGATCTGAACGGCCTCTCCAGCGCGTCCGAAGACGGACGTGTACTGGTCCATGATGCCGCACGGCATGCCGACAAACTGCGATTCGGCGCGTTGGGCGACGGTGGCGATTTCGAGCGGATCCATGGGTTGCGATCCCAGCAAGGCAAATGCGGTCGAGATCTCCAGCGCGGCCGAAGAACTTAAGCCCGCTCCCAGTGGGACGGTGGTCCACACATAGACGTCCGCCCCCGTGAGGGGCACATTTTGCGCGAGCAACTGCTGCGCAACGCCAAGGACGTAATCACTCCAATCGCCGCGAGGCTTTGATCTGGGAATATCCTCAATGGCGATTTCAAAGTCCGACTCGAAATCGTGGGAGTGCACCAGCAGATGACTATGGGAGGGTGCTATTGCGGTATAGCAAGCCATATTCAAGGCGATTGGGAACACGTATCCCAAGTTGTAGTCGGTGTGTTCGCCCATCAGATTGACGCGCCCGGGTGCACGATAAATCGTGGGCGGCGAGTCTGTCTGAAATCGATCTTTAAATCTCGCTACGATCTGGTCCGGCGTGATAGCCAAAGGAGACAACCTCCGAAAACCAACAGGGCAATTCCGCACCACAGATTCACATTTACGTCCGCATCGAGCGGCGCCCGAGAGCCCGGACTGATGAGCGCGTAGGTGAGCAGCACCAGTCCAAGCAACGAAAACAACAGCCCTGTGGGAGTACGCAAATCGCCCATTTCGTCAGCCAATTTCCTCTAGAAGAACAATAGATTCAGTCCAACCAACACAACGATGACTATCAGGGCGAGTGATGTAGGCTTTTGGTACCATCGCAAGCCTCCTTCCTTGGGCACGTCCGTTACCCCGTACACAAGGTTGTGCAATTCCGCGTCGGTTTTTGGCTTCGTCACAAGGCTTATCAGCATCGTAACAAGGAAGCACACCACCCATGCGTTAATAGCGATCCAGAAGTTCTGCGCCATCGCCGACGGAAACTGATGAACGACGCCGATCCAACCGCCTTTGCCTTCGGCGAGCGTCAGACTATAGGTGAGAAATGCGCTGACCGTGCCGCAGATGAGCCCCGTAAACGCAGCGTGCCCGGTGGTCCGTTTCCAGAACATACCTAATAGAAAAGTGGCAAATAGAGGCGCATTCACGAATCCGAACACCAGCTGCAAGAAATCCATGATGTTGTTGAAATGCGTAGCGAGAAATGCCGTTGCGACAGAGAGCGCCACCCCAATGACCGTCATGGCGCGACCCACCCACAAGTAATGCCGGTCCGGAGCGTTCGGGCGGAGGTAGCTTTGATAGATGTCGTAGGTGAACACGGTATTGAACGCCGTCACGTTTCCCGCCATTCCCGACATGAACGACGCCATCAGGGCCGTCAAACCCACTCCTAACATGCCAGACGGATAAAATTTTGCCATTAATGTCGTCAGCACCTGGTTATAGTCGTAGCCGCCGCCCGCCTGTAGCGGGAGCGTATAGCCGGAGGATATATTCATCAGCGCCAGGGCCGCAATGCCTGGCACAATGACGACGAAAGGCATAAACATCTTGGGGAAGGCCGCGATCAACGGGGTTTGGCGCGCTTCGTGCATGGTTCGGGCAGCCATAGCCCGCTGGATTACCAGGAAGTCTGTACACCAATAGCCGAATGACAAAACGAACCCAAGTCCAGCGACGAGGGAAAACGCATCCACGCCCATGGGGTTTTCGCTGGCGTGGCCGAGATACCGCCAGGAGTGCGTCATGACCGGCTGCAAATGCGCCGCAATACCAGCCCATCCGCCAGCTTTCATCACTGCCAGGATGGAGAGCGGGGCGAAACCGAGAACGATCAGAAAGAATTGAACGACTTCGTTGTAAATGGCGCTGGTCAAGCCGCCCAGGTAGGTGTAGACCAAGACGATAGCCGCCGAGAGCAGGACTGCATTCGTGAAGCTCCACCCGAGGACCAGTTGAAAAAGTAGCCCGAGAGCATACATGCTGATGCCGGACGAGAAGACTGTCATAACCGCGAAGGTAATTGCGTTCAAGCCCCTGGTTTTCTCGTCGAACCGCAATTTCAGGTATTCGGGGACGCTACGCGCGCGGCTGCCGTAATAGAACGGCATCATGAATACGCCAACGAAGAGCATGGCCGGAACCGCGCCCAGCCAATAGAACTGGGCCGTCATGATTCCGTATTTGGCCCCGGAGGCGCACATGCCGATCACTTCCTGCGCGCCGAGGTTTGCGGCGATAAATGCGAGGCTGGTGATCCAGACGGGAACGGAATGGCCTGACGTCAGGAAGTCTTCGCTGGTCGAAATTCTCCGTTTTGCAATCCAGCCGATGGCTACAACAAAGAGAAAGTAGAGAGCGAGAATAAAGTAGTCAACCGGGTGCAGAGTCACAAGGCACGTTCCGTCCGTCGCAATTGTATCTTGCCGCCCCGACGGAACTGCTTGTGTGCTGGTGGTTTACTGGCTTGCCTTCAACTCTTTTGTAGCCTCGTCAAGCAAGTCAGCTTCGCTTTGCAACGCTTTTGAAACCCGGGCAATCTGCTGATCGGCTTCGGTCCAGCGCTTCTGTTCGATCGCCTCCCGGACGCCCGGTAATGTCTTCACGCCATAGCCGGTGTAGTAGCCCGGAGCGTAGACCAGGTTGCGGAACCAAGGACGATTGGGTAATCCTTCGCCCAGCTGAGCGCGCTCAGTCTGGATCAACTTTTCGTTCACTCCGGCGGGAGCTGCGCCGCTTTCCGCCGCAAACGCCTTGTCGTAACTCTCCGCAGCACGAGTCAACTCATCGGAAGCGTTTTCGAGCGGCGCGAAGTTCAAGTACGGTGGCACGGGATCTTTTGACGGGGGAACCATCTTCTTCTTGGGATCCTGCAATGCCTGGTAAACACCCTCTTCGATTTCCGAATTCTGTTCCTTTACTTCGGTTCGCTGATCGGTGGCGAGTTTCTTCACTTCCGCTACATAGGTGCGAATGGTCTCCGCCATATCGCCGAATTGGTAAGGCAGCAGGGTGCTATCAGCGAGACGCATCATTATGGTTCCCGCAGTTTGCGCCAGCGCGCGGCCGTAGGCAAAATCGGTATCTTCAAAATGCGTGTACCAATAGAAGTCGTCATAGATCGAGTGATATTGTCCGCCCCCGGCATCTTCTCCACCGAAGCCGACGTTTAGACTTGCCACGCCGAGATGATCGATGAATACCGTGTAGTCGGAGCCTGATCCTAATGCGCCAATGTGCAAATCGGGGCGACTCTTGAGGGCGGCCTTTTTCTCGCCAGCCGCGCTGGAGATATCGGCAAGCCGCACTCGTTTCCAGACCGTCATGTGCGTTTCCGGATCCGTGATGTCCTTCATCACTTCGTTCACGAAGCGTTCGAGCGAATGGGAGCCTTCGGAACGGAAATATCCGCGTCCGTTCCCGTCGGAATTGATGTAAGCGACAGTATGCGCCTGAAGATCAGCGGCGTGCGTTTCGGCCCATTCGGTGGAACCCAAGAGCCCCGGCTCCTCGCCATCCCAGAAGCAATATATGATGGTGCGGTCGGGCTTCCAACCCTGCTTGACCAGTTCGCCCAGTGCGCGGGCCTCTTCGAGTTCAGGACTAGCGCCTGAAATGGGATCGCCCGCTCCGTTGACCCAGGCGTCGTGATGATTGCCGCGGATTACCCATTCGTCCGGATATTTTGATCCGGGAATTCTGGCAATCACGTCGTATAGGGGCTTGCGGTCCCAGTTGAACTTGACCATCAGATGTACTTTCGCGGGACCCGGTCCTACGTGGTACGTGAATGGCAGGGAGCCGCGCCAGCTTTCCGGCACGAGGTCGCCGGTCAGCTCTTTCAACATCGGCTCCGCATCCTGGTAGGACAGCGGCATAACCGGAATTTTGGTCAGCGTTGTGACCTCGTTCAACGGGATTTTCTTGGCGTCCGGCGTAGCCCCGATGCCTGGTGTTTGCGGATCGCCAGGATAGACAGGCATATCCATAACGCTTCCTCGCTGGACTCCGAACGGAGGTCGCATTGGTCCGCCTGGATAGATATCGCCGTGCGTGTAGCCGTCTTCATGCGGATCGGAATAGATCAGACATCCAACGGCTCCGTGCTCGGCGGCTACTTTGGGTTTGATGCCGCGCCACGAGCCGCCATATCGCGCAATGACGATGGCCCCTTGCACGCCGACCCCCATGCGTTCGAGTTCCTTGTAATCGTCGGGCGTTCCAAAATTCACGTATACCAATGGCGCCGTGACGTCGCCATCGATCGAGAACGCGTTGTACGTGGGCAACTGCTCGCTCTTCTGATTGGAGGTTGGATCGACCGGCAAACCGGGCTCTTCGAGCTTAGCCTTGTAAATCTTTGGCGATACCAGCTCCACCAGGCGCTCTTTCGGCGTGGGGAACAGCGTATCGAAGGTCTCGATCTTGGCTTCGAGCCCGTACGACTGCAACTGCTTCAAGAGCCATTCCGCGTTGTCCTTGTCGTACGGCGACCCGACATGATGGGGCCGAGCGGACAGGCGCTGCATGTTATCGCGAAGCCGTGACTCTTCCGGGATGGCGCGGAACTTTTGCTCCCACTGGGTTTCCTCGTTCGAACTGGAGGCGTTATAACCACGCAACGGCGCCGGGGCATCGGCTGCCTGCGCGCTGAGAACAAGAATGCCCATGAGGGCTATGGCGTATCGCATAGCCCCATATTGTAGCGTCAACTCAAGTCGGCGTGTTGGACAACGCACCCACGGCAGCCGGAATGCGCTTCCTGGACCAGTACAAGACAACGCCTATCGCATTGCTGATCACGACTGTGCCGCCGATCTTCGCCGCGTAGGAGGCTCGGTTAGAGACCTCAATGATTGGATGAGTCGCAATCATAACGGCAACGAGGCTCGACAAGAGACCAGCGGCGGACGCGGCCTTGACCCATAACGGTAACGGGCCGCTCATACGTGGGGCGCCAAATAGGGGAATGGCGAATAGCACGGCGTAGGTGATGCCGTAGTGCACCGAGGAGGTGTTCGAGAGCAGTTGCATTGCTTCCTGTTCGTGAACGCCGGCCATGCTGAGTACGACGAAGAGAAGCGAGATCACAGCTACGAACAGAATTGAATTAACAGGCGTGCGCCAACGGGGATGAAGCGCGGTGAACCACTGTGGCAGAAGATGGTCCCAGCCGGCGGCCATGGGCAGGCGTGTCAAACCGGTGAAGATGAGACTGGCCGCGGCGACCGCCCTGACGAGCAGTAGAAAGATCGCGAAGGGCGCCAGCGCCGCTCCCCATCCGGAAGTGCCGAAGGCGAGCCGGAAGGTCTGCGGAATCGGTCCGATCAGATCGATTGGGCGATTACCGATGAAGGCGAGCACCGAACTGGTGCCAAGAATGAACATCATGGCAATCAGCGGCGCGGAAATTCCCACGGAGCGAGTGATCGAGCGGGCCGGATTGCGGCATTCGCCAGCCATGATCGCCACATATTCAAATCCGCTGAGACCGCCGACGGTGATCTGGCCGAACACGGCCACGCTAAACCAGCTGACCGGCGGCAGATGCATGGGCAAAGGCGTGTAGGCGATCGCACGGCCGCGAAGCAGCGGCCACAAAGGTAACAAGAGGAGAATGACATACGCCGCCAAGATCATTGCGCCGCCGAGGTTGTGTAATTGCTTGGCAGCTACTAATCCGCGTGCTGCGATGCCTGCGATCCCAACAATCACCAAACCGATGAGTAGCGCGGTGCCGATCTTGCTCCCTGGAAGCCAAGCCGCTTTCGGTCCGATCATGTACGCCAGTTCGGTCGGGATCATGAATAGGATTGAGGGAATGTTTACCATTGCGTAGACCCAGAGGTTCCATCCCGTCAGGAAGCCCGCCATTCCGCCAAAAGCTCGCTTTGACCATTCGTATAGCCCGCCCTCCAGCGGCATTTCCCGGTTGAGATAAATGACCACTACGGCGAGCGGCAGATAGAACAGGAGCATGCTGCCGATCCAAAAGACCGCATGCGCCTGACCGAGCTTAGCGGCCACTCCCACCCAGGCTGAACCGACCACGCAGAGTACTTGGGCAAGCACCAGATCGCGGAGGCCGAGTTCCCGGCGCAAGTGGTGAGCATCGGCAGAGTCGGTAAGGTTGTTTGGTCGTCGTGCGTCCGTCACAGTGAATGCTCAGGTTGAAGGGATTAAGACTATAAGAAGGGGACCAAACCGCCGGTCGTGTGCACAAATCAAGAATTACGCACAAAGCGGCACTTCAATCTCCGGCCTGCATCCTGAAGCTCAGGGCGCAGTTGACATTGCTGCCGTTGCTGATTTCAAGGGAATAATGCTGCGTTGTTCCTGCTACTCCCGGCGCGCCGCTGCTGGCGGTGCTGTTGTCATAGCACGTTGTGGAGGAGCCGGGGGTAGCTGCTGTTGTAGGGGGCCAGGCGCATCCGGATTACTGCGGTCCCATGCAGAGGCACCGACCCATAAGACGGCACCATTTATATATTGCGCCAGAACATTTCCGGACTGTGGCAATCCATCGTCAATCTTTCGATCGATTTCGTAAGCTTGCTGCACAGATAGTGATGGAGTTGAAGATGTATCTCCCCATACGTCTTCCACCGCCGATGAACCAATCGCAGTGACCGCAGAAAGTCCAAAATAATTTTTTTGCCCTGAACTGAAAACATAAATATAGTTCCCCTGCCCGAGCTTGGCAGCAGGAAGATAGGTATCTATCGCTGTCACTTCGCTGCCACGACAGCATATTGATGCCGCTTGAAAACTTCCGTCAATCATTCTGGCTGTGCTTAAATCTGTCCAAAATACTACTGTCTCTCCAGCTTCTTCCTCTTCACCTTGGTTTTTCCCTCGGGAGTTGCCCCATACACCCTCTATGAGGCCGTTTCCATCTCCCTGACCGGCATATTGGCCGCGTGCAATAAATCCAAATTGCGCCGCCGCCGTTGCGTTAATATCGCCCGGCAAAAAGCTATATTTTTCTCGAAAGGTATTGGCCGCTGTGTTGTATTTCTCAATCTGAGTGATGGTGGCCCGTGCTTCCGACGCTTTGATGAGGTCGCGTCCCACCACCACCCCGCCGATGATGAGGCCAATAATAACCAGCACCACCGAAAGCTCGATTAGCGTGAAGCCGCGCTGCGTTCGATGCATTCTCCCCATTCTTCCGACTCTGGCAGGAAAGGATTAACGAATCGTTAAGAATCATCGCCTTGCATCTGGACGGCCTAATGACAAAGATTTGCTACCGTAGCTTCAATGGCGAAGGAATATGCGACTGTGCAAATTCAGCACGGTGTCATTTTTCGAGTTGAGACCGGCGCTCCAAACGGTAGTCCCGAAGCGTCCCAATTTGGCGGGCTGGCTAGATTCCCTCTTGTTCATGCGTTAAATAAACTCGACGAGCTTGGCTATACTCCGTTGGCCGGGGCCATCGACCACGGAGAGATGCAAGCGGCAGGCGCGAACTACACCTTGCTCTTCGCTCGCGAAAAGTAGCCGTCGTTCATCACCTGAAACACCGTCCTCCCACCGTGCAGCGCTGAACGTAATTCACGACTTATGCACAAAGCTAGGGACATTACTGTCCTGCCAAAAGGCTAATACCGCTCCATTCATTTTGAGCTGTAAATGAGCTGAACAATACTTAATTCAGCAAACTTCGTTCAGAAGGGCTTGGGTGGCTCTGCTGGCAGATTGATCTCCAGACCGTTCGTCAAGGTTCAGGATGTACCTATATTTTTGGACCAGTTCGGGTTTGCTCAGTTTACCCAGTCGGTGCTCAATCTCCGTGAGCCGAAACAGTGCCTCGCTCCGCATACCAATCTTTTCGGGTTGTTCTTGGAGCCATTGGAAAGCGATCATATATATCAAGAGCAGCGTTCGCCTGTTGAGTGGCATCGTCGAACCGCTCCCAAGTTCGATACAGCAGTGCCAACTGAAGATGAGCATTGATCGCATTAGCCGCGTGTCGAACAGCTTTATCGAGCGAATTGGGATCGGACAGTGTCACCTGAGATGGAGTACCTAAGTGGCCTGCACGCCGTTTCTCGAGATCAAGCGCTTGTTTATATTTGCGTTCAGCCTCGATCAGATCGGGATTGTTGCGGAGCTTCGCAATTTCCGATTCCACCAGGGGTTTGTGGTACGGGTAATGGAAAAACGGCTTGTGAAGGCGACGTGCTTCATCGAATAATCGTAAGCATCACATGAACCCCACTGGCGCGGGTGTTTGAAACGTGCCGATAGTGGGGCATGAGCAGAACAACACCCGAAACGCGGCGTGAACATTGGCGCCAGTTGGTGAACGAACAAGAGGCGAG
>JBARMQ010000102.1:0-2063 GCA_049802535.1 Bryobacteraceae bacterium | reverse complement strand
GAGTAGAGTCATCCAGGTGCGGCCCAATCGCCGACCCGTCTGGCTGCAAACCGACTCTACATCGAGTTCCGTATGATCAATGTGGCCGATTTCAAATGGCCGGTCGCCGTGCGGCGGCGTTTTGAACTCCAACCGCCAATGAAACGCTTCCTGCGGGTAGGCAGCGCGCGGCCCCTGCCTTTTCAGGGTTTGCTCAAACCCCGGACGCCTGAGAACGGCGGTGCTGAATGCCTTATAACTAGGTGGCAAGATTCCGCGCCGATCGCATGCCAGCTTCAAGGAAATCCAGGAGGCGTACTTCGTTTTCTGTTTTAGCGTCTCGTAATCTGACACGATGAACTCGCTCATGACGGCGCGCGACTCCTCGGGCAGTTTGGGAGTCGTATTGCCTCTCCGTGGTTCGGGAAGCAGCCCGAGATAGCCACTGCCCAGGTTGATTTCCGCAGCGCGATAAGCTGCGACCCAGCGCCGAAGTGTTCGCGCCGAAACCGCGCTCTCACTGCACTGCGGCAGGTTTTTCATATAGGCTGCTACGTGACGGAATCGCTCGTTTGCAACAGCCAACTCGCCTTCATTCGCCTTTCTGAGCCTCGCTTCGGCCGCAGTCTGCTGCTCCACTCGCACGTCGAGATGCGCAGGCTTCGAAGCCACGTCCGAATCAGGCCGCGCCTCCGCTTCGCTGCCAAACAGGAGCACCTTGTTGGGTTCAGTAAGCGATTCGTTGCAGAGATCGGCATAGATCTCGCTGGCAGCGATGAGAGCATAGATGTCATCGCGACCGGCGATGCCAGCCGTGGTTTCAAATAGCTCCTGCAGGGATAAACCTGAAGCGGCGCCTACGCGCGCGATTAACGATTCGCGGACGCTCGAAGCGACCGTCACTTCGCTGCGAAGGTAATCTTCAAGGAACTGAATGTTCCTTTGAAAGACCCAGTTGACGTCGCTCGAAGAACGAACTTTGTAGTACAGACCGAGCGGCACGGCGTAAGCCTCACCCGGCGGACAGCGCCATCCTTGTCCGTCCACTGACTGGTACCGGTTTTCGTTGCGCTGTGCGAGCTGAACAAGCTCCTCCTGAGTTTTGCACTCCTCCCAGCCTGCGTTATTCTGGCGGATCACGAAGAAATCTGCCGTGTGGAGGACACCCAGATGACGCCCCGTTGCTCCACGGTAGTCCAGTTTCAATGTCGGCGGCTGATCGTAATACTCGATAACGTCGCGGTCGTGTTCCAACTCGTAGATCGCTGCCAGCTCCACTCGATGGCTTTCAAACTGAACCGTGACACGCATTTTTCTGGACGGATACCGGCCGGCGACATTGCGCCGACCGCCACCCACCCGGCGGGCGGGGTCCGATGACCGGACACGGCCGATGACTGCTTGTGCCTCTTCAGATGCACCGCTGCGGGAATACCAGGTCAGAAGTTCGTTCTCAGTAAGCATTGTTGTCTCCCACGATTCACATATCCGACCGAGATCTCCGTTGGTTCTTCAGTGCATGGGCGTACCGTTCGCCAGCCATACTGATCAAATCCTTGAGACGACGTCCGTTCTCCAAGGCCACCTGGATATCCGCCACGAGTTCTTCGGGCACATAGATCGAAAAGCGTTGGCCGCCGCGTCGACCGTAAAGCACATAGCTGCGATGGCCTTCCCCCGCGGCGCAGGCTGCGCAGTTGGTCCGCACGCACGGACTTTTACGAAGCGACAGCGAGCCGTCAGCAACAGGCCAAAGGTCCCTAATCGACTCCACGAGCCACCGCCTGACGTCATCTGCTTTCTCATTCTTCGCTTTCTTTGTACGTGCGCTCTGTGACACACATACACCTTGACATGGAATGAAACATTAATCAATAGTTTTGTCTGCCCGACGCTCGGTACCATTCCGCAGTCTTGGCCAACGAATGCTTCCGAACTCGCAGTCTCGGCCATCGGATGGTTCCAGAGCGGACCAGAAAGGCCCGCAGGTGAGCTCCGCCGGCGCTGCGGGACGTCGAAATCCGGCCAACTCATGGTTCCAATCGCGGCCAGCGGATGGGTAAACCGACAGCATTGCTTATGGT
>JBARMQ010000101.1:0-8629 GCA_049802535.1 Bryobacteraceae bacterium | reverse complement strand
CGGTTAGAGCAGAGGACTCATAATCCTTTGGTCGAAGGTTCAAATCCTTCAGGGCCCACCAATGAGACAATGGACTTGTCAACTAATGAATCTTCTTTGAGGCTGCGGTTATAGGGCTTTCACAGGGATCCATTTCTTGGACTCCTGGCGCCAGTTGCCTTCCAGGCTGCGCGCGATCTCCTGGCGACTGGCTCGCACGCGGTATGTTTGTAAGCGGCTAATCGCTCCGCGCTCGCCCGCTACAATCGGGCGCAAGATCGCCATGCCAATTACATCGGCTAACTGGACGTTCATCTCGGTGAGCGTTTTCTGCATCTGCTCGACGGCCTCTACTCCCCACACCTTTAGCCATTGCGCCATGGACGAGTTTCCGGCTGGCTGTTCCTTAGCGGGTTGCTTGTTTGTCTCAGCCGCTGGACCACCGCCAAATGAATCGCCATGCTAGGCGGCAAATACTCCAGAGTACTATCGGAGGTGACCATCAAGGTTTATCTGAGACCTATCATTGCGCCGCTTACGGAGACCGTTTGCAATTCACCAAAGACTTGTTTAAAGCCAGGATTAGTGCCGGTCTCGTACCGGCGAAATCCCATGAGGTGAATGGGTCTCAAGCTAAACGGGTGCAGCACAGAATCCCTGTTGTCGACTTAGGCGCTCTCATACCACTTCCGGAGGACGACACGTTCATTCGGGAATCCTACAGACTTGTCTTGAGCCGCGAATGCGATCCTGCGAGCTTTGTCAATTGTGTGGAAATGCTTCGCCGGCATACGCCCCGGCGTGTCCTACTGCAGCAACTCGTCAATTCGGAAGAAGCCAAGCGCCGCGGAGTCGCCTTTGAAGGCCTGCCAGCTGCGCCCGCCGCCCCGCAACCGAGGCGGTCGATCATTTCAAGCCTCCGCAGTCTTGGCTCGAAAGGCTTTGATTTTCTAGCGAGAGCCTGGCACGCTCCCTTCGTCTCGCTCGATCAGAAGCTCACCTTGGTGCTGCGCGAACTGGCGAACCGCATCGACAGTGTGAGCGAAAAGGCCGACCAAAATCTTTGGACCGTCTCAGAAAAGCTCGACGCTTACGGCGTGGGAATCGCACGCGAGGAAGAACACGGCGTGGTTATGCGCGCACAAATCGCATCGAATAACGAAGCGCTGGCGAGTATTGCCGATCGCATCTCTGCCATATCGGCCGAGCTGTCCCGGCTGTCCGCTGCGCATGCCGCTTTCCGCAACGAATACCGGCGGCTCCCCTTACTGCTCGGCGGAAATAACATCTTTATCACTGAACTCGATGGCTTCGTTATAGCTCAACCCGGTGAAGAATGGCGCATGGCTGCCTTTCACGCTTTGCGCGGTGTCATGGAGCCCGGTCTGGTGCGGCGCTTACAGCAACTTCTAAAGCCGGGAATGACGTTTGTGGACGTGGGCGCGAATATCGGCGTGGTGACCCTGCATGCCGCCGTTCGTGTCGCTCCCAACGGGAAGGTGATCAGCTTCGAGCCGGCGCCGCAAACCTTCCAGATCTTGAAAGATAATGTGCAGGTAAACGGTTTTCTGGAATCCGGCATGATCGATCTTCGTTGCGCAGCCGTCTCGGATGTTGTCGGAGAAGCGAACCTTTCCGTTTACGCCGCCAACTCGGGGCACAACACGCTCTTTGGTGTCGAGAGCGATTCCCGCATCACCGTTCCGACAACTACCCTTGATTCCGCTCTGGCCCACACCAGCATCGACGTTGTAAAAATTGACGTCGAAGGCGCCGAGCCTTTGGTCCTGCGTGGGATGCGAAATATAGTTGACGCCAATCGCCACATCGTCATTCTGATCGAATTCGCGGCGGCCCATCTCCGTCGCGCGGGCGTTGAGCCATCCATGTTCTTAGAAGAGTTGCGATCTTCGGGCTTCGCCATCCGCATCGTCGATGACGCGACCGGTGATCTGAGCGAGCCTGATCTCTCGCAACTCGTCAATGCGTTTTCCGTGAACCTGGAACTGACGCGCGTCCAATGAAGGTCATTATCGCGACCAGTATTTTCCCGTTTGTTGAAGGTGGCGCGACCTTCATTGTCGATTGGCTCGGTCAGGAACTTCGCCGGCGCGGCCATGATGTCGAGATCTTTGAGCTCCCATTCAGTGGCGATTTCAAAGAAATTGCCGATCAACTTCTCGCCTACCGGCTGATCGACCTCACCGGTCACGGAGATGTGCTCATCGCCATCCGTACGCCCAGCCATTTGCTACAGCATCACAATAAGAAAATTTGGTTCATCCACCACTATCGCGGCGCATACGATCTTTGGGGAACCGAATTTCAAAACCTTCCCAATACGCCCGAAGGCGTCGCTTGTCGAAGTGCGATACTGGCGGCCGACAATCTGGCCCTGGGTGAAGCCACCCAGGTCTTCAGCAATTCCAAAGTCGTCCGCGATCGTCTGAAGCACTTCAACCAAATCGAAGCGGAGGTGTTGTATCCTCCACTGTTATCGCCAGAGAAGTTTTATCCTACTGGCTCCGCTGGTTACATTCTCTACTTCGGGCGTTTGACGCGTCATAAGCGGCAATGGCTGGCCATCGAGGCGTTGCGGCACACGCGTTCGGCAGTGAGATTGATCATCGCGGGCCGGCCCGACCCAGGAGAAGATTCGTACCTCTCTGATCTAAAGGAATTGGCTGCAAAATATCGGATTGTCGATCGTATTGAGTTCTCCGCCGGCTGGATTTCTGACGCGAGAAAGTATGATTTGTTTGCCGCGTCGCTTGCCGTCGCGTACTTTCCTTTTGACGAGGATTCCTACGGCTACATATCGCTTGAAGCCGCAGCCGCACAGAAGGCCGTGCTCACCACAACTGACGCTGGCGGAGTCATCGAATTGATCTCTGACCGCCTCAATGGATTAGTGATCCCGCCCGACCCGGAATTGATCGGCGCGTCCATGGATCGTCTGTTCCTTTCCCCTGAAGAAACGCTGAACATGGGTAAGGCTAGTCCGGCGCGAGTTAATGAGCTTGGCATCGGCTGGGATCGCGTCTGTGAACGCTTACTAGCATGAAAATTGTCGTACTCAACAACGCCGCGCCTTTTGTCCGGGGCGGGGCAGAACACCTGGCGGAAGCCTTGACCCAGAAATGCCGCGAGTTTGGCCACGAAAGCACCCTCATTCGAATTCCGTTTCGCTGGGAACCGCCCGACTGCATCCCCGAACAGATCCTCGCGTGCCGCCTGTTTCGCATCCCGAACGCGGATCTGGTGGTTTCCTTTAAGTTCCCCGCTTATTTCGTTCCGCATCCGAATAAGGTTCTTTGGATCGTCCACCAATTCCGCCAAGCCTACGATTTTTGGGGAACTGAATTTCAGGGCTTGCCCGATAATGCTGACGGTGTTCGTCTGCGCGACTCTATTCGCGCCGCTGATAATAGCTTTCTACCGGAAGCCAAAAAAATCTTCGTGAATTCCGAAGTCACGGGCAAGCGCCTGAAGCAATTCAACGGCCTGGACGCGACGGTGCTTTATCCGCCGCTATTGAACGAGAAGCATTTCCGTTGCGACAGCTATGGCGATTACATATTTGCGCCAGGCCGTGTCAATTCAACGAAGCGCCAGCGTCTGTTGGTCGAGAGCATGGTTCATTGCCGCACCGGTGTCCAGTTGGTCGTTGCTGGGAGCACCGAATCTCCTCAAGACTCGGTCGACATCAAGAACTTCATCGCCGCGCATCGTCTGGAAAATCGAGTTACTTTTGTCGATCGCTTTATCACTGAGCAGGAGAAGGCTGAATGGTTCGGACGTGCGCTGGGTTCGGCCTACATCCCGTACGATGAGGACTCCTACGGTTATGTCACGCTCGAATCGTATCTTGCCGAGAAGCCTGTTATTACCTGCATCGATTCCGGTGGGACCGATCTATTGGTCAAGGATGGGGCTACCGGCTATGTTGTTCCTCCTGACCCGAAAGCATTAGCTGGCGCCATGGACCGGTTGTTTCTGGACCGCGCCTTGGCCAAACGCATGGGCGAAGCTGGCCGCGATCTTGTCCGGGGCCTTCGCATTAACTGGAATCACATCATCGCGAGCCTCGCGCAATGAAAGTCGCTTGGTTCACCCCTCTTTCTACCGATAGCGCTATTGGCCGCGCCAGCGCCGGCATCGCCTCCGAACTCTCTGCCTTGTGCGAAGTAGAGGTCTGCTACTTCGACTCCGGCCCAGTGCGTCACCTTAAGGTTCCGAGCAAGCGATTTATTGACGCAGCCAGCGTGTCGGCTCGCACGCTGTCTCGCTACGATTTCGTCTTTTATAACTTCGGCAATAATCTGCCGTTCCATCGCGAAATTTACCTTTTGTCCCGTCGCCATGCTGGTATTTGCATCCTGCATGATTTCGTAATGCACCATTTTTTCGCCGCCTACTATCTTGAGGAACTCCGCGATCCGGCCACGCTCGCCGATTTAATGATTCACCTGTATGGCGAGCCTGGGCGCCTCGCCACCGGCAAACGGATTTGGGAAACCTCGCGGGTTGGCGACTTTCCTTTGTTCGAAGAGGCTATCCACGGAGCCATAGGCGTCGTCACGCATTCGGCATTTTTCAAGCGGCGCGTCGAACAGGTCTTTCCGGGCCCGGTTCATCACATCCCGCTTCCCTACGATGCGGACCTTCGCCCCAGCGATAGGTCCCGCAATGAGTTAGTCGCGCCGGGAGAACTGCTGATCATCACGATAGGTCAAGTCAATCCGAACAAACAAGTCGAATTCGTCATTAATGCCTTGGCCCGCTGCGAATCCAAGCAATTCACTTACGCCGTCCTTGGAAGTTGTGCGCCCGAATACAGAGCTCGATTGGAGAATCTGGCGCGGAAGCGGAAAGTCCAGGATCGCGTTCAGATCCTCGGCGCTGTGCCAGACGATGTTCTGCACGCCTATCTCCTCCATGCCGATATCTGCGCCACTCTGCGCTATCCGATAACCGAAGGCGCTTCGGCTTCCGCAATAGAGGAGATGCTCTTCGCCAAACCGATCATCGTCAACGACATTGGTTTCTACGCAGAATTGCCCGGCGATTGTGTCGTCAAAGTTCCGTGCGGAGACGAAATGGCGCTGGCGACCGCTCTCGATACGTTGATGAACGATGAAGCGGGCCGTAAATCGATAGGCGCGGCGGCGCAGGCCTTCGCCAAGCGGGAATTCCGGGCCAACCGCTACGCTCGTGAAATTCTCGACTTTGCTTGGGATGCGCATGGAGCACAACACCTGCTTCACTTGGCCGATCGCGTAGCCGCGGAGTTGACGCGTATGGGTGTGACTGCGGACATGCCGGTTGTCGACCGGGTTTCCGCCGTCTGCGAAGATCTGTTTTCCGGCCGACGGTCCAGGCCGTCACGGCGGTAGGCAGCCACATGCTACGATGCAGGCATTGAAAAGGGCTTTAATTACAGGAATAACAGGCCAAGATGGCTCCTATCTGGCCGAGTTTCTCGTGGCAAAAGGCTACGAAGTTCACGGGATTGTTCGCCGCGTTGCCTTTGAAGATCCCGAACGGAGATTAGCTCGGCTGTCTGCTGTGCGCGACCGTGTCATTCTGCATGCCGGCTCACTGGAAAGCTACGCCAGCGTTTTCGAAGTGGTGAGCCGAGTCAAGCCGGATGAATGCTACCACCTCGCCGCTCAGAGTTTCGTCTCCTACTCATTCGACGATGAGTTCTCAACCTTTAACACCAACATCAATGGCACTCACTACCTCTTGTCGAGCATCAAAACCGCTGCGCCGGCGTGCCGGTTCTATTTCGCGGGCTCAAGTGAGATGTTCGGCCAGGCCGACACGGTGCCGCAGGATGAGCAAACGCGCTTTCATCCTCGTTCGAGTTATGGCATCAGTAAGGTTTGTGGCTTCGAACTAACTCGGAATTACCGCGAAACGTATAAAGTTCATGCCAATAACGGCATCTTGTTTAACCATGAATCTCCGCGCCGCGGCTTCGAATTTGTGACCCGAAAGATCACTGCTGGAGTCGCCGAGATTCTGGCCGGCAAGAAGGAAGATCTTCGCTTGGGGAACCTTGAGGCCAAGCGCGATTGGGGACACGCCCGCGAATACGTGGCAATGATGTGGGTGATGCTTCAGCAGCCCGAACCCGGCGATTACGTGGTCGCGACCGGGGAGGCGCACAGCGTTCGCGAGTTTGTGGAAGCGGCGTTTGCGGTGGTGGATCTCGATTACAGGAGATATGTAACAATCGATCCCGCGCTCTATCGTCCATCGGAGGTCAACTTGCTCTTGGGAGATTCATCGAAGGCGCGGGATCGCCTTGGATGGTCGCCGGCCATCAAGTTCAATCAACTCGTTCGCGAAATGGTCTTCCACGATTGTCAATGCCAAGGCATCGCTATCGCCAATGCGGCTGCCGCCTCCGTCCCCTGAAGTACGCTCGTAAGTTGTAACTCCACTATCTTGACTAGTTTTAATGGGACGAGTCCGTCACTTATCCCGGTTTTAGAGAAACAAAAGTCCTAGTCCTCGCGCCTCTATAGTTGCATTTGACTGCTTCTTATCGAGGTGAAGCAAATGAGAACTTTAAACATTTCGTTAACGGCACTCTTGTTGGCCGGCGCCACCGTTGCCTTTGCACAACATCCACAAGAAAGAAAAGGCGCACCGCCTGCGGGAAGAGGCGCAGCCCCGGCTCAAGTAGGGCACGGCTTCATTCCGCAGCACGGCCCGGCTCCGCGCTCGGCTGCGCCGTCGAGAGTGCCGGTATCCCATCAGCCCGCGCCTCAACATGGCGCTCCGCCCCAACATGTACCCGATGCTCCTGGGCATCCGGCCGCTCCGCACGTTGACCCCAATGGCCGCTGGGTAGGACACGAGGATGGCGCACAGTACCATCTCGACCACCCGTGGGAGCATGGGCGTTTCCCCGGAGTCGTCGGTGCGAATCATATCTATCGATTGGCTGGTGGCGCTCCATCGAGGTTCTTCTTAGACGGCTTTTATTTCTCTGTTGCACCCGCTGACATCGGCTTTGTCGAGGGATGGGACTGGAGCTCCGACGATATCGTGTTGTACCCCGACCCAGACGACCCGGGTTACTATCTGGCTTACAACCCGAGAACCGGCGTGTACGTTCACGTCCTGTACTTGGGCGCATAAGTTACGCTGAGAGCGCCGCCCAGAGAAAGCAGAGTGTGCAGCGTCGGCACCGAACGGGATAGCTTCCCGGTCAGATTACCTGTGATAACGTCCGTCATCACACCCTTCAATGGACTGGTACCAATGGATAGAAAGGGAACACTTTGCCACTTATGAGGACATTCGATCGCTTCTCGTTCAGGAGCGCGCCATAGCCTGTTTTGCGACACTTCATCTGCTGCTGGCGGTGGTTGGATTGACAAGCTTTGCTCCCAGGGGCGGTCTGGCTTTATGAGGCTCCATGCGGCCAGTCGTAGAGCGATTGACAACGTGGCGCGTTCCACTCTTGAGAACTTTGCCTCCGCTGATCTGAAGACCATTGCGCTGCTGCGCAAACTGCGCCACCGAGGCCTTTTCAAAGCTGGCTGGATCTTCACGTTCGCGGCCGCCGGGAGGAAGACACCATCCCAATTCCTTACTTTTTCCCACCCTGCTAGGTAACACAAGGTGTTGTGGCCTCCCATGGCAATATGGAGCTTATGCGTCTTGTCACCTATCAATCCGAGGGCCGTGTGCGCCCCGGCGTCGTGTCCAGCTCCGACGTCATCGACCTTTCTTTGCAAGGTTTCGCTTCTCTCCTCGAAGTCATAGAATCCGGCGATGATGGTCTTGCCAGCATTAAAAGCTTTCTTACAGCCGCGCCTCGATCCGCGCATGCGCCGCTGTCTTCGGTGAAATTGATGGCTCCCATCCCCCGGCCGAAGAAACTGATATGCGTCGGATTGAACTACCGCGATCACGCTGCCGAAACCGGCGCCAAAATCCCGGACATCCCAACGATCTTTAATAAGTTCGCGACCGCCGTCATTGGTCCCGGCGACAACATCATCCTTCCGAAAATAGCCAAGGTCCCGGACTACGAAGCCGAGTTCGCTTTCATCATTAGCCAGGGCGGCCGCCGTATCGCCGGCGCCGATTGGCAAGAGCATGTGTTCGGTTACACCATCGTCAACGATGTCACCTCTCGCGACTATCAGCGCGCAACCACTCAATGGCTCATGGGCAAAAGCTTCGATACCTTCGCTCCCATGGGTCCGTGGATCGTGACGAAAGACGAGATTGCCGATCCGCATTCCCTCGAAATCCGCATGGAAATCAACGGCGAAGTCCTGCAAAACGGCAATACCAGCGATTTGATTTTCAACATACCTGCCTTGATCGAGTTCCTCTCGAGCGTCTTCACTCTCGAACCGGGCGACATCGTCTCCACCGGCACGCCCGCCGGCGTCGGGTTCGTCCGCAATCCTCCGCGTCTACTTAAAGCCGGTGACGACGTCATCGTCAAAATTCCCGCTATAGGCGAACTGCGCAACCCGGTGGTCGCTGAAGCTTAGGATCTGTCTAGAAATAACATTTCCAAATAAGAATGTTTTAAGACATACTGTGATTAGTGATAGACGCCGCCGCAATCGCCGCACGTTTCAAGGCCTTGGCGCCGGTTTTGGATGAGCGAACG
>JBARMQ010000100.1:0-33090 GCA_049802535.1 Bryobacteraceae bacterium | reverse complement strand
TTTCTTCCCCGTTGGATTTAGCCGCAATTCATCAAATAGTAATGTAGTTGTAATAGACACCGGGTTAAGGTGTGATTGGGCGCGCGTTACAGCCCGTAGCCAAATATGAAAAAAATCGTCCTCATCGAAGATGACGCGGACCTGTTCGCATTGCTCAAGTATAATCTTGAAAAAGAAGGATTTGCGCTAGCCGGATCGCAGACCGGCAGAGGAGCTGTCGACCTCTGTCGACGCGAGCGCCCGGATCTGATCCTGCTCGATGTAATGCTCCCGGACTCAGATGGCTTGGACATTTGTAAGGGCGTCCGTGCCCACTCCGAGTTAGCCCATATTCCAGTGATCTTTCTGACCGCGCGGGCTTCGGAGACGGACCGGATCGTCGGACTCGAGCTGGGCGCGAACGATTACATTGTTAAGCCTTTCTTCATTCGGGAGTTGGTTGCCCGCATCAAGATTCAATTTCGAGGTCAGGCCACGGCTTCTCGCCTCTTGAAGGCCGCTTCCCTTGAATTGGATCGGACCAGTTGTCGAGTGCGGCTGAATGGTACGCCGCTTTCCCTAACGGCGACCGAATTCCGGCTGCTCGAGTTCTTGATGAGCCGACCGGGCGTCGTTTTCAGTCGCGAACAACTGCTGGACGCTGTGTGGGGGCATGATCGGGCGGTGACCGATCGAACCGTGGACGTTTACATTCTACGCCTTCGCCAGAAAATTGAATTGGATCCGGCAAATCCCATCATGATTCGGTCCGTGCGGGGGTTCGGCTATAGCTTTAACGAGGCGCTCTCAGCCGTTCCGGAAGATCTGGAACGAGCTGCTCTAGCTGCCCAATAAACCTACAGGTCTAGGAGGGTTTTCAACTAATCAACGAATGTTAAATCCTGCGTGGCGTTGGATATTTTCCTCAATTTGCTCTACAGAGCGCACCTGGGCAAGCGAAGGACCAACATGGAGCGAAGCGGCCATGGCATCCAGGCCTTGGCGGTCGCCCGCCGCGTAGACTTCGACGCGTCCGTCGTCCAAATTCCGGGCCCATCCCGTTAAGCCAAGCGCCCGTGCTTCCCGCTGCACAAAATAGCGAAATCCGACGCCCTGTACTTGCCCGGATATAAGCCAACGCCGGGCAGCCTTCTGCTCCATTTGTCCATCCTACGGTAGGAGCGCCAATTCGAGACCTTACCAGGCCAGCGATACTGACATTAGGCATGCCGTTCCCCATTCATCGCCCACGCCGCTTACGCCAAAGCGAACCTCTTCGCCGTCTGGTTCGAGAGACCCGGCTGGCGCCGTCGCAATTCATCCTTCCTCTGTTCGTCTGCGCCGGAGAAGGCGTGCGGAAGGAGATCAGTTCCATGCCGGGGAATGCGCAGCTATCCATTGACAATTTGGTCCGCGAGGCGCAGGAGTGCCGCGGCTTAGGCGTGGGAGGAGTAATTCTCTTTGGAATACCCGAAACTAAGGATGAGAGGGCATCGGAAGCCTACGCGCCCGATGGCATCACACAACGCGCCATTCGCGCCTTGAAACGCGAGGTTCCGGAGTTGCTGGTCATTACCGACGTCTGCAACTGCGAATATACTAGCCATGGCCACTGCGGTATCGTGCGAGACGGCCAGGTTGACAACGATGCCACGCTTGATCTGCTTGCGAAAGCTGCCGTCTCTCATGCCGAAGCGGGTGCCGATATCGTTGCTCCGAGTGACATGATGGATGGCCGCGTGGCCGCAATACGCAGTGCCCTCGATGTGAAAGGCTTCACGGCAACACCCATCCTGTCCTATGCGGCCAAGTACGCGTCGGTATTTTATGGGCCGTTCCGTGAAGCTGCCGAATCGGCTCCGCAATTTGGCGATCGGCGTGGCTACCAAATGGACCCGGCTAATGGCCGCGAGGCCCTGCGTGAGATAGCTCTCGACCTTGAAGAGGGCGCCGACATAATTATGGTGAAACCGGCGATGCCTTATCTAGATGTCCTCCGCGATGCCCGCGAGCACTTCAATGTTCCGCTTGCCGCTTACCAGGTGAGTGGAGAATTTAGCATGATCATGGCCGCTGCGGAAAAGGGTTGGCTTGATCTGGACCGCACCATTCTCGAATCCCTGATGTCCATTAGCCGTGCGGGCGCAAGTTTCATCCTGACCTATTTCGCCAAGCGCGCCAGCCAGTTGCTTTAATGCCGTCACTCAACATTCGCGTAACAAGACGCGTCCACTCATGTCTTTCTATCGGGGGTAACTCGCCTTGCGTCACAGTTCACCGAAGGAGCACAGTCGATATCATGCGCATCCGGTTACCAAAACTTTGGCCGCCGTTGGAGTTGGCACGTCTATTTTTCACGCGGTCCGCTTCGGCATGGCCCTATTCGGGCCAACGCGGCCCTATCGACTGCAACCGAACTCCGATGTGACGCCTGAGTCGGAAGATTTTCTGTATCGTTTGGCTTGCCTCACCGACGCCATTATGCATCGGCAGACCCAAATTTCGGTTCTCCGCAATGGCGCCGAATTTTATCCTGCGCAGTTCAAGGCAATCGATGCCGCTTCCCGAACCATCAACCTTGAGGCATACGAGTTTTTAGAGGGAAATTTAACTCGCGAGTTGCTGACGCACCTAACGCGAAAAGCCCGGGAAGGCGTCGAAGTGCGGTTAGTCATCGACGCAATCGGCAGCTTTAGTACTGCCCAATCCTATTTTAAATCGTTGACGGATGCCGGCGGCAAAGTGGCCTTCTTTCACCGGCTGGATTTGAAGGATATTACGTCTTTCAATCACCGAACTCATCGCAAACTGCTGATTGTCGACGGGGCCATTGGCTTCATCGGCGGGGCGGACTACGCGGATGAGTGGATAGAGTACACGAAAGGTAAGCCGCCTTGGCGGGATACCGTCCTGAAAGTTGAGGGCGCCGCAGCGGCAAGCTTGAACGCGACGTTCGCTCAAGGGTGGGTCGACTCCACAGGCGAATTGCTGTTCGCCGACGGCCAATTCCCTCTCGAAGGCCCACACGGAGAAACCGCGTGTATGGTTGTTACGAGCACGCCGCGCTTTGACGCAACTCGAGCGCGAATGTTATTTCAAGCCCTCATCGACTCGGCCACGCAGTCGATCCAAATTACCAGCCCCTATTTCCTTCCCGACCGAAGTGCACGCCACTCGCTAATGCGCGCCGTGAAGCAGCGCGGCGTGCGAGTTCAAGTGATCACGGCCGGAAAGCAAACGGACCATAACTCCATCCGCTTTCTCAGCCAAGCTAATGCGAAAGGCCTGATCCGCGCTGGGGTCGACTTCTTCGAATATCAGCCGGCAATGATCCACGCCAAGCTAATGGTGGTCGATAATCTTTGGTCCGTTGCCGGTTCTACTAATTTCGACCCACGCTCCCTCCGGCTGAACAATGAAGTTAATCTCGCGGTCCGGGACCGTGCCGTTGCGCACCAACTGACCAGTCAATTCGCGGAAGATCTGAGGGAGAGCCGCAGGCTCACGTTAGATGGACTTCGGAGCGAAAATGCGGCAGCGCGCTTAGTTGGTGATGCCAGCTGGCTCATCGAGAGCGAAGAATAGGGGGCCTCTGGCCTTCAAGAGCGCAAAGGGCGCGGATGCGTGCGACCAGACGGAAAGGAAGTCGCTGTCTCTTCGGGTGGCACGCTTGATTGCGCGCCCGTCTTGCGCGAGTCTCTCAAGAGCGCAAAGGGGGCGGATGCGTGCGACCAGACGGAAAGGAAGTCGCTGTCTCTTCGGGTGGCACGCTTGATTGCCTGCCCGTCTTGCGCGAGTCTCTCAAGAGCGCAAAGGGGACGGCCGCGTGCCACCGAGTGGACGGGTTAGCCTGAAAAGAGATACCAGTGCGAGGAACGAAGGTCCTGATCGTTGATGATGAGGCGGGAATCCGCCAATCGCTTCGTGGTGTTCTCGGTGACGAAGGCTACGATTGCGTGGCGGTCGAGAGCGGAGAAGCCTGCCTCGCAGAACTAGGGCGCCAGAGTTATGAAGCGGTGTTGCTGGACATCTGGTTGCCGGGAATGGATGGGCTGACAGCACTAAAGCTGATACAAGAAATGCCGCACGACTCGCGTCCCGCGGTCATTATGATCTCGGGCCATGGCAACATTGAAACCGCTGTGAAGGCAACCAAGCTCGGCGCGTTTGATTTCGTCGAAAAGCCGTTAACCATTGAGAAAGTAAGCCTTTCGCTTCAACATGCGGTTCGGCAACGGCGTACTGATTTAGAGCTGGAACGGCTCCGCGAAGATAGCGGTGCGCCGGAGATCATTGGCGACAGCGTGCCGATGAAGGCCCTTCGCCAGCAATTGAGACTTATGGCCGGTACGAACGGCCGTGTGTTGATTTATGGGGAGAGCGGGACAGGCAAGGAGCTGGTTGCGCGAGCCATTCACCGTTCCAGCCAACGATCGAGCGGCCCGTTTGTAGAGGTGAACTGCGCGGCGCTCCCGGAAGATCTGATTGAAAGCGAGTTATTCGGCCACCGCCGCACCAATCGAGATGGAACTCTCGACCTCAAAGTTGGCAAGATGCAGAAGGCCCACGGTGGCACATTTTTCCTGGACGAAGTGGGAGATATGAGCCTGAAAGTACAGGCAAAGGTACTTCGGGCGCTGGATGAGCATCGCTTCGAGCCAGTGGGGGCTGCTCAGACGATACAGGTTGACGTGCGCGTCGTTGCAGCTACGAATAAGAACCTCGAAAAAGAGATTGAGCGAGGAAATTTTCGCGAGGATTTGTTCTACCGCTTAAATGTAGTTCCCTTTACCGTACCCCCTTTACGCGAGCGAATTGAAGATATTCCGCAGTTAGCGGCGCATTTTTTGCGTAGTTACTCGGCCGCGTACGGCCGGCGGCCGAAAGAGTTGAGCCCTGACGCCATTGAGGCGTTAGAAGCACACCATTGGCCCGGCAACGTGCGCGAATTGCGAAATTTGATGGAGCGGCTTGTAATTCTTTACCCGCAACACACCGTGGAGGCTCGGCATTTGCCATTAGGCACACCCCGAAAGCCTGGCGGCAAAGCAAACGAGACCTTGGGCAGCTTGCACGAGGTGAAAGAGGCTGCTGAACGCGACTACATTCTCCGTAAACTTGAAGAAACAAGTGGGAATGTCACGCGCGCCGCCGAGTTGCTGGGACTTGAGCGCAGCAATCTATATAGGAAGATGAAGACCTTGGGTATTGCGCCCAAGGAATAATCGATGCGCAATTAAACACTGGCGACGGACGTCCGGAAGGCATCCTATGGTCAATGGCGATTGAAATTGAGCGGATAACCCGTCTCAACCAAGCTCCGGAGCGGCCGGAACGCGATTACGTGCTGTACTGGGCCCAGATGAACAGGCGCGTGGAGTCGAACCACGGGCTGCTTTACGCCGTTGAGCTGGCGAATCGTCACAATCTGCCGGTCCTGTACTACGAGGGCCTCACATGCACCTATGAATATGCGAATGATCGGCTGCATACTTTTATTCTGGAGGGTGTGCCCGAGACCAGACGGCGGCTGAAGAAGGCCGGCATCGGCTATGTGTTTTACTTGCGAAAAACTCAAGCGAAGCAGAATCATGCTTTCTACGATTTGGCGAGGCGAGCCGCTGCTGTTGTCACCGACGATTACCCGACTTTCATAGCACGCGAACACAACGCGCGGGTGCCAGCGAAGCTGGACGTCGCCTACTACGTTGTCGATTCCAGTTGCATCGTGCCGATGAACGTATTCGGGAAGAGAGAGTATGCGGCGTACACCCTCCGGCCGAAAATTAACAAGGTACTGAGTAAGTACCTAAAGGCCGCCGGCGAGTTGCACGTCAAACACAGATTTGTGAGCGAACCACCTGCTTTTCATACCGAAGTAGGGGAAAGCCAGATCGAACAACTAGTTGAAAGTTGCGAGATCGACCACTCAGTGAAGCGTTCAACTGCTTTCACCGGCGGCCGCCTACAGGCTGAGAAGCTACTCACCTATTTTCTCGAACACAATTTGAGTCGCTACGCCAAGGAGAAAAATGAACCGTCAGCCCACGCGACATCTCATATGAGTCCTTATCTGCACTTTGGGCAGATCTCATCGTTGGAAATTGCGTTAGCTGTGAAGCGACATGCAGCCAAGCATAAGCTCATTGCCACTGAATATCTGGAAGAGCTCATTGTGCGCCGTGAACTTGCTTTCAATTATGCCCGCTTCGTAGATCGACCGGGCCGGTTGGAAAACTTACCGGAGTGGTGCCAAAAGACGATGGCGAAACACGCGGGCGACAAGCGCGACCCTAGCTATACACCCAAGCAGTTGGAGCACGGCGAAACCTACGATGAGCTGTGGAATGCAACGCAGAAGGAGATGCTGCTGCGCGGTAAGATCCATGGTTATTACCGAATGTATTGGGGCAAGAAGATCATTGAATGGACGCAGCACTATCAGGATGCCGCCGACATTATGGTGGACCTTCACGGCCGCTATGCGCTGGACGGCCGCGACCCCAATACCTACACCAATATTCTCTGGTGTCTCGGCCTTCACGACCGGCCATGGTACGACCGGCCCATCTTCGGCCAGTTGCGATACATGTCGCTCGAGGGCATGAAGCGGAAGACAGATACCAAGGCCTACATCGATGAGATCCGTTACGTGGAGGCAACGGGAAAAGAGCCGCGAAAGGTGGCTTGAAATGACTTACTTACTCACCGGCGCAACGGGGTTCCTGGGGACAAAACTTGTAAATGCTCTGCTTGCGGAGGGACATAGCGTAAACTACCTCGGTCGCAAACGTAGCGCGCACCTCGATTCGCGAGCAGCGTACTTTTTGTGGAAACCTGGGGAGGCGCCGCCCCTCGATACCATTCCTCGTTTCGATGTGGTGGTGAACCTCGCGGGTGAGCCCATTGCGCAGCGCTGGAATGAAGAAGCAAAGCGAAGAATCCGCGATAGCCGTGTTCAGTTGACGCACCAATTAGTGGACGGGCTCAGGCAGCTGAAGAACAAACCGGCGGTGCTGGTCAGTGGGTCGGCGGTTGGATACTACGGCGACCGGGGAGACGAAATCCTGGCCGAGGACGCCGCCCCGGGACAGGGCTTCCTTGCCGAGGTCTGCGTTGATTGGGAGCGAGAAGCCTTAAGGGCGACCGAATTCGGCGTGCGCGTGGTGACGGTGAGGACGGGTGTTGTTCTAGGAACAAAAGGTGGAGCATTACAGCAAATGCTTCCGCTGTTTCGCTGGGGCATGGGCGCGAAATTCGGCAGCGGCCGGCAATGGATGCCTTGGATTCACGTGCAAGACCTGATCGGATTATTTATCTTCGCGGCTGAGACAGAGTTAGTGCGCGGAGCCGTGAATGGTAGTGCGCCATCACCGGTGAGAAATGCCGACTTCACGCGAGCGTTAGCGCATGCGCTCCATCGGCCGGCACTGTTCGCCATTCCACGATTCGCGTTGCGGGCCGCTCTCGGCGAGATGTCCGACTTCCTCTTTGGCAGCTTGCGCGCCATTCCGAAAGTCCCCGAAGAAGCGGGTTTTCGGTTCAAATTTCGCGAGCTAGAGCCGGCTTTGCAAGATCTGGCGAGCTAGGCGTCGCTTTGTCGGCGAACCTAAAAGTGCAGCCCAATAGTTCCCGTGACTGTCCGAGGGGTCACGTAGTGCGTCCCGCTGAAGGTAGACAGGAAGTTGTAAAGCGCGTAATCGTTGGCCAAATTGATTACTTCCAGTCGAGCGCTCCATTTGTATTTGTCGGTACGGAAAAGGTTGTCATCTCCAATTGCGAGATCGAACAGTCCGCGCTGGACGACGCGCGGTGGGTTGTGGTCGTCGTTCTCAGTTCCCGCCGCCGGGATGCGGAAAAGCGTCGAGCCGTATTGGGTAGCCGGGCACAATCCTGTTGCGCTAATCGGCGTGGTAGGGGTTGCATGCACCGATCCGCAGTAGAGCCCCGCCTCAAATTGCTGATCCGGGCTTAATTCCGAAGCGTCTACGACTGTATCGGTTCCCGCTGGCCCATTCGCGCAATTTCCTCCCGCGCAAGGAATCGCACCTGCCACCTGACCGCTGTCATACCGCCAATTGAAGCCGAGCCACGGTCCCGTCTTCCAAGGTTGGTATTGCAAATGAGTCGTCTGGTTGAAGACCTCATCATGATCGATGCGAAAAACTTCGCAGCCGGTTTCTAAAGCGCAACCCGGTGTCGCGCCAATTCCACTAACCTGCGGTTCAAAGAAACGCGCTGAGACGTGGGACATTACGATGTATGCCGACAAGCCGTGAAAATTCGGCATGTTGCCGCGGATCGCAAATCCAGGAATCTTTGATCGGCTCCACTCAATTGGAAATGTGATCGGCGTGTTCCCCAGCACGCTGAAATCATAAGCTAGGTGAGAATATTTCCAGATGTACTCCGCGTCCAGCACGAAATACTTCCCGAAGGCCTGCGAAAAACCCGCATGAAATTCGTTGCGCGAGCCCGGGCTTAGCGGAGTCGTCGAGGAGCATGGGCTGACCGTTAGAGACTCAATCGCATTGACTACGGGATTACTGCAACCCGTGCTTGATAGCACCAGATTTTCATTGAAAGGTGTCTCCATCGTGCGTGCATAAGACAGCCGTAATACCGTGCTCGTACGCTTCAGGTTGTAAGACAGTCCTATGCGGGGCTCCGCCGCCGTCGCCTTGGTGATCCCATCGTATATGTCGCCACGAATTCCCAAGTTAAAGGTCCAATTCTTAAGGCTTATCGTATCTTCGACAAACATGGAAACTTCCCGGATATTCGCATGGCCCAAAAACGTGTAAGGGCTGCTGGCCGAACTGGGGCAGCCATCGGATCCAGGCAGGGTTGAGGTCCTGGTCAAGTCGTAACAGCCGAGGAGAGGCACGAATCCTGGATTAGGCGTTAAAGGACCCGTGCATTGAGTGGGGTTTGTCAGCCCGGCCGCCGTGAAGGGGCTTCCATCGGAGCTCAGGCACACTGCGTTTAGGGTCGGGTCTACGATCCCGAGGGCATCCTTCTCTGTAAGAATCGTATCTTCATACGTCACTCCCACCTTTATGTTGTGCACGCTATTTACATACGAGACGTCTGAGCGGAGCCCTACATTCGTCAGCCGCCGGTCCTGGCCAATGCTTTGGGACTGCAGATCCGGTTGTAGATCGGCGAAGGGATTGTCGCTCGGGTAATAGTTGTATTGATCCTGACGGGCAAAGCCGCCAAAGGTGAAAACCGCATGGGGGGTTAGGATTCGCGTCCAAGTCGGCGCGATGTTAAATGTTCTAATTTTTGAGCGTTGGTCGGTGGGGCCAACGAGAAGGCCGTTAGGACCCACGCCGCCGTTGTTCACGACTAATCCAGACCATGCCGTCGCATCTTGCGCATCATAGGAATTCGGCGTCTGAAACCAGGACCGGGTGAACTGAAAGTTCAAGCTTATCGAGTCTGCATTCGAAGGCTTAAAGTCTACTCGATCGAACACGTTCTCTTCGTTCCCCTTGTCATGGAAGACTTGAAACTCCGGTGTATCCAGGAATCGCCCTGTATTCAGTCCGTTGGCCGCGATGAAGTTGCCCCATTTCTGGCCGCCGTACGCGAGATTTACAGCGCCGTTTGAACTGCCGAAAGTTCCGTATGATGCCGTGATATCGCCGTGGGGTGTCGTGCTTCCCAGGCCGGACTTGGTGGTTACAACGATCACCAGACTGGTCTTATCGCCGTACTCCGCCGGCGGCGCGCCCTCGATTACTTCCATCGACTGAACGGAATCGACCGGAATCTGATTAGAAAAGACCTTACTCTGTTGATCGGTAACCTGCTGGCCGTCAATGGAAAATGAGTTAGAAGCATGATCGCCAAGACCATGGAACAGCCCGTTGGAATCCGCGGAAACGCCCGGTGTAGCCAATGTCACAAGCGAGCTAAGACCGGAGGATTGGCTCTCGAGCGGAAGTTTTTGGATCAGACCCGCATCGACGTCTGTGTGCGTGGTCGGTTCCGTCTCGACTAGATCGCCGCCTGCCACGACGTCCACCGTTGTGCTGGCTGTTCCGATTTTCAAGCTGATCGATGTCTGCACCGCAACCGCGGATCTAACAGACACATCTGCGGACGCCGCCTGGAACCCATTGGCAGTGGCTGTCAGGTGATAGTTGTTGTAGGGAACATTTTCAAATTTGAACTTTCCCAGAGCATCCGTCTGAACCGTTCGGGAATATTGCGAAACTGGATTCTGGATTTCGACAGTTGCGTTAATGATTGCGGCGCCTGAAGGATCGACCACGACACCTTCAATCGAGCCCGCGCTGCCAGCCGACTGGGCGGGCAACCGTTCAGCAGCGCACAGAAACACGAGTACTAACAGCGAAGGGACAAAAGCCCTCAAGAACTTGATCACAATATCTCCTGAAGTAAACTGGACGCCCTAACTTCGGGATCCGTGAACCCCAATCCTTAATGAGAAGCGAAAATTAGGGAAAATGGAACAATAAACGGATGGTCGGCCTGGATTTTCAGGTCGGCGGCCTAGAAACGGCGTCCAACGAACGTCTTAAAAGCGCAAAGGGCACGGCTGCTCGATCCCGTGCGCGTTTTGCGCTAGTTCCTCAAAACCCCGTTTACCAGTGGAGCACGTCCCGCACATTCTTGGCCTGGCGTTTGCTTACTATGAACTCCTGGCCATTGTTCAGCGTTACTAACCAACGCTGGCTCGTGATCATACTCATCTTTCGAATCTGCTCAACGTTTACCAACGCATTCCGGTGAATTCTCCGAAAGGAACTGTTCTGCAAGCGGTCCTCGACCGCCCGAAGATTCTGCGTTGCCATATAACGCTGCTTGGCCGTGATGATCCAGGTGATATCTCCGTCGGCTTGGAACGCCATCACTTCGCTGGGGCTCAAAAGGAAATATTCCTCACCGAGTTTGCCGACGATCTTGCGAAGCTTGGGAGAAGAAGGTTGTCCGAGCGGCGCAAGTTCCTGCAGCTTAGCGATATTTTCAACCACCTCCGCCGGATTCCGTGAGATCCTTTCGGCGCGTTCAATCGCCTTCAAAAGCCGCTGTGGACTAATTGGTTTTAGTAGGTAATCCACGGCTCCTGCCTCGAAAGCCCGAATGGCATGATGGTCGTACGCGGTCACCATAATCACGACGGGCATTGGCCCCTTATTCAGCCCACTAAGCAGTTCAAAGCCGCCCATCACTGGCATTTGTATGTCCAGAAAAACGAGGTCGGGCCGAAGAGAAACGATCTTAGCCAAGGCCACCTCGCCGTCTTCCGCTTCGCCGACAACCTCGATAGAATCGAATGCCTCCAGTTCTTCACGAAGAATTTTCCGGGCTATGGGTTCGTCATCTACGATGAGAGCGCGCATACTGGGCTATCTCTTCCCATTAGCTCACCGATTGCCGGCAGCTTAGCTCATTTTCCGTCGGGTGGCCTTGATCTCGCCCGAGCGGCCTTTCTCAGGCAACGAACGAGTGCCTCAGAATAAGCCGCTTCCGCAAAGACTCACTTCAAGGCCAGCTTCACGGAAAAATGCCGCCTTTGCAGCAAGCGCCTGAAGTGCGGTCGCCTCGTCATTCGCATACGCGACCTGGATGTGGTTTGCCTTGTGGCGAGCCATCATCTGCTCGCGCGTGATCCCCGGCATAACGGCATGCATGATTGGCCACTGAGGCGTGGTGTTCTGCCAACGGCGCTCCGTTTCCTCTGGGGGTAGGGAAATGGCCCGGGCACGTCCCAGATCGGCCTTCAGCTTCCCGTCTTCAATGAACACTCGGCTCCACACCACTTCGCCTGGCTTCGCAATCCCTTTCAATGAGCCGCCGCCAAGTCTGAAATACATTGGTGGCTGCCGCTCGCTGACACAGCCTGCGTATCCGCCGACATTATGGGCCGCAGGGACTGCGCCTGAGATCTCGAAGACCCATACAAACTCGCCGTTGTAGGCTTCGCCATATCTCAGATCGTGCAGAGTGGTCTCTGGCGGAAGTCCGAGCGCGTTCCAAATACGGTTCGTCACCAGCGCATCCAGCCCTGCGCACTCATCCACTTCGTTGAAATGGGGCAGTGGCTGCCCCTCGAACAGAACACCTCCGTCAATGCCCTTGACTGGCGGCCGATCGGAATTGTTCAACAATCCTTCGACCAGGTCGGAGGCCGGGCTCAAATCCTTTAGCCCTTGCTGATACTGGATGCCGATCGCTGAGCAACCGAACTCATCGGCAATTCGTACCGACGCGATGTACATCCGGCATTGATCCAAAATCTGGCCATCTGTGAGGTCGGTATCGGGATTTGGGCCTGTTTTGAACTTTAGACCCTTTTGATCGAGCCAAGTGCGAACCGCCTGCGCCTCCACGTCGGGCACTCCTTGCATAGCCGCGTACAACGAGGATTGGCTCAGCCGTTCCTTGTAAACCCCCGTCGCGTTCAAGAGGCCGTCGGGAATAATGGCGTTGAACATTCCCATACATCCCTCGTCGAACACCCCCATAATCGCCTTGTCGCGCTTGAGTTGCTTCGCCAGTGACACGCCCAGCTTCTCCGCATCCGTTGGTAAGCGAAAAGCACTTAGCGGCCGCGCGTGGCTGGTGTCGTGCTCAACGGGTTTCCTTTCCAGCCAATTTTTTAGGCGGGAAAGAAAGTAATCATCTGTGAAGTCGTCTGACCACAGGGTCGAATACTTCACCCCCGCTTTAGTCAACGAACCATTCAGGTTCAGCATGCCGACAAGCCCTGGCCACTCTCCGCTCCAGTTGGCAACCGTAAGGATGGGACCTCCGTGTGTAATGAGCCCATGCAGCAGATGATGGCTGTATTGCCAAACCGCTTCCACGACAATTAGGGGCGCGTCCTCTGGGATTGAACGGAATACTTCCATGCCATATTTCTGTGAATCGATGAAGCCGTGCTGCTTTCGATCGTTGTATGGATGACCGCGCTTCACCTCGAAACCGAGTTTCTCGATCGCTTGACTCACAGCTTGCTCAACGCGCAATTGGGCAGGCCAACATCTTTGATTTGCGGAAAGGCGGAGATCGCCGTTAGCGATCAAGATAACGCTCTTAGACATGCCGACTTATATCTTCTCAGACAGGAAGAAGCCTTCAAACTACGATTGGATTCGACCTGAGCGGCGCCGGCGCTTTCCCATCGACTCGCATGGTAATTCCGAAGGAGGAATGTTACTGAATCAAGACACATTACTCGCTACGCCCACGTAAAATCACGGATCGACTCCATAATTGAGAGTACTGGTGCTCTAACGCCACCTTATTACTTGACACGATTACTGCCCTTCGTCAGACTAATGAGCGGCAGCATAAGGGGTTTTCTCTGAAATATCTGGCTTTTGTATTTTTGTTTTCGAGCATCTCGATGTTCGCCCAACAGTCATCGAGTCCTCAGGCCGGAACTTCGCCCGTGCCCGAAACGACGCCGAGCACTCCTGTGACGCTTGTGAATTCTCCCGAGGGCAACCCCAACCTCCTGAATTTTAGCGTCGGTGTAGATGGCATATATGACAACAACACCGAAGGCGGCTATGAGGGAGGCGACGTCAATTGGGGCGCGATCGCCAATCATCATTTCGAGGGTGGATCGTTATCGCTTAGCTATCGCGGAGATTACCGCGATTTTGCGGGTCCGCAGGCGTATAGGGGCACCGATCAAAATCTATCGTTCGCCCTTTCGAAGGCGCTGAGCCGGCGATGGTTGGTAACGTTTTCTCAAGCCGGCGGCATATTCCAATACGGCGCTAGCTACTTCAGTTTGCAGCCGGTTGAATCGAACATCGTAGAGACCAATCCCTACGATTCGAAAACGGATTTTCTGTCGAGCGGTTTTTCGGCGACATACCAGAAGTCGTTGCGCTGGAGCTATACCCTTAGCTTCAACTATTTTCTATCCCGGTATTCGGGCCTTTCGCCCTACGGCATCTCAGCCATCACGACGTCCGCTGCAGCATCTTACCGGCTCACGCCTCTCACCACTCTCAGTGGCACCTATGCATTCTCAGATTATCGGTATCAGAATCAAGGAGGACAGACGCAAGTCCACACTGCGTATGCCACTCTCAGTCATCAATTCCGGAATCGCTGGAGCGTTCTGGGTTCGGCTGGCGCCACCCGTTCTCAATCTGCGGGTATCATCGATCTTGCCCTGTCGCCGGGATTGGCTCAATTGTTAGGTAGCACTTACCTTTCCGGAGCGTATAACACGACGACATATCTGCCGTATTTTCAAGGCAGCCTAAGCAGGAGCCTACGCCACGCGAGATTCTCGCTAACGGGCGGCCAGAGCGTGACGCCCGGAAACGGCATTTATCTTGCCTCCAAAGCATTGAATGTCAACGGATTTTTCTCATACACCTGGCACTTGTCTTCGCTTGGCTTCGGGGGTGCGTACACTCATTTCGGAAGTGTCGCGAACGCCGCTCAATCCTATGACGCGACTTCTTTCAGCGCTTCGTATGGCTATCCGTTGGCGCGTCATATGGCGCTGAGCCTTCGCTACGATTTCGTCGATTATTCCGGCACGCCCTTTTCAAGCGTCGCTACGGATCGCGACAACCGAGTCACGGTGGGCGTAGTCTTCAATTCAAAGACCGTCCCAATCACATTGTTCTAGTTCATTCTTTCGTCACGCCGTTTGAGCGGACACTCGTTGATTGCTTGATCCGGCGGCTAATCCCAGTCGCCGGCTTTCTGCATCTTTTTGATCTTCCGGCGGATCAGGTCACGTTTGAGCGTGCTGAGGTGATTTAAGAATAGAATGCCGTTTAGATGGTCAATTTCATGCTGAAAGGCTCGCGCCAGCAGTTCGTCCCCGTGGAATTCCACCGCGTCGCCCCGTTCATTCTGGGCACGCACCAAAACTGAATTTGATCTGGTCACTGGCTCCCGGAATCCAGGAATGCTCAAACAACCTTCTTCGCCCGTTTGCGAACCCTCGCGGCTAATGATTTCAGGATTGATAATTACCAATTTCTTGGTCTCATCCTCGCCGACGCTAATGTCGATCACAGAAATCCTCTTACTCAAGCCGATCTGAGGCGCAGCCAACCCTACGCCTTTGGCCGCGTACATGGTTTCCCACATGCTTGCCACTAATTCCTTCAACTCAGGAGTATCGAATTCAGTGATCGGCTCAGCCTTCGTCTCGAGGACCGGATCTCCGTACTTCACGATCTTATAAACCATTCTTCAAAACTTCTTAACTTGACCCAAATAACCGTCGTAGTTGCGTTTCGTTTCTCCAAGCGAATCGCCGCCAAACTTTTCAAGGAAGGCCTGTGTCAACACCAAGGCAGTCATAGCCTCGGCGACGACGCCGGCAGCGGGAACGACGGCAACGTCGCTTCGCTCATAGGCGGCCAGCGCCGGATCGCGCGTCGGTAAATCGACGGATTCCAAGGGACGGCGCAGCGTCGAGATGGGTTTAAGAAATCCACGCACCACCACATCCTGCCCGTTGGTGATGCCGCCTTCAAGACCGCCCGCCCGATTCGATCCGCGATTCCACTCGCGCTCATCTTTATCGTAGTGAATCGTGTCTTGAACCGTCGACCCATATGCGGCCGCGCCCGCTTCGGCCTCTCCGATCTCAACGCCCTTTACGGCTTGAATCGATACGATCGCTTGGGCCAACCGCCCGTCGAGCCGTGTGTCCCAGGCAATATGCGATCCCAGTCCCGCCGGCAAACCATGCGCCCTGACCTCAAAGATGCCGCCTACCGTATCTCCGGTGCGATAGGCGTGATCTACGGCTGCTTTCATCTGTTGTTCGACCTCGGCATCGACGCAGCCTAACAGTACCGAGTCTCGCTCGCTCAGCGCTACGATTTCTTGCCAGCTGACCGGCCGTTCGAGAGCCACTGGACCTACGCGGACGACATGGCTTAAAACCTCGATCTTAAATGCCCGTAGAAATGATTTCGCCAACGCTCCGAGAGCTACCCGAGCTGCCGTTTCCCTCGCGCTCGCCCGCTCCAGGATGTAACGCGCCTCCGGGAAGTTATATTTGATCGCTCCCGCCAGATCGGCGTGTCCAGGCCGAGGGCGATCCACCGGTTTGGCCTTTCCCGGCTCCGCATCTTTAGCTTCGACGGGGAGAATACCCGTCCAGTTTTTCCAATCCTTATTTTCGAGGATCAGTGCTATCGGCGCGCCGATCGTCTCCGACTGCCGTACACCCGAGACGATTCGTACACGATCCGTCTCGATCTTCATCCGGCCACCCCGGCCGAACCCCTGTTGTCGACGCCACAGTTGGCGGTCCAGGTATTCAACCGATATCGGGACGCCTGCCGGCAGGCCGGTCAGCGTGGCAACTAAGCACTCGCCATGCGATTCTCCAGCAGTTTCGAAACGTAACATTCCAGTAAGAGCTCGCGGTAATCGCGTCGCTATCGCGTTAGGATTTGATGGCCGCCGCGTCCACCTGCGCCTGTGCCCGCGCCGTATGAGCCAGCCCAGCTTGGGATTCTTCCTCCGATTTGGCGCTATTCACCTCTTGTTGCCCTTGTTCTAAGTCGTGGCGAGCCGCATCAACCTGGATCTCGTTTGCAAACTCCGCGTAATCGGCCAAGACACTGACATGATTCTCGAAAATCTCGATGAAACCGCCCGACACCGCCAAGGCTTTCCGTTGGCTCCCCTGTTCGTAACTTAGAACACCAGCGCCCAGACGCCCTAGCAACGGCGCATGGCCCGCCAACACCCCCATGTACCCATCTTTGCCAGGCAATTCGGCGGAGGAGACGTCCTCGTGCACTAGGAGACGCTCCGGCGTAGCCACCTCGAGCTGAAACGTGTCGGCCATGGATCTATTTCATCTTCTCCGCGGCCCCAAGAACCTCGTCAATCGTCCCCTGCATGTAGAAAGCTTGCTCCGGCAGAGCGTCGTGCTTGCCTTCAACCACTTCCTTGAAGCTGCGCACTGTATCAGCCAGCTTTACGTACTTGCCCGGCCGCCCGGTAAATTGCTCGGCCACGTGGAACGGCTGCGAAAGGAACCTTTGGATACGGCGGGCACGAGCGACGGTTTGTTTGTCTTCGTCGCTCAGCTCATCAATACCAAGGATATTGATGATATCCTGCAAATCTTTATAGCGTTGCAGAATCTGCTTCACTCGCTGCGCGACATCATAATGCTCATCGCCCAGGATGCGCGGATCGAGAATGCGTGACGTCGATGCCAATGGATCCACCGCCGGATAAATGCCCAATTCTGAAATAGCGCGGGAGAGGTTGGTCGTCGCATCGAGATGAGCGAACGTCGTCGCGGGCGCCGGATCGGTGTAATCATCGGCAGGAACGTAAATCGCCTGGACTGAGGTGATCGATCCTCGCTTAGTCGAGGTAATGCGCTCCTGCAGATCGCCCATTTCCGTCGCGAGATTGGGTTGATAACCGACTGCGGATGGCATGCGGCCAAGCAATGCCGACACCTCTGAACCCGCTTGAGTAAACCGGAAAATGTTGTCGATGAAGAGGAGTACGTCCTGTCCCTCTTCGTCGCGGAAGTACTCGGCTACCGTCAGACCGGTCAAACCGACACGCAAACGTGCCCCTGGGGGCTCCGTCATCTGGCCATAAACCAACGCTACCTTTGAGTTCTTCCAATCGTGCGGATCAACGACATGCGACTCCTGCATTTCCAGCCACAAATCGTTGCCTTCGCGAGTGCGTTCGCCCACACCAGCGAACACGGAGACGCCACCGTGCTTCAAGGCGATGTTGTTGATTAGTTCCTGTATGATGACTGTCTTGCCCACGCCCGCGCCGCCAAAAAGGCCAATCTTTCCGCCACGGAGATAAGGTTCCAGCAGGTCGATTACCTTAATGCCCGTTTCGAACATTTGCAAGCCCGTCGCCTGATCTTCGAAGGCCGGCGCTGGACGATGAATGGGGAGAAAATGTTCTGTGTTGATCGGCCCCATGTTGTCGACGGGCTGGCCCAATACGTTCAGCACCCGGCCCAGCGTCTGTTTGCCAACTGGAATGGTGATCGGTTGGCCCAAATCGATGGCTTTCATTCCGCGAACCAGCCCGTCGGTCGGTTCCATCGCAATCGTACGCACGCGTCCTTCACCGATGTGCTGTGCGACCTCGGCGGTGATATCGATCTTTGCGGGCACGTCGAAGCCGTCGCTGGTGACGCGAATGGCGTTCAGAATCTTGGGAATATGCCCCTCAGGGAACTGTATCTCGATCGTTGGCCCTGCCACTTCGATAACATGGCCTTCAATTTGTGTCGGCATCTCAAAGTTCTCCGTCTACGCAAACAGCGGCCACGCCGCTCGCAGTCTTCATCCCGCAGCGGCGGCGCCGCTGACAATCTCAATAATCTCGCGAGTGATACTTGCTTGCCGCACCCGATTCATCTGCAGCGTCAGCGTGTCGATTACATCACCCGCATTTGAACTGGCTGTATCCATCGCCGCCATGCGCGCCGCATGTTCGGCCGAGTTCGATTCGAGCATCGCCCGATAAATCTCCATCTCCACGTACCGCGGCAAGAGTGCCCGTAGCAATTCCTTTGGCGATTGTTCGTAAATGTAATCGATCTGCGCCTCGTCCTGTTTTTCCCCGGCTTTTCCCGGCTCTTCCTTCTTCTCCTCCGAGGGCACCTCAACGGGAAGGATTTTTCGCAGCACTATGTTCGGCGCCATCACGCTCTTGAATTCGTTTACCGCAAGATATACGCCGTCCAACTCGGCTTTCCGATATTGGTCAATCATCTTATCCGCGATTTCGGTGGCCTTGCTGTACTGCGGCTTTTCTACGTCGCCGATATGTTCGCCGGTCAAATTGAAACCGCGCTTTCGAAAGTAATCCCGGCCCTTGCGTCCAATCGCTTCGATCTGGATTTCAACTCCGCGGCGCTCATCCACAAACCGCTGCGCCGTCCGCAACAGGTTTGCGTTGAATGCTCCGGCCAAACCGCGATCGCTTGTCACCACGATTAGCTGCACTTTCTTCTCTTCGCGCTTTTGAAGCAATGGAAAGTCCGCCGGATCTTCCTTGGTTGCGGCCTGAGCCACGCGCGCCAGCACGCGATTCATCATCTTCGCGTACGGCCGCGAGGCCAGGGCACGCTCTTGCGCCCGGCGCAACTTGGCGGCCGACACCATCTTCATGGCCTTGGTGATCTGTCGCGTATTCTTGACGCTGCGGATCCGCCGCCGGATGTCAATCAAACTCGGCATTACCGGCCTACTTGCCGCTCGCCTGAGATTCTGAAGTCTTGAACTGCTGCTTCAGCTGCTTTATGGTTTCAATCAGATTGGCTTTAATTTGATCGTTTAATTCCCGTTTTTCACGGATGGACGCAAGCAGATCTGGGTTATTCGCCTCCACATGCTTGTAAAGCTCCGCCTCGAACCTGCGAACGTCTTCAACCGGAATATCGTCCAAATATCCCTGCGTCCCTGCAAAAATGATCAAAACCTGCTTTTCCACCGGGATGGGCGAATATTGCCCCTGTTTCAGAATCTCAATCATTCGTTTGCCACGATTTAGCTGCGCTTGGGAGGTCTTATCCAGGTCCGAGCCAAACTGGGCAAAGGCTGCCAATTCGCGATATTGTGCCAAGTCCAGGCGCAAACTACCGGCCACCGATCGCATCGCTTTGATTTGGGCGTTCCCGCCGACGCGGCTTACTGAAAGGCCTACGTTGATGGCGGGGCGAACATTCGAATTGAACAAATCCGTTTCCAGATAGATCTGGCCATCGGTAATCGAAATGACGTTAGTCGGGATGTATGCGGAAACGTCGCCTGCTTGCGTCTCGATGAAAGGCAACGCGGTCAGCGAACCGCCGCCATTTTCGTCGTTCAGCTTTGCGGCCCGCTCCAGCAAGCGGCTGTGTAGATAGAAGACATCGCCCGGGAACGCCTCCCGTCCTGGTGGCCGCCGTAGCAATAACGAAATCTCCCGATAGGCCGCGGCATGCTTTGACAGGTCATCGTAAATGCACAGCGCGTGACGCTTGGTATCGCGAAAATATTCCCCAATAGCGCAGCCTGCATACGGGGCGATGTACTGCATGGGGGCGGGATCCGAGGCCGTGGCCGCTACCACAATGCTGTACTCCATGGCGCCGAATTCTTCGAGCGTCTTAACGACCTGGGCAACCGTCGATCGCTTCTGGCCAATCGCAACGTAGATGCAAATAACATCGCCGCCGCGTTGATTGATGATGGTGTCCA
Organism: Bryobacteraceae bacterium; assembly: GCA_049802535.1. Taxonomy (GTDB): domain Bacteria; phylum Acidobacteriota; class Terriglobia; order Bryobacterales; family Bryobacteraceae; genus Bog-105. Next base: position 12,892 of record JBARMQ010000100.1, on the reverse strand, counting down.
ATGCCACCGTCGTCTTACCGGTCTGACGGTCACCGATGATCAGTTCGCGCTGACCGCGCCCGATCGGCACCATTGCGTCGATCGCTTTGATACCTGTCTGCATCGGTTGCTTAACAGGCTGCCGGTCCACAACGCCCGGCGCCAACCTTTCGAGCGAATTTGTCTCCGTAGTCGCAATTGGGCCTTTGCCATCGATCGGCTGGCCGAGGGCATTCACTACACGCCCGATCATGGCGTCGCCCACCGGAATCGCCATGATCTTTCCGGTGCGTTTGACGGAATCCCCCTCGCTTACAAGCGTCGGATCACCCAACAAAACTACGCCGACTTGATCCTCTTCCAGATTGAGCGCAATGCCCACACTATCCGGCCCGAACTCCACCAGTTCGCCCGCCATCACATTTTCAAGCCCGTAAATGCGCGCGATTCCGTCTCCGACGCTGATCACCGAACCAGTTTCGGAAACATTTACTGCCGAATCGAAATTCTCGATCTCAGACAGCAACACACGTGAAATTTCATCCGCTCTGATTTGAGCCATACTCGCTTATCTGTTCCTCGTTACTTCACGACTGGGCCGTTAACCGGTAACGCATGTTATCCAATTTGCCGCGTAGCGTGGCGTCATACTCCCGGGCGGCCACGCGAGCAAGAACCCCGCCCAACAGCATTGGATCCACGCGATAGTTCGCCCGAATGAATTTACCTAACTGGGTGCCCAGCGCACGCTCGATTTGCTCGCGTTGCTCCGCGCTTAATTCGAAAGCGGACACGATCTCTGCGGGCACAAAACCCAGCCGATCGTCTACCGCTGATTCGAAGCTTGCCGCGATCTGGCTCATCTCGCCAACACGTCTATGGCTCGAAATCACCAGCAGAAAATTTCGTATGAGCCGGTGCAACTGCATGGCATCTGCGACTTTGCCGATTACTGCGATCTTCCGAGCTCGACTTACCGCGGGAGATAACAACACGCCCTGCAACGCCTTCGAATCTCGCAGCGTTATGGAGACATCGCGAAGTTGTGCAACGGCGTCTCGAGGCGCAAGTCCCGACTCGGGCCGAAAGACGGCGTCGGCGAGAGCCTTCGCATAGTGGACGGAGACCGCGTCTTCCATCAGTTCCTTCCGCTTTCCACCAAGCGCACGAAATCCTGAAGCAGATCCTGTTCACTGGAGCTGCCCGCGCCTACTTGGCTTCGCAACTGCTCTTCTGCCCGCTGCAGTGCCAAGTTAGCAGTGTTTCTCCGAATCCGGTGTTCACTCTCCGCGCGTAGGGCTTGTAATTCCGCCTCTACATGCTCTGCCATGCGTCGTCGTTCGTCCTGTGTATCGCGCCGTAGTCGATCGTGCTCGCGCTCCATAGCCGCGTTGGACTGCTCGCGCATCGACTTAACCTCATCCGCCAGCGTGGCCATCTTGCGATCGATCTCCGAAGAGCGGAACTCGGCCTCAATCTTGAGCCCAGTCGCATCTTTTATGGCCTTCTGGATGTCCGCTGAGCGCGCATTGAAAAACCGAGGCGCATACTTGTAAATCAGGTATCCCAAACCAGCGGCAAAGATTGCTGTGTTGATGATCTTGTAGATCGATACAACGTCAAGGAACCGCGGCTCGATATCCTTCGCCATCAAAGGGAGCGCCGCCGCACCAGCGATGCACAGTCTGGCAAGCCGCGCAAAAATTCTACTCATGCGGCCCTCCGCCTCAAGAGAGAACGGAGTATTTGTTCTGACATCCGCTCCACTTGAGCCGAAAGCTCGGCCTGGACCCGTTCCGCCTCTTGCGCCATCTCGGCTTTAGCTTCACGAAGTTGGCGGTCTGCCTCTGCGCGTGCTTGCGATAAGGCGTCGGCCTGTTCTTTAAGCCAGCCTTGGCGCATCGCCTCGTGTTCCTTGAAAAGCTCCTGCCTCGCTAGATGCATCGCCTCTTCAAATTCGCTGGTCTTCCGTTCGGCGTCGGCGAAAGCGCGTTCGGCAATTGCTCGAACACCTTCGGTCGCTCTCTTCCGTTCATCTAAAATCTTGGCCAAGGGCCTGAAAAACACGTACTGCAGATAAACGATGAGAATGACAAAAAGAACTATCGTGGGTACCGCGTTTATCAGTAGGTCAACAAGGCCCTGTAGTGTCGGATCCATGAAACTCAATTGGAGCAGGGAAAATCGGCGATTCGAGGTGTACGTTCGCGCCGGAACACACGACCGCCGTACTGCGGAAATTCCCCTATTAGTCTACTAAATAGACGCTAGCATATGGCGTCCGGAGCGCACAAGCCGCCACACCGGCTCGCACCAACCGGCAAACGCGTCAACCTTTGGGCCGCCCGGGGCGAGTCTGTGTGCGCGCTTACTGGCAGGCTCAATGAAATCGGGCCGCTCTGGACGATGAATGCCCTGCCACCGATTGCCGCCCGGGACTTGAAAATTCCGTGTAGACTATAGAGAGGTATTAAATTTGATTTTTTCCGACAATCCCTACCCCGCGCGGTTCCGCGCCTCCAACTAAGTCCGGCATGTATCCACCTAGAGGTTTCCCACCGCGCCGGCCAAAAATCCGAGAAAATGTAAATGAAGCCATCCGCGCGCGCGAAGTGCGCGCCGTCTTCCCCGATGGCTCAGTTGAAGTGATGCCAACCCAGCAAGCCGTGCGTCGAGCGCAGGAGTTGGGCTTGGATTTGATCCTCATCGCTCCCACCGCCGAACCTCCCGTTGCCAAGGCAATGGATTATGGTCAGTGGCAATACGAACAAAAAAAGAAACAGCACGAGGCCAAAAAGAAGCAGCACGTCATCCAGGTGAAGGAGCTGAAATTCCGCCCGAATACCGACGATCACGACTATGATTTCAAGAAAAATCACGCCATTCGCTTCTTGAAAGAGGGCAATCGTGTGAAGGCCGTCGTCCAGTTCCGCGGACGCGAAATCGCCCACGTTGACCTCGGCAAGAAGCTGCTTCTCCGGTTCGCCGGCGATCTGGCGGGCGTCGGATCGATTGAAGGACAGCCGCGGCTGGAAGGCCGCAATGCCCACGTCATCATCAGCCCGTCGAAGGTTGCTCCTCCTGCCAAGGAAAAATCCCCTAAGCTAAAGGATGCGTTGCCTCCCTCGCCTAACGGACCGGTTGCCTAGTCTGTCGTCTAACTAAATAGCGCAGTTCCGCTTCGCTCAAATCCCGCCACTCCCCAGGCGCAAGACCATCGAGTCGCAAGTCGCCCAAGGCAATGCGAACCAATCGCAGCGTTGGCAAGCCCACGGCGGCGGTCATGCGGCGAACCTGTCGATTGCGTCCTTCACGCAATGTGATTTCTATCCACGATGTGGGAATTTCTTTTCGATAGCGGATCGGAGGATTGCGCGCCGGCAGCACCGGTTCCGTAATCGCCCGAACTTGAGCAGGCTGCGTCCGATAGCCTTCTATGGAGACGCCCCTTTCGAGTTGCAACAGCGCCGCCGGTCCCCCGATACCCTCCACCTGAACCCAGTAGGTTCGGGTGTGACCAAAGTTTGGATCGCTCAACCGGTGTTGCAGGGCGCCATCGTCTGTCAATAACAGCAGCCCTTCGCTATCGAAATCCAAACGCCCCACCGGATAAACATCCTTGACCGGTACGAAATCCGCGAGCGTGCGCCGGTTAGCGTTAAGCCCTTCGCTACCAGTCCCCGCGGTGAATTGGCACAATACCTGGAACGGCTTGTTGAACAGCAGATAGCGAAAGCTCAAACCGCTCTTATGCTAACTGGGTTGCTCAATGGGCAAATCAGGTGCTCGGCCACAATCCTCCGCCATAATCTTGTTATGAGCCTGACGCAACCGCCGGAACCGTCCCAACCCGCCAAGACGTCATCGCCGCTGAAGGTTCTCTTGCCCTACACGACCGTTGTCCTGGCACTGGCCATTCTTTACGCGGCGTGGACACTCTATTCGCGCTATCAAGACAACCAGGCGGCCGCAAAAGCCGCCGCTGATAAGAAGGCCGCCCAGGAGAAGGAAACCAACGCTATGATCTTTGGATCAGGTGAAGTCAAGATCAACCAGTTTTACGCCGGCGCCGGTCTTCTCAAACCCGGCCAAACGACGCAGCTCTGCTATGGCGTCGTCAATGCGACCTCCGTGAATGTTGAGCCTCCCGTCGGCGAAACACTGAAGCCGAGTTGGGGCCACTGTTCCGATATTTCCCCCAGAAAGACAACCACGTACACCATCACCGCAGCCGACTCCGCTGGCCACAAGAAAACTGCGTCGTTAACGATTCAGGTCCAGTGACACCTAAGCTTCAGCCCGAGCCCTTGAGGAATCTGCGCCAGACGGGCACGGAGTCAAGCATGCCCCCGAAGAACTCCCGAGTTCCTCTCCTGTCTGGCGTCATGCGGCCGTGCCCTTTGCGCTCTTGAGAAACCATAGGCAAGTTCGCTACTTTGGATATGGAGGAATGGCCGAGCGGTTTATGGCGGCGGTCTTGAAAACCGTTGACGGGGAAACTCGTCCGGGGGTTCGAATCCCTCTTCCTCCGCCAGACCGGCCCACCTCAACCACTGCGATTCCTACATCGACTGCTCAGGTAGTACCCGGGATCTTACCTGCCAAGCAACTATCCAGCTGACGCTGTCGGCGACAAAGTCCTATCAAATGATGGTGTTCTGTGCGATTGGCCAAAGGCCATAAACAAGACTTCAGTTACGTTTTGTAAAAATGCTAACCGAGTTGTTAATTCTAAACCAGTTACTTACTCGCGATAGCGAGTTCGTGAGCAGAATTGATCCCGCCTTAACGCTACTAATGGAATAGGTTAGCGCCGCTCTAGTACTAAACGTATGTATGGCTACTAAAATTTCTCTGTCATAGACCGTTGTAAACATGGTAAGACAGAGAGGTACCTTAGATTACTTAGCGCGACATCTTCACTGCTCTCGTTGAACCAGGTGTCCCCGCAACAACGTTTTCTTTTCTCCTTGCAATGGCCGTGACCAAAGGGGCGGAAGCCTGTCCGGTTAGCAAGTAGGAGAGATCTACGGCCTTTTACGAAAAGGATTTTGTGACCAAAGGGGCGGAAGCTTGCCCTTTTTGAGAAAGACGGTGTAAACGCGTGTTACTTCAGGCCTCAACTACTTCCCCTCAGTATCAGGTAGCCGAGCCCGCTCTCCAATTTCCCTGGTTTGGCATTCGCACCCGCTCAAACTTTGAAAAGACAACCTCCGCGTTCCTGGCCAGTAAGGGCTATCAGCAGTATCTGCCCCTTTATGTGCAGAGGAGACAATGGTCCGATCGAGCAGTCGACACCCGGTTGCCACTCTTCCCCGGATATGTCTTTTGTCGCTTTGATCCAAAATGCCGGACTCCCATCCTCAGTACGCCCGGCGTGTTCGCCATCGTCGGTTTCGGTAACGAGCCAGCACCGATCCCTGACGAAGAAATCGATGCGATTGAAACCGTTCTCAAGTTTGGCCGAGGCGCCGAGCCGTGCCCGTTCTTGCGCGAAGGGCAACGCGTGCGCATCAAGAGCGGCTCGCTCGAAGGTCTCGAAGGAATTCTGACAAAAAAGAAGAACGACTTACGAATCGTCGTTTCCGTTACCATGCTGCAGCGCTCGGTTGCCGTCGAAATTGACAACGACTGCATCGTGACGGTGTAGCACAAGTCTTATTGCAGACCGCCGCAAGCAGCAGTTGTCAGCAGCAGTTGTCAAGAGATTGATCCCCGTCTAAATTCAATGAGGGCGCCTACCTTCCCGTGTAAGGGGCGCATAGACATGACCAACGAAAACAAGAGCCGCATGATCAGCTTCCGCGTCACCGAGGAAGAATATGATCGCTACCGCAACGTCTGCTTCGGCCGCGGCCTCGCCAGTGTCTCTGAGTTCGCTCGCGCAGCGATCGACATGTTACTCGAGCACTGCCAGCAACTCCCAAAAGGCTCTCTCGAAGTCCGCGTCGCCGAGATCGAGGCCCAGATCCACATGCTCTCCCTCGAGCTCAAGAAAATAAATCGACATTCTCACTCTGCGGTCGAGATGCCCGTCCTCGCGGAGCAGGGGTAAGGCTTGTGCGCTGAGGGGTTTACCGCCTTCCCTGAAGGATTGCGCCGTTTGGTGACTTAGCAGAAATGCCTGACGGGAAATTCGAGCGCAGATCACGACATCAGCACCTGGGGAACGTCTCCTCTTTCCTGCGGGAACTCCCGCTATTCTCCGGGAGGCACTCCCGTTTGTAAATGTATCTTCTCGAATTGCAAGCGCGCCACCTATAGGCGCACTGCACACATAGCCAAGCCACATCACAGGAGTTAAGCAGTTGCTCGAAGAACACGAAAGTGACTTATCTTTAGTTAAGCTATTAGTTCATCACTGGCGGATAGCTCTCATTACCATCTGTGTGTGCGTAGGAATCGCGGGGATGATCACTCTGTTGATGCCCCGACGCTACGAGTCCGCGATGAAGTTTCTGGTAAATGATGAACGTGCCGATCTCGTTCTTACGCCCGAAAAGAACCCCACGCTCATAACTCGTTCCGAAGTTACGGAAACGGAGGTAAATTCTGAAATTGAACTACTGAAGAGCCAGGATCTTTTGGATAGTGTCGTGACAGATAACCATCTGGACGAAGAGTATAAGAACCAGGCACGCCAACATTCACAAAGACTTGCCATCGAACGTGCTGCTATCAAGTTGCAAAAAAACCTGTCGATCTCGGCAATTCACAGAACTAACGTCGTCGAGGTCAAATATAAATCGGGCGATCCTGATCTCGCTGTATCCATTCTGCGCGATCTGGGGGACCGCTATTTGAATGCTCACTTGGCGGCACACAGCGCGCCTGGCAGCTTTGCGTTCTTTACTGAACAGGTCGACAAATACGACAAGCAGCTCAGCCAAGCTCGCCTCGCCCTCGATACGTTCCATCGAAGTACTCAATTCTTCTCAATGCCTCAGCAGCAGTCTGGAGTAGTTGATCAACTTCAAAGCGTGGACGCGCAGCTCAAGGAAGCGGACGCGCAACTGGCGGAGCAGCAAAGCCGTTTGGACGAAAGCCAGCGCCAGCTCTCGTTGACGCCCGAGCGCGTGATCACCCAAGTGCGGTCTGTGCCCAATCAATACTCCACAGAACAAATGCAATCGATGCTGACATCTCTCAAGAATAAGCGGATTGAGCTCGCCATGAAGTTCAAGCCCGGCGATCGTCTTCTTACCGAAATCGACGAAGAGATTGCAAACACCGAGCAAGAGCTTGTGGCCGCGCAACGTGGACGGGCAACTGAGCAGACTACGGACCTTGGCGTCATTTACGGTTCCTTGAAGGCTGATTATGTCAAAGGGCTCGTGACCATCAAGGGGCTCAAAGCCCGGCGCGCCGAACTCACCGCAAGCCGGCAAGCTTATCTGGGACAGTTGGCGCAAATTGAAGACGCATCGGTCACACTTCAAACTCTCGAGCAGACCGAGAAAGAAGCTCAAGATAATTATCAACTCTACTCTCACCGCCTTCAAGAGGCACGTTTGGCTGACTCCCTCGATAGGGAGAAGTTCTCAAACGTGGTGATGATCGAGAAGCCAATGTTGTCGCCTATACCGATATCCCCAAAGCTCACGCTGAACTTAGCGGTAGGGGCGGTTGTCGGAATATTAATGGCGTTGATCGCGGCTTATTTGTTCGACACCCGTCGACCGCAGAAGCTTTCAACTGTCACCCATAGGCCAGAACGCGTTTATGCCGATGGTGCATTTTCGGCTAGCGCGGCTGGCGATTAAGTTAAGCAAGGGCTATCGTCAATGCTCCAGAAGGTCCATATCGCTATGAACATCAAAGCAAGAGTGTTGCTCGCCACATTCTGCTTCGCTATTTTCTGTCAGGCGGCACAGACATTCGCATCACGCGAGCCGCGATACCATCTTCATCCCGGAGATGTGATTAACGTCAACTATCGCTACACGCCAGAATACAACGCCATCGTGACGATAGAGCCCGATGGCTTTGTCACATTGCCTCTCCTCGGAGAAGTAAAACTCGGCGGCTTAACTGTCCAAGAGGTACATACGGCAATAGTAAGCAAAGCAAGCGAGCGTTTAAATAACCCGGAGGTCAACATTGACCTTAAGGACTTCGAAAAGCCGTACTATGTTGTGGGCGGCGAAGTTGGGAATCCCGGTCGCTTCGAAATTCGGGGTCCAATTACGGCGCTCCGGGCTGTCGAGATTGCTGGAGGCCTGAAAGGCAGCGCCAAGAGCAGTCAGGTTCTTCTCATTCGCCCAATCGATGATGTCAATGCGGAAACTAAGCTAATAAACCTAAAAGATGTTATCAATCATGGAGACATAAGAGAGGACGTCACCCTGAAAGCTGGCGACGTTCTTATTGTCCCGAAGACCAGACTCGCCAAAGTACAGCCGTACATACAAATGGCAAATCCGGGCTCATACGGCCTCTACATCAATCCGACAACGTTCTAAGCGATTAAGTCTAAAGCCAAATAAATTCATTCGTCTTTGGGAGGTATTGTCTTGGTAAGTTCTTCCCCTCGTCGTCTATGCCAGCTCATGGTAGATGGCGTTCTGGTCTTGATATGTGTAATCGCCACGTTGCATGGAGCAGTAACCTCGTCATTTCGTATTGACACCCTGATTAAAAGCAAGCTCGCCATCGGCTCGCTATTAATGGACGTCCTCTTCGCGCTTTGCTGGCTGACTTGCTTTCTGGAAGACAACATTAGACTTAAGGAGGAGCCGGGAAAACGAATCAGGCGCTTTATTTCAAGATTGGTGCTTTTGTCCTTCGGTATGTCGTTGATTGTAATTGGTTCAGAAGGATCGCGGCCGTTGGCAAGGACACTAACCGTCTTCTGGATTTGGAGCTGCGCGCTGATAGTGGCGCGCCGGGCGCGCGCGTCTGTACTGCAACATTTCGCCGCTTCGTCTTCCTCTCAAAACGTGCTGATCCTCGGTACAGGCCCAGCGGCTAGAAAGGCGTGGAAGGAGCTAAGAACCAACCACTACGTTTCGGCCCGTATGGTCGGCTTCGTCGATTCGGTCTGTCTTCCCACAGCGCCCACGGAAATCCGCTCGATGTATTTAGGGTCCATTGAGGACCTTGAGGAGATATTGCTTCGCTATGCGATCGATTTAGTCGTCGTCGCCTTACCCGCGAAATCCTGCTACGACTCGATCCAGCGTGCTATCAGCACCGCGGAGCAGGCTGGCGCAGAACTGATCACCTTTGACGCCGTCTTTCAAAGTGAGCGGTCGGATAAATTTCCTCGTGGCCTGCGGCCCCTATTCTATGCGCCGCCCGTGCTCCAACATGAGCTTGCGCAGGCCGGCAAGCGGCTCTTCGACGTGTCAATTTCGGTGTTTTTGCTGATCGCGCTAGCTCCTCTATTCGCCGTTCTCGCGATCGCGATTAAGCTCGCTAGCCCAGGGCCAGTGTTGTTCGTTCAAGAACGATATGGATACCGCCGCAGAAAATTTAGAATGTTTAAGTTTCGCACCATGGTGGTCAACGCCGAGGCACTGCTGCGATCGTTAGAAATCCAGAACGAAGCGGTAGGTCCTATTTTCAAGATCAAAGCCGACCCGCGTATAACGTCGATCGGCCGCCTTCTGCGCAAGACGTCCCTTGACGAGTTGCCCCAGCTTTGGAATGTTCTCACCGGAAGTATGTCATTGGTAGGACCGCGGCCTATGAGCGTACGGGATGTGTCTCTCTTCAGTAACTCTTATCTTTTCCGGCGCTTTAAGGTCAAGCCTGGCATCACAGGGTTGTGGCAGGTATCCGGAAGAAGCAACACAACATTTGACGAGTGGATCAAATTGGACTTTTCGTACATCGACCGATGGTCTTTATCGCTTGACTTTGCCATTCTGCTGAAGACAATTCCAGCCGTGTTGCGCGGTTCCGGGGCGCATTAGATTAGCGCGCTCAGGGAGATTCTCATCATGTCAGGAATCGCAGTCGTTCACGATTATTTCACCCAACAAGGGGGCGCCGAACGTGTCGCGGAACAACTCGCTCGGATGTTTCCCAGCTCCGATGTATATACGACAGTTGCGTTAGACAAGAAGCTCCCGCCAGGCATCTCAGCGACAAAGCTGCGTACCTCCTGGATGCAGCGTCTTCCCGGATTAGAGGGCATGTACCGGCTTTATTTCCCACTCTATCCGCTGGGCGTCGATTCTCTGGATTTATCGAAGTACGAGCTGGTCCTCAGCAGCTCATCCGGCTACGCCAAGGGTGTCCGAACAGGCACAAGTTCATTACATGTATGCTACTGCCACACACCCATGCGCTGGGTTTGGCGCTATCAAGATTACGCCCAACGAGAGCGTTTCGGAGTGCCCAAGCGACTGATCTTGCCCCTGTTACTGGATGGACTGAAGAACTGGGATCTCAATGCCTCGCGACAACCAGACCAATACGTGGCGAACTCTCGCATCGTCGCTGAGCGCATCTACGAATGTTACAAGCGTGACGCTGTTGTTATTCCTCCTCCAATAGACGTTCATCGTTTCAACATCAGCTCTCGCCAAGACGACTATTATTTGGTCCTATCCAGATTAGTTCCGTATAAACGCATAGACCTCGCGATTCAAGCGTGTAATCTTCTACAGCGCCGCCTGTTCATCATCGGCGATGGAACCGACAGGAAGCGTTTGGAATCACTGGCATCAAAAACTGTCCGGTTTCTCGGTAGACTCTCCGATCAAGAGACGGCCACATATGCCCAAGAATGTCGAGCCTTGATCTTTCCGGGCGAAGAAGATTTTGGGATGGTACCACTTGAGTTGGCTGCTGCGGGACGGCCGTCAATCGCGTTTCGGGCGGGCGGCGCGACTGAGACAGTCATCGCTGGAACGACGGGCGTGTTTTTCGACGAGCCGACCGCGCAATCTTTGGTGAATGCCATTACGGAGTTCGAGTGCATGCGATGGATACCGTCAAAAATCCGCGCCCACGCGACTCTGTTCGACGTTACGACTTTCCACGAACGCTTCAAGGCTTTGTTGCGCTCATTAGGAGTAAGCGCCGAACTTCTGAATATGGCCGCTCAATCAGCCGAAATCCCCAGCCCAAGCAGCGATTTACGGCATGACGAGCCACAGCTGGTCGCATACCAGTAGAGCATTCGGAAATACATGTCGACAAAAATTTGCTTTTACAACCACACAGGTCACGTTAGCGGGGCTGAACGTGTTCTAGCGAATGTTCTAACGGGACTAGGGCCGGAATACCAACGTGTTTTGATAGCTCCGCCCAGCACCGGGATGAAGGCCCTTTCTCTTCAGGCCGGTGTTCGACTTGAGCCAATCGCCGAGGTATCCGCCCGATTCACATCGAGGCCCGACAAGCTCCTGAGGTACGTTAAGGATTTAGCGAAACCGATTAGTCAATTACGTTTGCATATTAAGCGCGAGCAACCGGACTTGATTCACGCCAACAGCACGCGAGCGGGACTAATCGCGTATCTCTCGACTATTGGGCTCTGTGTACCCGTCATATGGCATATCCATGACGTACTGAAACGGCATCCCATTAGTACCGCGATCCGCTTTATCCTCGCTTCCTCAAAGCGAAACACTGCGCTCGCCGTTTCACACGCTACTGCGAAGAAGCTGTGTGGCAAGGTACTCCGACTTTTGCCTAGCCGAGCAACGGTATTGGTCATTCACAATGGCGTCCGTACACTCCCTTTGTTGCCGGCGAAAAAGATTCAACAATTTAAACAGTCGATCGGCGCAAACTCGGCTACCTTGTTAATCGGCATAATCGGCCAAGTTACTCCGCGGAAGGGCCAATTGGAACTTGTCCGCGCTTTCGCTCAATTACTTCAAGATACGCCGCAGGCGCGGCTACTAATAGTGGGATCATCAATGTTTAACCGTGACGGCGACTACCTCAACATGCTAAAACGTGAGGTTAATCGATTGGGTATTTCGGAAGCGGTACTCTTCCTCGGTTACCGGTCCGACGTAAGTACAATTCTTCAAGGCCTGGATGTCCTTGTTCTAAATTCATCATCGGAACCGTTCTCAATTGTACTGCTCGAGGCGTTGGCCAACGCTACTCCGGTAGTCGCCGCGGGTGTTGACGGCGTTCCCGAATTGATCATCGACAATGAGAACGGGCGGCTGTTCCCCGTGCGAAACGAAGAAGCTATGCTAGTGGCGATTCGTGACTTATTACGCGACCGATCTAAAGCTAAGCAACTTGGGTTCGCTGGGCGCACCCGCGTTGCTGACCACTTTTCGCAGGAACTCTTTTTGCGAAAGATCGACGAGCTATATCGCAGAATCTTACCATCCCGGCAAGGGCAGCCAGAAACACCTGGGGCGCCCGGAAGGTTGGCGGAAAAGCATCTCGCAGGCCAAAGAGCCTCCCACCCAACCGCGTGACTGTAAAAGTCATGAGGCGAATCGTTCAACCCCTACTAGCTGTCGTTTCTGGTCGCGGCAATTCTGCGGCTGCGATCCAGTCTTTGCTTACAAAGGTCCTGGTCCTTGGTATAAATGCAGCCACTAGTGTCGTGGTGGCTCGCGTGTTGCGACCCGCGGGCCGCGGCGAAATGTCGGCACTCATGATTTGGGCGGGCTTTATCGGTGCGATGCTGACCGTCGGCCTGCCAAGTGCCGTTGTTTTTAATCTCCGTCGTAAACCTGAAGATAGCTCAACGCTAATTGGCGCAAGCCTCATCTTGAGCCTAGCGGTCTCCGTTCTCATTTGCCTAATTGGGGAATTGCTAGTGCCTTCTTGGCTACGGCAATATCCAGCATACGACGTCGTCTGGGCCCGATGGTTTCTCTTAAGCGCACCGATCTCAATACTACTCCCGGTCCTGCGGGCGGCGATGGAAGCCAGCGGACGGTTTTCTTCTTCAAACGCGGTCCTGTGGTCTGGTCCATTTTTGACC
>JBARMQ010000099.1:0-1916 GCA_049802535.1 Bryobacteraceae bacterium | reverse complement strand
ATCGAACCCAATTTCGCGCGGATCGAACGGCACACCCTCCGCTCTGGCGTTGTCGTAGTTCTGCGAAGCGATGGACATTTCGTTTTTCAATTGAGTTTCGCGCGTTTGGATGAGCTGCTTCAATTCCGCCGTGTCCTTGGCGTAGTGGCGGCGCAGGCGCTCGTTTTGGGGCGAGAGGTTGTTGAGTTGGCGCTGGTAGGTGGTGAAGGTCTTGACCTCGATGAGTGCAGAACGGACGGAGGGATCTTCGTTTTCGTATAGGCTTGCGAATTCCAGGTGGCCGGCGGCGTAGATGCCTTGCTCGAGGGAGAAGATGCGATTGAGACGCCATTGCGTGTCGGCGATCGTTTGGGTGAGCTCTTTCTCACGATCGGTGGCCGGCTTGAATTCGGCTTCGAAACGAGCAACGTGTTTCTGGTAGACCTCGACGTCGTCTGTGGGCAGCAGGACGGTTTGACCGGTGAGCGCGGTGCGGACGGCATTGTGCGACGACTTAGCCTTTCCTTCTTCGGTTTTGGGACCGGTGGAGAGCTTCGCGTTGGCCTGATTGGCGGCGATTTGATTCGGGGTGGACATACTCGGGGGAAATTCCGGCTTTCGGTACGAAAAATAGCATGGGAACGGGCGAAAACGAAACTGGGCTGACGCGGAAAGAGGCGTATATTATTGGAAATAGGAGAGAAATAATTATTTGCTCGATTTGTGACTTAATCGCTGTAATTTGAGATAATTGGCTCCTAGATTCCGGAATATTCGTGAGTTGTCCGATCTTCTTCTTTACGTTGCCTTTGACCCCCAGGTTGCCTTTGACGCGCAGGTTAAGGTTGACCGCAGTCTACGGAACGCGAAAAGCCCGACCACACCGGCCACGAGCAGAAGGCCGGTTCGTGGTTCGGGAACGGCCGAGAACGATACGGTGACTGTCGAGCTGGACGTGGTCTCCGTCTGGCCTAAACCAAGCGAGTCCAGCGCGATCAAGTTAAAAACCTGCACGCTGCTCGATCCAGCAGTCAATGCCTTGAACGTCACATCCAGCAAATCACCATTGCCATTCACGCCGGACACTGCTCCATTGAGGACGTCGGCATTTGCCGTAATTGAACCACCTGTATTGTCAATTGATCCTGGTACAAAGATCGTTTGTCCTCCGGCCGCAAGAAACGCACCTTCCGTTACGGATGTTGCCTCTAGAACGGTCGGGTCGAAGCCGAGGTCGAACTGGTAACCATACAGATCGGATGCCCCCGAGATTTCGACACTCAAAGTAAAGCTTTGCCCAACGGCTTCCGTCGGAGCAGCCGGATCCACCGATATTGTGCCCGCCAGCAGTGACGCCGAAGCCGCTAATAGCCAAAAAACGAAAGTCACTGTTCTTGTCTTCATACGTTTCCTCTCCTTTGTCCTTTCTACGTGGGCTAGTGGCAAACGGTACCAGCGGCTAACTGTCGACTGACAATGAATAGATCCAAGATGTTGACCGTTCCATCGTTATTGAGGTCCGCGGCTGGGTTGTAGCCCACCTGACCGGTATGTGTACCGAAGCTGCTTTTGACGATTGAGACGTCAGCACAACTCACCTTGCCGTCTCCGTTTACGTCGCCCAGCACGCTTCCGGTGGACAGATATGCCACGACTGTGGAGAACGTTACGACGTTATCGAATACCGCGCTTACCCCGTCAGCGCTAACAGTCCCGATCACCGGACTGCCGGAGGCATTCATGGCTGGTGCGAGGCCGATGATGGGATCTATGTGGTAGAGGCTGAGGTGGGCACCGGGAGTCATGGGTGTCAAAAGCGGGAGGACCACGGTTATACCCGGCGCAGGGATGGGTTCCGGCAAAGCCGGAGAGAAGGAGAGGTTCTCAAAGTACGTACCAGGCATCGTGAACCCGCGCGGCGTCGGCACGGAAAGCGG
>JBARMQ010000098.1:0-2515 GCA_049802535.1 Bryobacteraceae bacterium | reverse complement strand
CGCCAGCGTGGATCCTGATGTTGTGTGCCTCTCTGCATTGCCTCCGTACGCTATCTCACATGCTCGCAGCATTTACCGGAGGCTGCGCGCACAGCAAACCCGGGCGAGGATCATCATTGGATTGTGGAACTATACCGACGATCCTGTGAAGGCCGCAGCCGACATCAGTGGAGGCGAGCAGAACCTGATCTGTACGACGTTGGCCCAGATGACGCTGCAGACCGGACCCGCCTCGAGTGCTTTCTCGAAAAGGATTCCAATTCTAATCCAGTAAATGGGCGGCTCTTGGTTCGACGACTCCGACGGTGGGGAAGGTAGATGCGGTTTTTAGGTTCTTAGGGAGAACCGGCCATCACCCAGCCAGAATCTTTTTCAGACCTTCGACAAAGCCGTCATCATCCTGAGCGACACCAAACCAAAACAGCAAAGGGGGAGCGATTCGCTCCCCCTTTGCCGGCAACCCTTATTTGCTTGCTTACGGGCGTGGACCTTATTTTGATGCTCTTTCAGCACGCCCCTTACGGAACATTTCATTGACCGTCGCCTCGAAGTGACGCGCTCCGGCAGGCGTGGGAACCGCGCCGCTCAAGATAGTCTTATACGGAATATCTTTCCCGTAATAGTCGCGTGTGTCTGTGGAGTTCTGGTGGACTTCGTCACCGGTAAGGTCGACGCCTGCGAACAAACCCCTGCTTCGCGAGTAGGTCAGAAACTCAGCGTTTGCAAGCTCCGTGGTCGACGCTTGAGAGTCGCGGCCCACTGGGCCCGCCGCAGCCGCAATGTCGCCACCGAGCTTCACCTTATCCTTCAGCAAATCGTCCAGGCTTCGGTCGTTGACACCCACCAGAACCAGGTCCGTCGATTGCCCTCCGGCCTGAAATCCGAA
Source organism: Bryobacteraceae bacterium (assembly GCA_049802535.1). Lineage (GTDB taxonomy): Bacteria > Acidobacteriota > Terriglobia > Bryobacterales > Bryobacteraceae > Bog-105. The sequence continues at coordinate 1,629 of JBARMQ010000098.1, read as the reverse complement.
GCTCGCTCCCGTGAGCTGAATAAACACGGGCGCGCTCCACCCTGTTCTCGTCCTGCACGTAGCTACGCCCTGACCATACTGCGCGCCTACCAGGAATGCTCCCTTTTTGAAACCCGGTACGACCAGAACGCAGTGAGCCTTAGCTGCTATATCGAGGGGGATGCCCTTGTCCGGTGTAGCCATGAGCTCGTGCAGGACAGCGTGCGCAGCTTGTACGCGCGCGTCCAGTTTCGAAACATCAGCCGCTTTTGCGGCACTCACATAAGCAAGACTGATGCCCACTAGCGAAACAGCCATAAATTTTTTCATTCGAATTCTCGACTTTCGTTACGGAGGCCCTGTTGAATATTACTAAGCCTCTTCAAAAGCTAGGATGCAGCTTTTCGTAAGCCGATTGTCTCGTAACGCTGTTTTCTACGCAGGGATGCGTTTCAACAGATAGTCAAGACCGCAGACGCGGTACCAACGGTAACCATATGGCTCCAGGAGTACACGATGTTTGTCACCGTTTTCCGGCTGGCTATGATTATCCGATAGAAGATTGACCAATGTGCAGGCTTCCCCTTCTTCGTTACTTACCGCAAATCTCACTTCTCGAGGCAAAGAGCTTAAGTTGTGAACCAGGACGATTGAGTTATTGCGCCACTCATAACGCATGACCAGGACTTCTTTGGCGCCCGCGGAGATGAAACTAAAATCGCCCCAACCAATCTCGGGTACCTCCTTACGCATGCGAATGATGCGCTCCATCCAGTTAAGCAGGGAGTTCGGATCGCGACGCTGCTCCGCTACATTCACGTGCTCGAAGCTATAAGGACCGTCGCTGATGACGGGCAAAATCGGTTTATCACTTTTGGTGAAGCCTGCGTTGGGTTCCGTGGACCACTGCATGGGAGTCCGCGCACAATTGCGTTCCGGCAACTTGAGATTATCGCCCATGGCGATCTCATCACCGTAGCGAATCACCGGCGTGCCGGGCAGAGTCATCATCAAGCTGTAGGCGAGTTCCAGGCGCCGGCGGTCTCCCTCGAGCATAGGCGCCAGGCGGCGGCGAATGCCTCGATTGTATAGCTGCATATCTGGCTCTGGTCCGAATGCCGCAAAAACCGCCTCACGCTGCCTGTCTTCGAGCCGGCCGAGATCGAGCTCGTCATGGTTACGTAAAAACAACCCCCACTGCGCCGTTGCCGGGCGCCGCTTTGTGGACTGAATAGCCCCTTTAAGCGGTTGGCCATCGGCCGTGGCCATAGCCAGAAAGAGATGTTGATTCACGTCGAAGTTGAACATCATCTGGACTCGCTCACCTTCGCGCCCGAAGTAAGACATATCCGTATCCGGTAAGACGTTTGCCTCCGCCAGGATGATCGCTTCCCCTTCTCGCCAGCTTAAGAACTGGCTGAAGGTGCGCAGCATCTCGTAATCCTCCTGCGGCTTGGCGACTTTAGCCCCCTTGGAGGAAATCACAAACGGCACCGCATCCATACGGAAGCCCGACACGCCTAGTTGCAGCCAGAATCCCATGATCTTGAGGATCTCCGCCTGCACTTCAGGGTTGGCCGTATTGAGATCGGGTTGAAAATCATAGAAGCGATGAAAGTAGTAAGCCTTGGCGACGTCGTCATACGTCCA
>JBARMQ010000097.1:0-3737 GCA_049802535.1 Bryobacteraceae bacterium | reverse complement strand
TTGCTCTCCTTCGTCGCCGTCTATTTTCATAGCCGTCCCGCCACCGACAAAAAAACCTTTGGCTACCGTCGCGCCGGAGTGCTGGCCGCGTTTGTCAACGCGCTTGCCTTAATAGGCATTGCGGCCTGGTTGGCGGTCGCTGCGATTGACCGATTCATGCACCCGCAGATTGTCGAGCCCCGTTTGATGATGGCCACCGCCGCTGTCGGCGTCGTCATGAACGGCATTCTCGCCTGGATGCTGTCGCGGGTCAGCAACGATGTCAACATCCGCGGCGCCTTCATCCACATGCTCGGTGATACGCTTTCCACCGCAGCCGTCATCGCTGGCGGCCTGGCCATCGCGCTGACCGGCATTCAGTGGGTTGACCCGCTGCTCTCTCTCATCATCGCCGTGCTCATCTTCTGGTCATCGCTTTCCATCATGCGCGAGACGCTCAACATCCTGCTGGAAGGCGCGCCCGACGATCTTTCTCTTACCGAAATTCGCGACGCCATGCAGGTTGTTCCCGGCGTTTGCGGCATCCACGATCTGCATGTCTGGTGCCTAGGCTCGCACCTGAACGCGCTTGCCTGCCATGTCACCATTTCCGACATTCCTCCGTCAGAAAGTCGCCGCATTCTGGCCGACATCAATCACTGCCTGGGCGAAAGCTTCAACATTCACCACACCACCATCCAGTTTGAAATGCGCGACGACGCCGGCTGCGCCGTCGAAGACGGCTGCCTGCCCACCGACGAAGCCCTAGCCGCCGCCCATACCCATTCCCACTAACGCAACACCACCGTTAAAACAAAGAGTTGTCATCCCGACCGGAACGCGTCAGTTTTGGCGCGCGTAGCGGAGGGACCTGCTTCTCTGTCCAGATCACGGGCATTCGGGCTTTGCATCAGTCCTTCCATACCCAATTGATCTCCCCGAAAAAATCTCGCGCATGCCGATCCACCATGCTAGCCTCGTTGCTGAGATCGCATCTGCAGTTGTGAGGTTTCAGCTATGCGAGCCAGCGATTCCCGCGAATCCGTCCGTATGGCGATGGAAACGCTGCGCGCCAACAAAATGCGCTCCGGACTCACCATCCTTGGCATCGTGATCGGCGTAACCACCGTCATCACGCTGTCGTCCTTTATCAACGGACTCAATCGCGACGTCGAAACCTTCGTTGCATCCTTCGGCTCCAATGTCTACTGGGTCTTTCGCTTTCCTCTCATCAATGTCCGCCGCACCGCGGAAATGTTGGCTCGCAAGCAGTTGACACAGGAGAATGCCGACGCGCTGGCCGAGTTGCCGCATGTCGTCGCGGTCTCTCCTCAGTTGCGCTATCAAGATAACGGATTGAGCCTCGGCAATATTGCGGTGAAATATAAAGACCGCAAAGTCCAGCACACCGTTCTCGAGGGGGATACGGTTTCCGAGCCCATTGTCGATACCGTGGACATTCCCGTCGGGCGCTTTTTCTCGAAATATGAACAGGACGCCCACTCCGATGTCGTCATTCTAGGGCACGATACCGCCGAACAACTGTTTCAAGGGGACGATCCGCTCAACAAAGAAGTTGAAATTGGCGGCGATGAGTTTCGTGTCATCGGTGTGATGGATGCCCGAAAAACTCCCTTCGGTTCCGGCAAAAACCCTGAAGATAATGCGGCCTATTTTCCCCTCGGCACCTTTCATAAGATCCATCCGGAAAATAAGGACCTTTTGATCAGCGTCAAATATGACGACCCGAAAAATAAAGCGACTGTCTATGACGAGATTGAAGAGACACTTCGCATCCAGCGGAAGCAGCGCTTCGATCAGGACGACAGCTTCGCCATCTTCAGTCCCGAGGCACTCACCCGAATCTGGAATCAGCTGACCGGCGGCATCTTTATCTTTATGATTGGCGTCGCCAGCATCGGCTTGATGGTCGGCGGCGTGGGTGTCATGAACATCATGCTGGTCTCCGTCACCGAACGCACCCGCGAAATCGGCGTCAGAAAAGCTATAGGGGCCACCAAGCGCAACATTCTGCTTCAATTCACCATTGAAGCCGTATCACTTTGCGCTGTCGGCGGTGTCATTGGAGTGATTGTAGGCGGGGTGTTGACTCTCGCCGTCCGGCTGCTGCTGCCCAGCATTCCCGCCTACGTCTCTACCTTCTGGGCCGTCACCGGCTTCAGCGTTTCATGCGCGATCGGCCTCATCTTCGGCATTTACCCCGCCTGGAAGGCCGCCAATCTGGACCCAATTGAGGCCCTGCGCTATGAGTAAAAATTAGGGTTGCCGACTTTCAGGCCGAACCGCTTATAATCACAACCAAAAGAAAGTGCAAGTGGCGACATTTCGAAAGAAATGAGGACCGCGCAACTTGAATTCGAAACTCCAGACCCATCTGCCTCCAAATCAGTTCGAGCACGTGGCCGCGCTGCCGCAGGCTTCCAATCGCCTGCTCTCGCTCGATCTTCTTCGCGGCCTCACCATCGCGTTCATGATTCTGGTGAACGACGCCGGCAATTTTAATTCTGCCTACTGGCCGCTGCTTCACTCCAAATGGAACGGCTGCACCCCAACCGATATCGTCTTCCCCACGTTCTTGTTCATCATCGGAATCACCACCGTGATTTCAACCTCATCGAGACTTGCGCGCGGGATACCGAAGCAAGAGCTGTTTCTACAAATTGTCCGACGCACCATCATCCTGTTTCTGCTTGGCATTCTGGTCAACAGCTTCCCCTTCTTCAACCTCCACACCATGCGTTTCTTCGGAATTCTTCCGCGCATTTCCGTTTGCTATTTCGTCGTTGCCACCCTGTATCTGATCAGCCAGGGTTGGCGCGATAAGCTGGCGCTCTTCATCGCGATTCTCATCGGCTATTGGATACTTCTGCGCTTTGTGCCCGTCCCCGGCTACGGCATCCCCACCCGCGGCGTGCCATTTATGGACCCGCTGCATAACCTCGCGTTCTGGGTTGACCGCAGCTTGTTCTCCGCTTCCCACCTATCTGACGGAACCCACGACATTACCGGCCTCGGCAGCACGCTTCCCTCGATCGCGACGACATTGCTGGGCGTCCTGACTGCACAATGGCTGCGCACGTCCCACAGCTTCTCAAAAAAAGTCAGAAACATCGCCCTCGCCGGCATCGCCTCGGTTCTGCTAGGCGGCTTGTGGAACTTCACGTTCCCTATCAACAAGGAGCTCTGGACCAGCTCCTTCGTCCTGTTCGCCGGTGGCATCAGCATGCTGCTGTTGGCGCTGTTTATGTGGATTGTCGACCGCGTTCCTGCGGCTCCTTCCGATCGCCCGCGATCGCCCCTGGCCACCGCGCTGCTGGTCTTCGGCACCAACGCAATCACCGCGTATGTGTTTTCAGAGCTGCTTGCCTCGGGACTCAGCAGCATCCCCACGCATGCGGGAAGCAACCTGCAGGAAACTCTCTATCGATCGATTCTTCACGGAGTGCCCAATGCGCCCTTCGCTTCGCTGCTATACTCGCTCGCCTACGTGGCCGTTTGTTGGCTCTTTACGTACACGCTCTACCGGCGCAACATATTTATCAAGATCTGAGATTCGCGCTGCCAATCCTCGCCCGGAAATACGTCCACTCGCGCTCGCCTCATCGTTCGTAGTTGATCGATATATTTTTCTATCGGTCGCGTAGTCGAGCGCTACACTGTATTCGCGAACCGGCCCGACCCCCAGGGAACGTTCAATGAATCCAATCCAGCGACAACGTTCCCCTAGAACTTATGGC
>JBARMQ010000096.1:0-3908 GCA_049802535.1 Bryobacteraceae bacterium | reverse complement strand
TCTCCGGGCTTGCCATCCAGATGGACCGACGTAAACTTCATGCCAACCATATGGACGCCATTGATTGGCACAGAAAAGGCAAACTCCAGCGCATCGCCGACGGGGTAAATGCGGAGCGTCATTTCCTCGCCTTCCGCCTTTTGTCCATTTGTTGTTTGACTCGATAGAGTCCACGTTCCCACCAGCGGTTCAGGGCCAGCAGCCTGCGCTCCCACGACCACTGCCAGCAATAAAAAAAGTTTAAGAAAATTGCGCCGCATCTGCTTTCGTGCAGGATAGCAGAAGCACGCCCCTGTGTTTTTACGGACAAGCGCGCCGGGCAGCCAAGCGGTGCTTGGTTAACCAAGCCAGCAATTGCCAAGCCTCCGCGCAGTGCGTTGCCCGGCGATTCCTGAAAATTGCTTGTGCCCTGACGGCGGCTGGGAGAATCTCACTCTCTTTGGGTTGCCGGATCAGCATCATGGCCTCTATAGGAAAAGTTTCAGGTGGCGAATGCATCGAGACGAATATTCCAGCCCGAATGGATCGGCTCCCTTGGAGTCGTTGGCACCTGATGGTGGTAGTTGCGCTCGGTATTACCTGGCTACTCGACGGGCTTGAGGGTAACTTGGCTGGCTCACTCGCCGGCATTCTCAAACGAAAAGACACGCTAGGCTTGACCGACGCCGACCTGGGGCTGAGCTCGACATATTACCTGATTGGATCAGTGGTGGGCGCGCTGGTTTTCGGGTACCTGACCGATCGCTGGGGCAGAAAAAAGCTGTTCAGTCTTACCATCATTCTTTACCTGTGCGCGACCGCAGCGACGGGGTTCTCTTGGAACTTTACTTCGTTTACGTTCTTCCGCGCGCTCACCGGCGCGGGCATAGGCGGGGAGTATGCCGCTGTCAATTCGGCGATTGACGAACTGATTCCAGCACGTCTGCGCGGCCGCATCGACTTAACCATCAATTCAACGTTCTGGGGAGGAGCGGTGATCGGCTCCGGCGCTTCTTTGCTACTGCTCAATTCAGGAATGCTGTCTCCGACTTTGGGGTGGCGATTGGCGTTTCTCATCGGCGCGGTGATCGGAATCGCAGTCCTCATTATGCGGCGGTTCGTGCCGGAAAGCCCGCGATGGCTGATGTTCCATGAGCGGAAAGAGGAAGCGAACAAAATTGTCGACGAGATCGAGAAAGAGGTCTCTCACGGGCGTGAACTGCCGCCCGCCAAAGGAACCATCAAGCTGGTAGCGCGCAAGTCGACGCCGCTTAAGGAAGTTTGGAACGCGATGGCGAGGGACCAACCGCGCCGTTCCGCGCTGGGCTTCACGTTGATGGTGACGCAAGCTTTCTTTTACAACGCAGTACTGTTCACATATGGGCTGGTGCTGTTGCGATACTACGGCATCGCTGCGGAAAAGCTTGGCCTGTTCCTTGTTCCGCTCGCACTGGGAAATTGGTTGGGGCCGATTCTGCTGGGGCCTTTGTTCGACACGGTTGGGCGCAGGACGATGATCACTTCTACATATGTCGCCTCCGGTGTCTTGCTGGCGATCACGGCGTTTCTGTTCCGTAGCGGTACTCTGACGGCGCTCACGCAGGCCATTTGTTGGAGCGTGACATTCTTTTTCGCTTCATCCGCAGCAAGCGCAGCTTATTTGACCGTGAGCGAAATCTTCCCGATAGAAATACGCGCGGTCGCGATCTCGATCTTCTATGCGTGCGGCACATTAGTCGGCGGCGTGGGTGGACCGGCGTTGTATGGATACATCGTCGGGACGGGTTCGCGATCGTTTCTGTTCTGGGGCTACATCGTGGGCGCCGCGGTAATCGCCATCGGCGGCTTTGTCGAGCTGTGGCTCGGCGTGGATGCAGAGCGAAAGTCTCTCGAAGATGTGGCCCGCCCGCTGCGTTGCGTTGACTGAAGCTTTCTATACGAGAAATTATGCCCGAAGAAAAGAGCCGAAGCCTCCGGGCACTGGACGCGCTAAATTTCTGCAATGCCGGCATTCAAACCGGCCTTGGTCCATTTATCGCCATCTTCTACACGTCAGTGCGCCACTGGCACCCCGGCCAAATCGGTATTTTGATTGCCTGCCAATCGCTATCAGGTATAGCTGTACAGAGTTTTGCCGGGCACGCAGTAGACGAATCGCACCACAAGAAACTGTTAACGGCCATAGCCGGTACCGTTGTTTCCCTTGGCGCATTAGGCATTGTTCTGATCCCGAGTTTCGCAGTCCAGATCGTGGTGCAGCTCATCATCGGGCTGGCGGTGACAGTCTTTCCGGCGACAACCTCCGCATTCGCGCTGGGCATGTCCAAAAAAGAGGAAGTGCCAAAGCGGGTGGCGCGCAACGAAACACTGACACACACCGGCAATGTGGTTTTTGCGCTGGGCGCGGGCGTGGTCGGTACGCTGATGGCGTTGCAAGGCATTTTTGTAGAGGCAGCCATTTTCGCGGCGGGCATGATTCCTTCGGTCCTCTTTATCAACGAAGCGCATGTGAATTACGAAGCGGCTCGCGGCGGTGACGATGGGGGAAACGAAGGGGACAAGAAACCAAAAGAGCGCAGCGGCTGGCGCGATTTAGTGGGCAATAAAAGAATCTTGGTGTTTACCGCTTGCGTGGTGCTATATTATTTCGCCAATGCGGCGACGCTGCCATTGGTCAGCGAGATTCTATCGAAATCGGGCAAGGGGAATTCGAACTCCAAGAATGCGGCTTGGCAAGTGGCACTCATGGTTGTGGTGGCGGAGACCGCTATGGTGCTGGTGGCGATCCTCTGCGGGAAGTTGGCCCAAAAGTGGGGCCGCAAGCCATTATTCTTGATTGGTTTTGGAGTGCTGGCGCTTCGCAACGCCGCTACCGTATTTAGCCACGACCCATACTATTTGATCGGCCTGCAAGCTTTGGACGGAGTAGCCATGGGAATTTATGGAGTGCTGCTCACTTTGGTGACGGCGGATCTGGCAAAGGGGACGGGGCGTTTCAATTTTCTGCAAGGCGCGGTGCAATCAGCAATGGGGCTGGGAGGCGTGCTCAGCAATTCGCTGTTCGGATGGATCGCCAAGGCGGTGAGTTTTAATGCAAGCTTCTACGGGCTCGCCATCGTGGCACTCAGCGGCGGAATTCTGTACGGGACGAGAATGCCCGAGACGAAAGATTCAGAAGCGAAAGACAGCTAACCGCCGAGCTATATCGCGACTCGGTATATAGAGGCGCGATATAATTCCGGCATGGAGACGCTAAGCGCGCAGGCTTTTCACATCTTGATGGCGTTGGCCGGCCGGGATCAGCACGGTTACGGCATTATGCAGGACATTGCCGAGCGAACGCACGGCAAATTGCGCCTGAGTGCCGGGACGTTGTATGGATCAATTAAGCGATTGCTCGAAGACGGCCTGATCGTCGAATTACGCGAGAGTCAGCGGCCGAAAAAAGAAGACGACGAAAGGCGACGCTACTATCATTTGACTCCCGCGGGCCGGAAAGCCGCGCAAGCCGAGGTGAACCGGCTGGCCGAGTTATTAGAACAGGCGAAAGCCCATGGATTGGCCGCGCATGGATAATTTGCAGAGTCAAGCCAAGTTGTTTCGTGCGCTGCTCTACTGTTACCCGGCGGAGTTCCGGCATGAATACGGCGCTGAAATGGAGCGCTTGTTCACCGACCGGCTTCGATCGGAGCGCGGCGTGTTGTTATGGCTAGAAGCGTTGGCCGATGTTGCGACGAGTGCGCCAAGAGAACATTGGCACACGCTGGTCTCTGACGTTGTATTTGGAGTTCGCGTCCTGAAAGCGGCGCCGAGCTTTACGGCGATCGCGCTTCTGGTCATCGCGCTGGGCATTGGCGCGACGGTATCGGTCTTCAGCGTCGTCAATGCGGTGCTGTTGCGGTCGCTGCCCTACGGGCATCCGCAGAAGC
>JBARMQ010000095.1:0-26601 GCA_049802535.1 Bryobacteraceae bacterium | reverse complement strand
GTTCCAATGGCGTTCGAGAAAGCCGGGGTCCATGCCATCAATGCCAAGTACGATGACCTTCTTGGTGGTGCGGTGGCCGCAACTCGAGAACGTGAGACCAGCGAGCGTGATCGACAACAGGGAGAAGGAACTCAAAAACTTCAAAGGAGCGCCTTGCCCTCCATCCACGCGGATGGCTTCAGGCCAAACAGACTCATGGCCGTGGGGGCTAAGTCTTCGATTCCGGGGTCGGGCTCTTCGATCTTCTGATTGGAGAACAAGACGCCCGGCACCAGAACGGGATCGACGCAATGGTCGCCGCTCCAGGCTTTGTCGTTGTCTTCGATGACATCTTCCGAGACAGTGCCAACCGCGCTGTCCCAACTAACGCGATAACCATCGTGATAGCCAACGATTAAATCGGGCGCGGCGTCAAGATACGGACCGCGGTAAATCTTGGAGGTTTGATAGACGGTGCGGATCGGCGATGCGCCGTCTTCATCGATCAGCGCGGTGAGTTCGGATGCGATAGATCGTTTGATCTCCTCAGCGTCGGATGGGTCGACGATGCCCATAGATTCGCGGCCGCGCAGGTTCAGATAGAGCCCGCTTAGCCCGAGTGAATAGGCGCGCGTGCGGCTCCAATCGACGCGTTCGAAGAAGCGCGCTGAGGTCCGGGCGTCTTCCTTGAGATGAAGATAACCGTGGTCACGCAGCCACGAATTGAGGTTTACGCCGCGGCGGAATGCACAGAAGCCATGATCCGATAACACGAATAGCGCCGCGCTGGAATTGGCGAACGGCAGCGCCTTACCGATCAGGCTATCCATGCGGGCGTACATTTCTTCGATCACGCCGCTGTGGCCATCATTCTGGTTCAGATGACGAAAAAACATATGCTGGACCCGATCGCTGGTATCGAAGACACAAGCCACCACGCCGCGCCGCGTGTGAGTGAGGGCGTCGAGGAACATGGCCTCGCGTTCCTGGAAGATGTCGTAAGCCTGACGCAAAAATGCATCTTCGCCAATAACGCCTTCGTTCAACGCCCACGTGTCTTCGGCCATACCAGCGGTCGCAAATGGGCCCAACAGATTGGCCAGATACTTGGCGTAATACGGCGGGTGGCTAATGGGCAGCGCGGGATCGGCTGGATCGATATTAATCGGCGACATGTAGAGGCTTGTTTCGCCGCCCGATTCGGTCAGCAGAAAACGCACGATCCCGGAAGCGGTTGTGCCGATCGCCGTGCGGAAGATAATACGCAACCACTCGGTGTATTCGCCCAGTATGAGCGGGCAGCGATGATGTTGAATGCCCAGCTCCACGGCGCCGCTGGGGCTGATGACGAGGTGAAACGGGATGCGCAACGCCGGCGAGCCTTCGACGAAGGTGTCTTCGGGACCTGCAATTTCACCTTGTAAGCCGACGTCGCAACGAGTGAGAGGAAAACGATCGCCGCTCTCATAGACGGCGGCGTTCACGCGCGTGGTGAATTGCGAGAAACTGCCTTGCGTGCCCTTCATATCAGGCGTTGCCATGGCAGAGAGCAGTTGGCCATCAAACTTTTCGGGGGGAAATGTGATGGGTACACGCAAGATGGTGCTGGCGATGCCGTGGCGGCCTAGGGTCGTCCAAAAAGGTTCGCTCTTACGCCGCAGTTCGAGCGTCGGCGATGAGAGCGGGATGCGGAAGCGGCCGATCTTCCAAACACGCTGCGGCTTGGCGATACGCGCCGACGACAGTTGTGGAACATAGGAACGCAGATTGCGATCGAGGAAATCGAAAATGTTGTGTTTAGCGGGATTGACGCCGGTGGCAAAGGTGGACCAGGCCACTGGAGATAGCGATGGGAAGGTGGTGCGGAGGCGGCGATACGATCCCGCTGAAGCAAGCTGCGCCAGGTTGGGCATTTTGCCTTCAGAGATAAAGCGTTCCGTCAAGCGAGGATCGAGACCGTCCAGACCGATGAAGATGATTTTCTTTACCCGTGCATTGCGGAAACCTTTGCGTTGGGCGAGCACCCGGCGAACGACGCGCGCGGGCCAGAGGAGGAGCGAGAGGGCGCTGAGAAAAAGGCCCGCGATGAGCGACAAGAACGAACCCAGAAGAGCGAATCCTGCGCCGGGGCCGATATAAGCCCATTGCGGGGAGCCGTGATGGGCGTGGTGAGCGGCAATTGCCTGAAGGAGGAATGCGGCGATCACCGTATAGGTGCGGAAATGGCGTTTCACCGCAGCTTGCCTTCAAGGAACGGAACTTCAAGGACCTTTCGATGCTGGATCGGTCCGTGGCCGAAGTAGCCCTCTTCACCGAACAGCTCGCCGTGATCGGAGGTGATGGTGATGTAGGTATTGGGCGGCACGTGGTCGAACAACTCTTCGACCACGCGATCCAAATAAGTCACTGCATCGACTTGACGGCGGCGAAGCATGTCTAGTTTCTTCTGGTTGAACATGGGGCGCTTTGGGCTGAGTTTGCCACCGGGGGTGGCGTCGTCCAGGTGCGCAAATACGCCGTGCACCCCATGGATGCGCGGCCATTCGTTTTCGGGCTCATCGGGCAGCGCATACGGGTAATGCGTTTCGCCCACATTGAGCAGCCAGAACGATGGGCGTTCCGGTGAGAAATGCATTTCGCGAATCATGGCGCGCATGTCGTTGTGCTTGTCCATGAGACGAAAGCTGTCGAAGCCGACGTTGAGCGGAGTTTTTGGATTGAGCACCGGGAGCGAGACTCGTGCATGCGTCGCGTACCCGAGAGAATCCTTCAGAAAGGCGGGGAAGTAGAGGCGCGGAACCAGGGATTTGAATTCAATCTGCTGCTGGCCAAGGCGCTCGTTGAACTTCAGGAAATCGCGTTTGTAGAAATCGGAAGCGAAGACGTGCTTGGGACTGGTATGCGGCATCAGGCCCATAAGGAGATTGAAATGAGACGGTGCGGTCCAGGAGGCGTATGACCAACGCTTCTCGACATGGCCTAAGCGCGCCATGATTTTGGGCTTCGCCGCGATGAACGAATCGTATCGGCAACTATCGAAGACGACGAGGACGTAGTTATTGCCAACGGGCGGACGCTCGCCGGTGACGGGCATAGTTACAAAGTACCGCTCCGTTCATGGTCGCGGTTCTGTCAGTGCATTCCCGGCCGGGCGGAGGCGGGTGACAATTGCCAGAGATGATTGCCTCCCGATGCCCAGCAGCGGAAACCGGCTTCAGCAAATGAGCGGCAATAGAGGCCCAAGATAAGGTCATTAGCGGGGACCACGTGCCAGGATTCACCTGCATCCAAGGTTTCGTGAATTTGACAATCCCGCCCAAGAATCCAGCCGGCGGACGCGGATTCAAAAAAGATCCTCCCAGAATCGGTCAGGCCACGCGAACCTTCCCAGAGTTCCCCGGTGCGCGCTCGCAAACGCCAGTGCCGGCCCTCCATCCTTCGAGGGATAGATAACCCAACGTCCATTTCAAAGGATTGTCGAAAGGCAGGCGACCTTGCGGAGACCATGACCGGCCGCCGTCATCGCTGTTCAGAATGTTGTTTCCGGCCAAAATCCAACCTCGGCGACAGGTTTCGCGATCGAAGAATTGGAGAACGGACGACCTCTCGGTGTATCTGGCAAAGTCAGCCTCCGCCAAGATCTGCCATTGTCAGATGTGGACCACAGGGAGTCGCCAGATAGAGCCCATCCTTCAGTAAGACTACAAAAAATAATGCGAGAGACGCCGAGTTCTGGTAGATCGCCGACGGCTACAAGGTGCCGAGCCGTTTGACGATGAGAATTAACGGGAGCGTTGTGCGCCGAAGCGGCAGCGCCGAATAAGGTTAGAGATAGCAACGTCACATATGGCAAGGGAAAGTGGGGCGAGATTGGGTGAGGCTGCCGAGCGAGCATCGAGCGCGTGTAATTCGACGATAACAGCATGTTCGGATGCTGCGGGCGCGGGCTCAGCTATACTGAGCGTGTTGCCCGTCGCCGATCACGCGGCAGAGGTGGCCTCTGGCCAGCGCTTCGAATTCGGAGAAAACTGGAGCCGCTTCCTTGGCCTCCTGAGCGAGGAGAGGATTGCTGACGCCGAAAAATCGCTCACTCGGATGCTAGGCCGACCGTCCTTAGAAGGCCTTCGTTTTCTGGATGTTGGTTCCGGTAGCGGCTTGTTCAGCTTGGCTGCCCGGCGGTTCGGCGCTACAGTTTTCTCCTTCGATTACGATCCTCAGTCGGTTGGTTGCACGGCGGAGCTAAAGCGTCGCTATTTTCCAGACGACCCCAATTGGCAGGTTGAACGGGGATCTATTTTGGATCGTGAGTATCTGGCCAAATTAGGCCGATTTGACGTCGTGTACTCCTGGGGAGTTCTGCACCACACCGGTCAAATGTGGGGCGCACTCGCCAATGCGGCCGATCTGGTTGCGCCGGGCGGCCGTCTGTTCATCGCGATTTACAACGATCAGGACGCCATCAGTCGGCGATGGACTTGGGTGAAGCGCAAGTATAACGAATCGAAGCTGCTGCGGCGTCCGCTGCTGCTGGGTTCGTTTCTTCATTTGTATGGCCGCAGCCTGATCAAAGATTTTCTGCGTCTGCGTCCGTTTCAGACCCTCATTGGCTATGGCAAGGTGGACACGCCGCGGGGGATGTCGTTGTGGCCGGACTTAGTCGATTGGGTGGGCGGATATCCCTTCGAAGTCGCCAGGCCGGAGGCGATTTTTGAGTTTTATCGCGATCATGGCTTCGAACTTACAAATCTCACAACGACCAACAGCTTAGGCTGTAACGAATTCGTATTTGTACGGAAGCCGTAGAGCTCAATCTTTAGAATTTAGGTAACGTGGCGCCAGGTGTGGGCCATATGGAACTCCCCACGTAACTCGTTTCCGCTCTCTACCAGAAGAGTGAAGCATCCGCGCTGCCATTCAAAGGTCTCTTTGCTCTCCGGTTGCTCAACGCTGATATCGATCCGGAAGGCTTCTGGCTTCAGGCCCATCTGGGGACAAAAGAATTCGACCGCTCCAGGCCCCACGTTCATGTCGAAAGTTTCGCCATCGGAGGCGGTGCTGAACTGGGTGGCAATTTCGCCGTTGGCGCGGCAGAAATAGACGGCGACCGCGCCTCCCGGCACCGGTTGCCGGACCAAGTAGTCCACACGGCATCGGAATGGCTGGCCGGTGATGGAATTCTCGATGCGTTCTCCGTCCTCATTAAAGAACCGGACGCCCGTCAACTCAGCCCGCCGATGCTCGCCGCGAATTTGCGCGCTTCCTTCGAAGTTCTCGTGCGAGGTAGTGAGCTCGGCGTATTTGCGAATGATCTCGTCGGGTTCGCCGTCAGCCTCAACTTGGCCGCGATCCAGCAGCAAAGCGCGGCTGCAGATGTCGCGCACCGCGCCGAGGTCGTGAGAGATAAAGATCATAGTCATTCCCTGGCGGTGCAATTCCGCAATGCGCTGCTTGCACTTTTGCTGAAAGGAACGGTCGCCGACGGCGAGCACTTCGTCGAGCAACAAAATGTCCGGATTTAGATGAGCGGCGATGGAAAAGCCCAAGCGGACGAACATGCCGGACGAATAGCGCTTGACGGGAATTTCGATAAAGCGATCTAACTCAGCGAAGGCCACGATGCTATCGAAACGGCTGGTGATCTCTGCTCGGCGCATGCCCAAAATCGACCCACTGAGGAAGATATTCTCGCGGCCGGTCAGTTCGGGATGAAAGCCGGAACCGACCTCGAGCAAAGCGGCGATTCTGCCAGAGATGGTGATCTTGCCGGCGGTAGGCGTAGTGATATTCGAGAGAATTTTGAGAATTGTACTCTTGCCGGCGCCGTTATGACCGATGATGCCGAGCGATTCTCCACGAGCAACTTCAAAACTAACGTTTTTGAGGGCCCAGAAATCCTTCGTTCGGATCTTGAGGCGGCCCGCTGGTTTGGTAACGTCTCCCCCGGCGGCGTCTTCGTTGCTTTGAATACGATAGCGCTTTGAGAGCGCCTCGACGACGAGATCGGCCATGGCTAAATCACGTCCGCCATGGTGGCTTCTTTGTACTTGAAGAAAATGTATCCAAGCACCAGCGTGACGATCGAGAGGACTGCGGAAAGCACCAGGAGGGGCAAATTGACCCCCCAACCCAGGACCACGACGCGGCGGAAGTTTTCTACGACACCGCACATAGGGTTCCACAAGAAATACACACGAAAGCGTAGCGGCACCTGCGCCAAGGGATAAACCACAGGCGTTCCGAACATCATTAATTGCATGATGAGCGGCATGGCGATGCCGATGTCGCGGAGACGCACCTGGGCGGCGGAAAGAAACAGAGCTAAGCCGGTGGAGAAGAACAGCTCGACAATCAGAATGGGAATGACATACAAAATTTCCCGAGTTGGGGCAATGCGATAGATGGCCATCATGACTGCCAGCACGGTGCAGGCGACAAGAAAATCAAATAACGCCGCCAACACATAGGTGAGCGGCAGAATCTCTCGCGGAAAATAGACCTTAGTGATCAGTTGGGTGTGAGCAACCAAGCCGGTGGAGGACGTAGAAATAGCCGTCTGAAACAGGATCCAAGGAAGAAGGCCGCCAAAAACGAAAATCGTATATGGCAGTCCGTCGCTCTTCATATGCCCTACAACACTAAAAATGACGGTATAGACTAGCATGAGCGAGATTGGTTGAAGCAGCGCCCAACCCCATCCCAACGCCGATTGCTTGTACCGGACACGGATTCGATGAAGGGTGAGGGTGAGTAATAGATCCCGCGAGCGGTGAAGTTCGACTAAGCTGTCCCACAAAACAGCCGGGGACAGCGAAGCCGGGCGTATGACTTTTACGCGCCGGGTCTCTTTGACGGCCGGGCTTGGCGCCGAAATGGCTTCTACTTGCTGCTCAATTTGCTCAACTTCCATAACCGTCAGTTACAGTCTCCCACGCGGCGCTAAACTGAGTGCAGAGATCTTGCCCTCTAGTTGACGAAGTGGCGGAACGGGTCGCAAGTTCTCGCATCAGTCCATGAGAGTCGTTCAGCTGGGACCCTATCCGCCGCCTAACGGAGGGGTCCAGACAAATCTTGTAGCCATTCGTCAATACCTACGTTCCCTCGGGATTCACTGCGCGGCGATTAATATCACGCGGCATCGCAAAGTAGAAGAAGACGACGTCTACTATCCAAACGGCGCATTCGACTTGATTTGGGATCTCGTTCGCAAGCGCTATGACTTGGTCCATTTGCATATTGGTGGTTTGGCGCCCTTGCGAGTGGTGCTCTTGGGGCTGGTGGCGAGTGGAATTCCTTGGGCAAAGTCGGTGTTGACGTTTCACTCCGGCGGTTACCCGACTTTGGACGAGGGCAAGGCGACGCGACCGGGATCTTTACGTGCATTGATGTTTCGACGATTCGATGGCGTGATCACAGTTAACGATGAACTGGTCGGATTCTTCCTGAACTTAGGCGTTGAACGCTCGCGGGTGCGGTTGATTCCTCCGAATGCCGTGGCGACGTCGGCGGTCGCGGATTCACTGACTGAGCCTTTGGCTTCCTTTTTTGCGGCGCACGATCCGGTGCTGTTGGGAGTGTGCGGGCTGGAGCCGGAGTACGATTTACCGCGCCAAATTGATGCGCTTGGCCCGGTGCGCAAGGTTTATCCTAATGCCGGTTTGGTGATTGCCGGGTCGGGGAGCATAGAGGCGCAAATCCGCGCAGCGATTCAGGCAACTACATATGCGGAGCATATTTTGCTCTGCGGGGACGTGCCCCACGCGGTTACGATGCGGGCGATCGCCGAATGCCGCATGCTGCTGAGAACAACACTCTATGATGGCGATGCCATCTCTGTGCGGGAGGCCTTATTTCTGGGCACGGCAGTTATTGCGACTGACAACGGCATGAGGCCGGATGGGGTACGGCTGATCCCACCCGGCGACACAGAGTCCCTGGTAGACGCCATACTGGCTGAACTGAGGGAGCCCGCTCCCGCCAAAGCCAAGCAGCAAAAAGACGATCAGAATCTGGCGGCGGTGTTAGACCTTTACCGGGACGTCCTCGGCCGCAAGTGAGGCTGAGGATCGACCCTGTTCGAATTCCCGCAGCCAGAGTTCCAGCATCAATAGCATCCAGAGCCAGTCGGAATTATCCCGGCGTCCGCTGTCGTGTTCCTCTAAAAGGTGCTTCACGAACGGCGGTGAAACGATCCCGCGGTCGAGGAACGTTTTGCCTGCAAGGTGATCCCATAAGAAGCTATGGAGCGACCCGCGGAACCAGTGGGCCAGCGGCACGCCGAAGCCTTTCTTAGGGAGCCGTAACAGTTCTGGCGGCAGCCTACCGCCCACGGCGTCGAGGAAGATTTGCTTTCCTTTGCCGTTGCGCATCTTCCATTGCCTCGGAATGGAGAATGCGAATTCCGCCAGCTCATGATCGAGCAGCGGGCATCGCACTTCAAGTGAATTCGCCATCGACATGCGATCCACTTTGACCAGCATGTCGCCTGTCAGCTTCGCAGTTGCTTCGTAGTAGACCGTCTGGTCGACGATGTCGAGGTTACCTTTTGGCAAACAGTCCGCAAAGGTAGTCAGAATATAAGCCGAATCGGCGGGCAGCATCCAATCCGGCTGCAGCATCAGTTTCCGTAGGAAATAGTGGGCATAATTCAGCTCAAAGTAGCGTGCCAGCGGATTGGGGCGGCTGATCATCCGGAGATAGTTTTTGCCGTAAGCCGAGTACGGCCAAAGCGAAGCTACACCGGACAGCATTCGGCGGATGAAGCCGGGGATGCGGTCGAACTGGCGCAACCGGTCTACCGCGAAGAAGCTTTCATAGCCGGCGAAAAGTTCATCGCCGCCATCGCCGGTGAGCACTACCTTGACGTGCTGAGCCGCGAATTCCGAGACGATGTAGGTGGGAATGGACGAGTTGTCGCCGAATGGCTCGTCGAAATACCGAACCAGCTTTGAAACGAGGTCCACCGAGTCGGGGCGAACCAGGATCTCATGATGTTCGGTGTTGAATTGGCGGGCGGCCAAGGCGGCGGCGGGAAGTTCGTTGAAAGCGCTCTCTTCAAAGCCGATGGAGAAGGTTTTTACGCGATCGGGACTCTGTCGTGCCATGGACGCGACCACGGAGGTGGAATCGATGCCGCCGCTGAGAAACGCTCCGAGCGGCACGTCGGCGACCATGCGGAGGCGAACGGATTCGTCGAAGAGCTCGCGGATTCGCTCAGCTGCCGACTCGCGAGTCATGCCCGGTTCGGCTTGCGTCGCCGGCTCCGGCAATTTCCAATAGCGCCCCTGCTGAACGTTGCCGTTGGCGTCGTAGGTCAACCAACCACCCGGGGAAAGCTTGCGGATGGCTCGATAGGGGCTCGCGGGATCAGGGATGTACGAGAACTGGAAGTAAAGCCGCAAGGCGTCGCGGTCGAGTTCTAACGGAACGCCCGCAGCCTGCAGACACTTCAATTCGCTGCCGAAAAAGAGTCCTTGCGGCAAGATCGCGTAATACAGCGGCTTCTTGCCGAAGCGATCGCGAACCAGGGTAAGACGCTTGGCACGGACGTCCCAGAGCGCGTAAGCGAACATGCCGCGCAGCTTCGGGATAGCATCCAAACCATGCTGCTCATGCAAGTGAACGATGGTTTCGGTGTCGCTGTTGGTTGAGAAGCGATGCCCTTGCGCCGTTAGATCGTTACGCAGCGGCTGGTAATTATAGATCTCGCCATTGAAGACGATCCAGCTAGTTCCATCCTCATTCGAAATCGGTTGGTGGCCGCCGGCGAGATCGATGATGCTGAGCCGGCGCATGCCGAGCCCGCAACCGCCTGCGGTGTAGATGCCCTCATCGTCCGGCCCGCGATGACGAATCTGATCGCACATCGTACGGACGAGCCGGGCATCGGCGGGGCCATCACGCAGGACAAAACCGGCTATTCCGCACATAGCATCTCAATAGTCTGGTGCACGGTTCGTGCCTAATTATCTCAACATCCCTTATCTCAACACCACCTCGGCCGAGCCGCTGGACCAAGAAAAAGCTGCACCTTCTGGGAGTTCGCGGATGGAAATGGGCGATTCGCCGGTCAGATCGATGGCGGCGGCGATTCGAAGCGGCAGCGCCGCGCGCCTGCGAACAACCACGCCGGGAATGGACACTCTCTCGCCCAGCACGGTCGATCGCCATGCTTCGCAAGGGATGGCGTCCGGGGCAAGATGCAGATGACTGCGTGCTTCGGCGGAGGCCACCTGCCAGAATTGCTCGACGGTGAAAACGCCGGGCGGCCCGATGATCTCGTCAAGCACCAATATGGCGCCGGGCGCTTCGAACCGAACAATCCGGCGGTGAACGAATCCGGAGTAGCTGCACTGGGCATCGACACAGGCCTCTGAAATGAGGCGAACCTCGACCTTGCCTGCGTCAGCCCACCAAAAAGGCCCTGCGGACGTCGCTTGGTCGTGGCCATCAATGCGAATGGCGCTGTGCGCGGCAGATCCGCGGAATTTATCTCGCAACATGGGATCGCCGACGTACGTGTATGTGCCAGAATCCGATAGAATGACGTGGCCATTTGCGGTGACCGTCAGGCTCAGGGCGTCGGAATGGCTGTGCCCGGCGCGGCCGGGACCAAAGCCGCCGGCATCAATGATGACCTGGTGGCTGTCCGATTGCCAAACGGCTAGTCCACAATCCCGGAAAATGTGCGATTCCGTTTGGCCATGCCCAATTCCGGAGGTTCTGCCCAGCCACCAGGCGGCCTGCTCGTGGAGATCGGCTGTATCGAACCGCCATTCTTTGGGACTGAGAAGGGTGGAACACGTTGCCAGTGTCGCGCGGCCAAAACGATCCCGGGTCCCATAGGGGTGAAACCAGCGGCCGCCGTCATCGTCGCCGAGAAAGGGCAGGCTGCGGTCGGGTCCCAGCATCGCTTCGAGAAAATCGCCCATCGCCGCGAGCTTCCGGCGATAGGCTTCCGGCGGCGGCTCCAGCATGGCATGGTATAGGAACATGTCGAGGGCGTAGACCTGATAGTAGGTGGATTGTTCAAAATGGCTGCCGTCGTCGCGGACCTGCCGGCGCATTTGCTCCTTTACGACGCGGCCGCCGAGATCGACCCATCGCCTGCTGCGCGGGAAGGCAGGAAACAGAGTACCGAGCGC
This sequence comes from Bryobacteraceae bacterium, assembly GCA_049802535.1. GTDB lineage: Bacteria > Acidobacteriota > Terriglobia > Bryobacterales > Bryobacteraceae > Bog-105. The sequence continues at coordinate 15,481 of JBARMQ010000095.1, read as the reverse complement.
GTGTAGAACTACCGCCTCGCCGAGCAAGTGAGTGTTGGGCGAGAAATAGAACGACAAGTTGTTTTCAAGGTGTAGCCCATGCTGATAGAGACTTTCAAAGAGCCGCGTTCCTAGCTTTAAGGACGCCCCCGCCAAGTGGTGCACCCAGATCCAGGAATGAGCGCGAAAGGCAACTTCGAGCGCGCTGGTCCAGTTAATGCCTTGCTGGAACGGATTTTGTTCCCACCAACTCTCCAGTTGCGCTTCAATTTCCCGCAAATACCGCTCCCGGCGTGTGAGGCGAAAGGCTTGCGCCAGCAAAACCAGATGTTGGTGCCGGTTCAACTCCCAGACGTTCTTGTGATCGCCAACACGCGTGACATCGAGGTACGGCACCAGCCGGAAATACCGGAGGGGGCTTGAGATGTGGTTGGGGTAATCGCGACGCCAATCGATAACAGGGCCGGTCTCGATCACTCCGCCAAAGATCGGGAAACGATGGGCAAGAATTTCGTCGGCCAGCCGCTCGACGGTAGCGGCGAATTCTGTTCCCCGAAGGCGCGCTGTGACAGTTTCGGGATCCGGTAGTCCGGCTAGCGGTGCGTCTGGAGTCTTGCGAAACCGTGGGGCCCAAATCCGAAGCGCGATGTTATAGATTTCTTGACGCAGACGAAAGACGATCTCAGCAGGATGTCGCATGCCTTATCAAGTACTTACCGGGTGTGCCATAGACTGGAGGCTTGCCGCGAAAGCTGGGGCAGCATTTTCTGATTCGGGATTCGGTCTTGGACCGGCTTGCCAAGGCCGCCTGTGGTGAGCATGCGGCGCGGATCATCGAGATCGGTCCCGGCAAAGGCGCGCTGACACGGCACTTGCTGCGGCTGGCGGACGAGGTTCATGTAATCGAACTGGATCGGAATTTAGTAGATTACCTGGGCCGTAAACTAGGCGATGAGCCGAAATTGACCATCCACCAAGGCGATGCATTGACCACCGATCTTTCCCAATGGGGCGGCGCGATCATAACAGGCAACTTACCGTACTACATCTCATCGGCGATATTGGAACGTTTCCTAGCCCTGGGCCAACAGTTTTTAGTGGCTGTTTTCCTGATGCAGTGGGAGGTTGCCGAGCGCCTGTTGGCGAAACCGGGCGCCAGGGAGTACGGGTATTTGACTGTATCGACTCAACTGGTATGTGACGTCGAGTTGGTAGCTCGGGTCTCTCCGGAAGCATTTTTGCCACCGCCGAAGGTCGATTCGGGCGCGGTCAGGCTGGTACGGAAGCCGCAACAGCATGAAAACCTGCTCGATTTGCTAACCTTCGTAAGCCGGTGTTTCCGCATGAAAAGAAAAACCTTACGAAACAATCTCCGCCCCTATTATGGCGCTGCGATGGACGGTTTGCCGGAGGCTGGTCTGCGGGCGGAGCAGCTTACGATCGGACAATTTCAGAGTTTGCACCAGCGTTTGACCGCGAAGCCGGCAGACGGTACCCGAGTGTAGCGATTCACGTAGTTGTAACACCGATGTCACACGGAGTTTATGACGGCGTGGTGATACTGGGGACGACGATGAAACGATTAATTGGAAGTATGGCGATCGCCTCACTATTGGGGGCGAATTCGCTGGCGGCACAATCGATTACCGGTGCCGGAGCAACGTTCCCAGCGCCCATTTATCAGAGATGGTTTTCCGATTATCAACGGGTTGCGCCGGGCGTTCAGATCAACTATCAAGCCATCGGATCCGGCGGCGGAATCAGGAATGTGACGGACGGATCAGTCGATTTTGGTGCCAGCGACGGGCCCATGTCGGATGAGCAATTGAAAGCCTACCAAGACAAATATCACTACACGATTTTGGAGTTCCCCACCGTCTTAGGGGCTGCGGTTCTGACGTACAACGTTCCGGGAGTCACTACCAACATCAAAATGACTCCCGAGGCCATCGCCGGGATTTTTCTGGGTAAAATTACGAAATGGAACGATTCGGAACTGACCAAGGTTAACCCTGGTGTTACGTTTCCGGATACGCCGATCGTGGTTGCGCACCGCGCCGACTCGAGCGGGACGACCTACTGCTTTACAGACTTTCTTTCGAAGGTAAGTCCCGAGTGGAAATCGAAGGTGGGGAAGAACGCAGCTGTAAACTGGCCGGTGGGTTTAGGCGGGAAGGGCAATCCAGGGGTGACGGGCATTGTAAAGCAGCAGACTGGGGGGATCGGCTATGTTGAGCTGATTTACGCTGTGCAGAACAAGCTGCCCTATGCACTGGTCAAGAATGCCTCGGGTGCTTTCGTCCTGCCTGATCTGAAGTCCATCTCGGCGGCGGCGGACGGCGTGTCCCTGCCTGCAGACTTCCGTGTGTCAATTACCAATTCATCGAACAAGACGGCTTACCCGATTTCGACATTCACATGGTTGCTGATTCCCTCGCATTTCTCCGACAGCGGCAAAGCAAAAGCAATGATTGGCTTCCTCCATTGGGCAATCACAAAAGGGCAAGACGAGGTACCGTCGTTGGACTACGCGAAGCTGCCGCCGACGGTTGTGGCAAAAGAAGAGAACGCACTCGGTAAGATTAAGTAAATCAAATCCAGTAGCCTGATGGCCACACAAGCAACGACAATCCGGCGGCGAACGGAAACCCTTGGGACCAGCTTCATGGAGCGTCTTAGGGGAGGCGACGAAATTTCGTATCTCGTCACGCTGGGCTGCTCTGTTCTCATTATTCTGATCGTGGTTTTGTTGGTGGGAGAGTTGTGGTACAACTCCCAACCCACAATTCATAAATTCGGCTTCAGTTTTCTGACCGGCAGGACATGGGACCCGAACAGTGGCGTGTTTGGCGCGCTGCCCTTTCTTTACGGAACGGTGGTTACTTCGATGTTCGCTTTGTTGCTGGCGATTCCCTTGGGCGTGGGCGCCTCGATTTTTCTAGCGGAAATGGCTCCCCCCGGGGTTTCGAACCTGCTGACATTTTTGATCGAACTGCTGGCAGCGGTGCCGAGCGTGATTTACGGATTGCTCGGCATCTTCATCCTTGTGCCGATCGTCCGGAAATATGTTGCACCACCGCTCGCTCTGACGCACCTGCCATTCTTTTCGGGCACTTTTTATGGGTTCAGCTTTCTGGCCGCGGGTCTGATTCTGACCATCATGGTGGTGCCGTTCATCGTGTCGGTATCGCGCGAAGTTTTGCTTGCAGTTCCAATGGAACAACGCGAGGCATCGCTCGCGGTCGGCGCGACCAAGTGGGAGACGACCTGGCAGGTGGTGCTGCCGAACGCCAGCACCGGCATTTTAGGATCGATATTCCTGGCCTTGGCACGAGCGCTGGGCGAGACGATGGCCGTCACCATGGTTATCGGAAATACACCGACGATTTCGGCCTCGCTGTTCTCTCCCGGTTATTCGATTGCCTCCGTCATCGCGAACGAATTTTCGGAAGCCAACGGCGATTTGTATATTTCGTCATTGATCTTCCTAGGTCTGGTGCTCTTTGGCCTGACGATTGTGATCAATGCGATTGCGCGGATATTGATTCTGTTGACGGCACAAAGGGGGGCGTGATCGCTTGGCGATGCGAATCTCGCGCTCCCGGAAGATTATGAATAACGTCATGCTGACGTTCTCCGGATTGTGCGCGCTCGCGGTCGTACTGGTGCTGTTTTTTATCCTTGGCTATCTGCTGTGGAATGGCGCGACATCATTGAACTGGAATTTTTTCACAAAGCTTCCGAAGCCGATTGGCGAAACGGGCGGAGGCATGGCCAATGCGATCGTCGGCAGCGGCAAGATTCTGCTGCTCGCCACCCTGATCGGCGTACCGATTGGCTTTTTGTCGGGAGTGTTTCTGGCTGAGTTCAGCGGGAAAACGTTTGCGTTTCTTCTTCGCTATACGGTGGATCTATTGAATGGCGTGCCGTCCATTGTGATTGGCATTGTGGCATATGCGCTGGTGGTCAAGCCCATGCATCAATACTCGACATTAGCGGGCGGAGTGGCGCTCGGAATCATGATGATCCCCATTGCAGTCCGGACGACGGAGGAATTTCTCCGCGCCATTCCTAACTCGATGCGGGAAGGCGCGATGGCTCTGGGCGCGACGAAATCGCAAGCGATTTTTACAGTGGTCGTACCAGCGGCTATTTCCGGGCTGACGTCGGGAATGATGCTGAACCTGGCACGCGTGGCCGGAGAAACGGCCCCGCTGCTGTTCACCGCGCTAGGAAATATGTTCTGGAGTAGCGGATGGATGCACCCGAGCGCATCGCTTCCCGTAATGATCTATAACTATGCAATTGCACCGGACGACAGTCTTCACTCGCAGGCGTGGGCGGCGGGATTTGTGTTACTTGCACTGGTGCTAGGCATCAATGTGACGGCTAGAATGATAATTGCACGCGGACCGGCATCGTCCGCACGGAGATAACGTATCGTGGCGAGCCCTCAACCTACACGCGTCCTCAACGAAACGGTTTTAGCAAAGCCTGCGGAACAGGAGATTATGCAGACCGCGCCGTCGTACAAGCTGGTCACTAAGAACCTCAATTTTTTTTACGGCAATTTTCAAGCGCTGTACGACATCAGCATGGGTATCGTGACGAACAAGGTGACCGCGTTCATTGGGCCCTCGGGATGTGGAAAGAGTACGTATCTCCGAACAATGAACCGGATGAACGAAATCATCAGGAACACCCGCGTCGAGGGCGAACTGCTGCTGGAAGGATCCAATTTGCTCGAGATGGACGTCACGGGCGTACGGCGAAGAGTTGGGATGGTCTTTCAGAAATCGAATCCCTTCCCAAAATCGATCTACGACAACATCGCTTACGGTCTGAGAGTAAACGGCATCACCAAGAAGTCGGTGGTCGATGAAGCGGTAGAAGGAAGTCTGCAGCGGGCGGCTTTATGGAGCGAAGTTAAGGACAAACTGAACAAGCCCGCAAGTGCGCTGTCAGGCGGCCAGCAACAGCGCCTTTGTATTGCCCGTGCATTGGCGGTCGAGCCGGAAGTATTGCTGCTCGACGAGCCATGTTCGGCGCTTGACCCGATTGCCACTTTAAAGATAGAAGAGTTGTTGTTTCAGATCAAAGACATCACAACGATTGTCATTGTGACTCACAACATGCAGCAGGCGGCGAGAGTCGCCGATTACACCGGATTTTTCTTTTTGGGGAAGTTAATTGAGTACGATGTGACGCGAAAGATCTTCCAGAATCCGAGCAAGAAGGAGACAGAAGATTACGTTACAGGCCGGTTCGGCTGATTGCGGCGCGAGCCCGGCTTATTATTGAGCAACAAAAGGAAATCGTGCGTCACTTTGAACAGGACCTGGACAAACTAAAAGCGAAACTGCTGGAGATGAGCGCCTTAGTCGAGAGCGCGGTGTACCGCAGCGTTCAAGGCGTGGTGGAAAAGAACGAAGAACTCGCGCTGCAGGTAATGAAGAATGAAGCCCGCATCAATCAACTCGAGATTGAAGTGGACGACATGGCTATCAGCCTGCTTGCGCTGCAGCATCCACTCGCACAGGACCTTCGTCTGGTCACGGCGGCGATCAAGATCAACAACGATCTGGAGCGGATGGGCGACCTTTCCGTCAGCATTGCGCAGAGCGCGATAGCGTTGATCCGCGAACCGGTCATACGGCCGCTGATCGATATCCCGCACATTGCGGGGCTGGCGCAGTCGATGGTGCGGAAGGCGTTAGATGCATTCGTAACGCGAGATCCGGAACTGGCACGCAGTGTACTCGCGTCCGACGACGCCGTGGACAACATGCGAACGGCCAGTTATCACGAGCTAATCAGCTTCATGGAAAAGAATCCAGAGCATATTCCACAAGCGCTGAACCTATTAACCGTTGTGCGGAATTTGGAACGCATTGCCGATCATTCGACGAATATCGCGGAAGACGTTTTGTTTCTCGTGAAGGGCATCGACGTGCGCCATCACAATGAGGAGCGTTCAGCAGTGACGCAAAACTGAGCGGGACTCGAACGTTTAGGATGCCGTGATGCCGCGGCTCGGGAAATCGGCGGTATAGGTAAGGATCCACTCAGAACCCGGCGCGTCGAGAATACACGCATCGCCGCCAGCAGGAATCATCCACGTTTGACCTAACGTGCACGGCTGGCCGGCAAGAGTGCCAAAACCACCGGTGCAGACAAGCAGCAGGTAATGCGGCAAATTTTCGGCAATACGGATCGGCCGGTCGAGCCGTAGGCGCTCGATTTGGAAATGCGGGCAGGAGACCAGATGGTCGCGCCAAGGAGCGAGCGGGTCGATGACAGGCTTGTGCTGGTGCGGTCCTAAACGAGCGACCCGGCAGCCGTGGTCCAGGTGCAGTTCGCGGGGGCGGCCGTAATCATAGAGCCGATACGTGATGTCCGAGTTCTCCTGAATCTCACAGATCGTTAAGCCAGCGCCAATGGCGTGAACTGTTCCGGCGGGCACGAACACGATGTCTCCGGCGACCACCTTACGCCAGTCGAGCAACTGCTCGATCTCACCCGAGGTTGCTGACTCGCGAAGCCGCTCAGGAGTAAGTGATTCGCGAAAGCCCACCGCGACCTCTCCAGGCGGGTCGGAAGCCAAAATATACCAGGCTTCCGTCTTCCCCAGGCTCCGATGATGCTCGGCCGCGTAGCTGTCCTCCGGGTGGACTTGAACAGACAGGCGGCTGCTGGTGAAGAGCAGTTTTACGAGAAGCGGACAAACTCCAGGGTAAGTGGTGAGCGCGGCCTTCCCGAGTATTTCAGGACAATTCCGTAACAGAACACCCAATTGTTGGCCGAGCGAGGTTTCATTCTCTTCACAGCTAAACCACATCTCTCCTATCGGATGACCGTGGAGGATGTCTAGGGAGTAGGGTGTCAGCGAGGTCCGGCCCCAAACGCGCTCACGGAGGATCGGAAAAAGCCGAAAGGGTTTGGAAATAGAACTGTTCATCACAAAATGGGAGAGGATTTTCAGGAAATCTTATCTCTGATTAGCGGATACCAAATTCGGCCCAATATCAAGTTGGAGTTTTGGAAGGCAAGTAGTCCGGACAGCGAAGTTCTTCTTAGGATATGATCTGAATACCTCGCCGGGGCGAATTTAGGCTCAAGGCGGGAGTGACTCCTTCCGAAAAGACACTGTACGTCATTTGCGGTGGAGGGAACAATGTTTGTTGCAGGCATTCTTTTAGCAATCTTGGCGACGCTTATTTTTGCCTTTGTAGGACTGAGCGAAGCACACGCCGGAGTGAAGCGGCTCACAGAAGAAATGGACCAAATGGCCTCGAGCAAAGATGACCATGGGTTCCGGACGGCTGCGTAGCCGCTCATTATAAAGGCTCTAACTGCTTTCTTCCTTGCCCAAGTAGAGTGCAGACACCAGTTCCCGATGATTTTCGAGAACTCGGCCACGGCGTATCTTCATCGTCGGCGTGAGCTCTCCGTTTTCGATAGAGAATTCGCGCTCCAGAACGCGAAAACGGCGAATTCGTTCAAAATCAGCAAGTTGCTTGTTTACGCGGGCGACTGCGCCTTCAACGGCTGATGCAACCGGCGGCGCTTGAACAATTTCGGCTGGGGTGCGCCCGCGATAATCATCCATCCCTTTTAACGCTTCGGCTTGCACCACATTAACGGTTAGGATCGCGGTGACATAGGGCTGCTTGTCTCCGATCAACAGCACTTGATTTACGATCGGTTCCATTTTGAACAAGTTTTCGATGCGGGCCGGATAAATCTTCTTGCCGTTGGAGGAGACAATCAGCTCCTTTTTGCGGCCTGTGATGTACCAATAGCCCTCCGCATCCACTTCCGCGATGTCACCGGTCGAAAACCAACCGTCGTCGCTCAAAACCGACTTGGTGGCGGCTTCGTCGTGACAGTAGCCCTGAAACATGCAAGGAGTTCGGACTTGTAGCTCCCCATCGGCGGAGAGGCGCGCCTCAACACCTGGCAGAAGCTTGCCGACGCTGCCCGGTTTGGGACGGTCGAGAGGGTTAAAGCTGAGAACGCCAGCCTCGGTGAGGCCAAAACCTTCAACTAATGGCAGGTTAATCGCTGCGAAGAACTCGCCCAAATCCTTCCCCAGCGGTGCGGCCCCACAAGCGGCGATGCGCATACGGCCGCCGAGGCGCTCACGAACCTTTGAAAATACCAATTTGTCAGCGATTTTGAGCGCTCGAGCCATCCAGCCGGGTACCGGTTTGCCGATCTGTTTGAGACGGGCTGCCTCTATGCCTAAGCCCAGCGCGGTGTAGAAAATTCTTCGCGAGATCCCTGACTTTTTGCGAATTTCAGTGCAAATGGTCGCATACATACGCTCCCAAACGCGCGGAGGCGCGAGGAAAACGGTGGGCTTAATCGATTTGAGTTCGCCGGGAAGGCGGGCCAGGCTTTCCGAAAACCAGACCGGTGTACCCATTCGCATCGGCACAAGCTCAAGAACAATACGCTGGGCGATGTGGGCGGACGGTAGAAAGACCACAGTTGAATCTTCAGGACTGATGGGGAGCACCGTCGGCCCCATGTCAATATTGGCAACCACGGCGGCATGAGTGGTGATGCCCATTTTGGGTTGGCCAGTCGCGCCGGACGTCAGATAGAGGATGGCTGGATCTTCGGGATAGACCTCAGCGCGGAGTCGATCGAAAGCCGCGGGATCCTTTTGGTCTATGTCGTGACCCAATCTCTGGAGTTCTGCAAAGGTGATGGCTCCTTCGGCTTCGCCCGTCAGCAGAATCACGTGCGGCGGAATGGTTTGGCCTTCGTCTTTGACGGCGGTCGCTAAGGCGGCGAGTGTCTTCGGGTTTTCGACCATTAGAAACTCGGGCGATGCCGCGTGGAGATTGCGCGCCATCTCGGGCATAGGATAAGCGGTGTAAAGCGCCGCAGCCACGCCCCCAGCGGCCATGATGCCGAGATCTGCGAGATAGAATTCGGCCCGCGTCTCAGACAGAATGCAGACGATGTCGCTCTTTTTGAGGCCCAGCGCACGGAGACCGAGAGCGGTTTCTTTGGCGATACGCAACCAATCATTCCACGTGTAAGTCTGGTAGCGCTGACCTTGCTTCAACCCGGTAGGCTGGTGCAGAGCGATCGCATCACGCTGGCGTTGAGCAGTCTCTTCAAGGACTGCGAAAGTGGTGCGTCCTGGCATAGCCCGAATTCTAGCAACCGCGTGAGGCAGGACGGTCGCCAGCCGTGTTACGGCTGACTCCAAAGCGCAGGTATAATGTCGGCGCATGCTGCAGATCATCGCGATCGTGGAACTTTCTGTCAGCTGGTTCTTTTGGGGACTGGCATTTTGGAAGCCACGCAAATTGGCGGCAGGACAGAAAAAAGTTACCAGCGCCCCGGCGTCGCGGTGGGGGATAGGTCTGGAGGTAGTGGCCTTTGCCCTGACGTGGATGTACATACGGCCTGTGGGTTTCGAGAAGTCGACAGTCTCATTGCTGATTTCTATGATCTTGTTTCCTCCCTCGGTGCTATTAGTTTGGGCGGCGACGCGTCATCTTGGGAAACAGTGGCGCTATGAAGCGGCGTTGAGTGAAGATCACGAGCTGATCCAGACGGGCCCGTATGCGTTCGTTCGGCATCCTATCTACACTTCTATGTTGTGCATGCTTTTGGCGACCGGGGCGGCTTGGAGCTGGTGGCCCTTGTTTACGGCAGGCGTGATCTTTTTCCTGGCCGGGAATGAGATTCGTGTTCGCGCGGAGGACCGGTTGCTGAGCGAACGCTTTGGATCGTCGTTCCAGGCGTATCGGTCACGCGTTTCGGCGTATATTCCCTTCATTCGCTGAGCTGTTCGAATTGTGAAGAGTGCACTCCAGAAGACGAATTCATTTTTGCTTAATTCATTACAAATGCGTTTCTCAAGGCGATAATTTCTACTATTGAAAAAGGAAATTTGTTCTGTAGAATACCGTCATGAGGATGCATAGGAGGGCGTTTCTTCAAGCGTCCTTAGCGTCGCCGATAGCTGCCCACGAATGGATGACAAGGCCGAGACGAGCTATCAGCGATGCGGTCGCAGTTCAACCGACCAGCTCGCAAATCGCGGCACTCATGAGTCAATATGTTCGCGCGCCGTTTGTGCCGATCGGCGCCTCGGTAGGAATTACTAGTCCTGGTTTTGGCAGTCAGTTTTTCTTCGAAGGCAACATCGTCGATTCCGGCGGGAATTCGTTGACACTCGACGTGAGCACTCCTTTCGAGCTTGCTTCGATCTCGAAAACATTTACCACAACGCTTTATGAATACTTTGTTCAAGGTGGTTTCATAGAGGCGACCGCCATGTTGGGAAATTACTTCTCTCCGGACGAGATAGGAAGGCTGACCGACATCCCACTTCTTAATTTGGCTAATTACACGAGCGGCCTTCCGGCGGACAATATAACGGTAACGGACCTTCCCGGTTCATTGACAACCGGGCCTTATACCGATCAGCAATTATTTGATTTCTTGGGTTCGAATCCGCTTTTCTTTTCAGAGGTGAATAGTCCAGGCAACAGTTACACCTATTCGAATTTAGGATTTGCATTGCTGGCGATGGCGGTTGGAAAGGCGATCACCGGCGCCGATAGCTATGAGGCGTTAGTCAATCAATACATCCTTGCTCCATTGGGCATGTCGAGCACCGTGTTGTTTGAAAATTTCACGGGCGCCTTTCCTCGTGGATTCAGCTCCGAAACCGCGTTTAGCAATTGGAACGAGAGCCGCTTCGTATCGGGACCAGGATGGATCGTGCTGCCGGCGTATAACGGTGCGGGCGGATGGGTTAGCAATTCGACCGATCTGATGACTTGGCTGCAATTCAATATGGGCATTCTGCAGAATCCAGATCTTACGCCTTTGCTGAACACGCTGCACTCTCCGGCGACCACGGTTACAGAGAATGGAGAGCAACTCGGCGTCGGCTGGTTCTTACACACCCTCTCAAATGACAGCGGTCAGGCGATCTCTTTTGTCTGGAAAGACGGCAGTCTACGGGGATTCAACAGCTATATCGCTTTTCTGCAGACGCCAGTTGGACAACCTTCCAATGCGGGCGCCTTTGTGCTGACAAACAGCGACGGAGACGCGGATAGCAACATGACGATCGATTTGCTGTTTCTTATGTCGGGACTAACACCGCCGACCGACAAGGGAGCGTACCCGCGAACGCGCGTCTCGGCTGCGGCTCGGGCATAATTGCAAGATCAAAGAACGCGGACATCCATAACGGTGATGTCGTCCGCCTGCATTCTATTGTCGGAAACGCACTTGCTCGCCAGAACTCCGGCCAGACCTTTGGCATGATAGGGAGCCAAATTGCGAATGGTCGTCAGCGCCCAGTCGTCGGCTTCTTCATCCATACGAGCTTCTGAAAAGCCGTCCGAAAACAGGATGATGCGGTCACCGGACCCCAGGTGTACCGCTTTCTCTTCGCACGGCAGGTCTCTGAACAGGCCGAGCACAGTTGAGGTCGCCTCTAACGGTTCGATTGTGTTGTCTTTCCGCAAGATGACAGGCGGAGGGTGACCGCAATTGACATAACGCAGCTCGCCTGTGCGGGAATCGTAAACAGCGTAGAAGAGCGTTGCATAATGTTCGGGGCGCGTGGAATCGGAAAATAATCGATTGACGCGGTCGATCAATTTCGCTGGATAATCTGAGAGTTGTTGAAGGCTGCGAATGGTGGCTTGCAAATGGGCCACCAACAGAGCGGCGCCGATGCCTTTTCCCGAAATATCGCCGAGCACGAGACCAACAGAATGAGAATCGATCTCAAAAAAATCGTATAAGTCGCCGCTGATTTCGCCGGCAGGCAGCGAAGCACATTCGCACTCGATGTTGCGCGCTGAAAACTGTGGCGGAGGCAGGAGCCTTCGCTGCACGTTGCGTGCGATGGTTAATTCAGCGTCAAGCGGCGCATGCGGATCGGGCTTCGCGCGCAGATGCTTCTCGATTACGGATAGAAAGTGGCCATTCTCCCACGGCTTTGGAATGAAGTCGACTGCGCCGCGATGCATAGCCTCAACCGCCAACTCGACATTGCTCCAAGCCGTCATCGCGATAATCGGCACGTGACGGCGCTGCCCCTTCAAAGCTTGTACTAGCCTTAGTCCTTCGTCCCCAGACGTAGTGTCCGACGTGTAATTCATGTCGACGACGATGAGGTCGTGCTCGGCGCCGGCGGCCGCCGCCAATGCGGCATTGGGCGACTCGGCGGTTTCGGTCGAGTAACCGGCTCCTTTCAGTAGAAGACGAAGGGCCTCGCGAACATCAGACCGGTCGTCCACAACTAATACCTTTCTCATCTCAACTCTCGTTTCCTTAATTTGTGAACGTTAAACCTCGCATGGTCGTTCAACTATAAGCGCAACCGGAGGGCCTTTTCAGATTTGGGCCACATATTGTAGTTGTACGAATTTAGGGCAAAGAATGTCACCCGTACTGTTCGATTTTGCGAATAAGACGTCCCAGCCTGCGAATAGTAAAGCACCACTGCGCCGGACAATACAACCAATCCGATTCAGGAAAGGGCTTCAGAGTGGCAACCTTCTGTACAGGCAATGTATGTCGCCGGGCCAAAACTGTCTGGAAGCTGCCATCGCGTGCCCTTGCTTATCCCGCTAACAAGTTGATTATAAAGGCGAGGCGAAACGGTCAGCCAGATGCCTCTATCGATGGCGTCAGGAGATAAGACATGCAAGAGAACTCCGCTACACTTTTTAACTTCATTGAAGCCGCTAAGCAGAAAGGGGCGTCGGACGAATTCCTAACGCACTTGCTCTTGCACCAGGGATGTGCCAAGGACGACATCTTCTCGGCGCTTGCCACGTATTGGGAGCGTCAAACTGGGCTCAGCGTACCGGGCCGCGCGGATCATAGCGAATCCTCCCGCGACGCCTTCCTGTATCTACTGTCGTTTTCCATGTTGGCCACCTGGGCGAGTGCTATGGGGTCGATCCTGTTTCGATTTATCGACTATCGATTCCCCGACCCAGTCTCCACAGCCATCTACAATCTGAGGGTCACGGTCACTTGGCAGATGGCCTGCATCGCAGTTGCATTCCCGATCTTTTTGCTGGTAGTGCGCACCATCGTTTTGGAAATTCAGTCAGACAGCGATCGCCTACAATCCGGCGTACGCAAATGGCTCACCTATATTGCTCTGCTGCTGACAGCTACCGGTATGATCAGCGATCTTATCTGCTTTCTCGACTATTTTTTGACGGGTGAGTTGACCGTACGCTTCCTATTGAAGTCTGGAGTCGTGATGCTGATTTGCGCTGCGATCTTTTTCTACTATCTCGGTTCTCTGCGTGCCCGCAAGAACAGCGGGCGAAGCAATGAAATACGGCGCAATATGGCCTTCGGGATAGGAGCGGGGCTGGTGGTGGCGGCGAGCTTTTGTCTCGGAATCGGCATGGCAGGCACTCCTTCTCAACAGCGCCGGATCGAAGCCGATAACAAGCGCGTTGAGAACCTAAGAAGCATAGCGCTTGCCGTGCGCGCCTGGTACGACCGTTCGGCGCGCGATTTAAGTCAGAAGCAATTGCCGCCTTCGCTCAGCTCACTTGTCGCTCATGGTGTAAATGGCGGCCAAATCATCGATCCGGAAACCAAGACTGCTTATGAATATCGTCCATTGGCAGATTCGCGATACGAGCTTTGCGCCGTGTTTTCAACTTCTGCGGAGCAAAGTTATCCAACTGCTAACCAATTTTGGGATCACGGAAAGGGTCACACCTGTTTTACGCTTGAAGCGTCGGCGCTGCGCGTCTTTTGAGGGACGGCTGCGACACACTGTGGTTGTATGCTGCTTCGAAACAAAGTTGCTGTCATCACAGGCTCGGCGAACGGAATTGGTGAAGCTGTTGCACGGTTGTTTGCAGACCATGGTGCACGACTCCTACTTCTGGACCGGGACGGTGATGGCAATCGACGGACGGCGGAGGAGCTTCGATCGAAGACTCAGGTGCTCGACGCCGCAGTTGATTTGCGGGAACGCCCGGCCATTGATGCCGCAATCAAGGCTGCACGTCACGAACTCGGGCCCATTGACATATTGGTGAATAATGCAGGCGTCTACCCGAGACAATCGTTTATCGATATGACCGAGCTGCAATGGGACGAAATGCAAGCGATCAATTTGAAGAGCATGTTCCATATGACGCAGGCCACTTTGCCCGATATGATCGAACGCCAATCTGGCAAGATCGTCAACATCTCGTCGGTCACGTTCCACCTGGGCATGGCACAATTGACCCACTATGTTGCCTCGAAAGGCGGTGTCATCGGCCTGACCCGCGCGCTTGCCCGCGAAGTGGGTCCGCAGAACGTCCACGTGAACTGCATCACTCCGGGCGCCGTTGAGGTGGAAGCGGAGAAGCGCTTTGTTTCCGAGGAACAGATCAAAGCCTGGTTGGAAACACAGTCCCTAAAGCGCCGCATCGTTCCGATTGATATTGCGCGCGCATGCTTGTTTCTAGCTTCCGAACTGAGCGACGGAGTGACCGGCCAGACGCTGAATGTCGATGGCGGATGGGTGATGCATTAACACTCGTTCGATCAGCTAGGCCGTATCCAGGTGCTCAAAATCCGCATGAGTACAACCCGGAAACTCGGCGATAGCGATATTTCCCCGGTAGCCCAGGTGTTCGCGTTGGATGAGTTGGGAGGCGTAAAAGCCATCGATCGTCATGCGCTTAAACTCGACAAAGAATCGATCTGCATCCGTCTGCGGCGTCATTTCATTCTTTGCGAAGGCGGCCATTACGTCTTGCCGTTGTGAACCGGAGCAAGCGCCGAAACTTTGCCCGAAACGTTCGTCTGCGAGGTTCTCTACCAATGCCAACCCATTCTTCCAAGACTGCCGGATCGTCGAGTTGGAGTGATACAGCACCACATCTACGTAATAAGTAACGTGGGCCTCGTGAGCACCCGGCCCTGTTTGATCCGAAGGCAACAGTGTTTCTGTCAACTGATCGAGCAATTCATATTCCGGCTGAGTCAACGCCCTTGGTCGATAGGCGGCAAAGACCGACTCGTCATCTTCAACACCGGGCCGGTGCTGAGCGAACATCGTTTCAGCGCTCGCAGCACAGATGCCGAGAATGGCGAAGAACTCTCTTCGTTGCAAGCTCACGCGAGTTCCCCTTTCCTGGCTTTGGAGGCCAGACGCTCGCTCATTCGCCACGAAAGTGCAATGTTGGTGAGAGTCGGATTCTTTTCGGGATAAGCCGAGAATACCGATGAGTCTCCGACAAAGAGATTCGCGATGTCGTGCGATTGTCCGTCCGCATTCAACACCGAGGTCTTCGGATCCGTGCCCATGCGCATTGTTCCAACCCAATGGTTGTAATCGATCACCAGCGTCTCTGGCGAGACCTCCCGCGGTTTGAAAATAACTTCGCCGCGCGCGGCGCTAATGATTTCTTCTGACGTTTGAACCATGTCCTTTGCCATAGAAACGTCGTTGTCTTCGTAATGAAGATGAATGCGAGGC
>JBARMQ010000094.1:0-7476 GCA_049802535.1 Bryobacteraceae bacterium | reverse complement strand
GCGGAAAGGACCGTTCGCGAGTCCATTGCCGCGCCTCGCCGGGCGGCATGTACAGAAGGACAATTTCTTCTACGCGGAAGCGGCTGATGCCGAAAGACTTCCATAATGCTTCCGCGCGGCGCTGAACGGTTTCTACTTCCTCTGCGGGAAGCGACTCGGAAAGTGTAAGATGCGGCCGGAATTCGAATGGTTCGTCGTACGCCAGCTCATCCCGGTCAAGCGCATCATGCAGCCAATGCATAGTCTCGCCGCCTTCAGCCAGATCGAGATAAAGAACATTGGTCCCGGGAAAGCGCCTGACTCCGTCGAGACCGATCTCAAAAGCGGTTAGGTGTTCAAGCCGCGCTCCGACCAACTCCTCAATTTCTTTAAGCGTGCGGAGCAACGCCCGTGGCGGGAGTACGGTGATGTGCGCTTCAGGCCGATCGCCGCTCGAAAGCTCGCGCGCCAGCTTGTCGATGGCGGCTCCCAGCGGCCCGGGAACATAGCAAACCAAAGCAAACCACCCGAGCGGAGAGCCTTCAAAAGGAGCAAGCATCGAAAGCGTTTAGTATAGCCGCATTAATCTAAAACGACTAGGCTTAGGAGCCAGCGCCAGCATCTGCGGCAGAGTCCGGAGGCTGAAGGACCGGCGCCTTTGGCTCAGGGATGTACCATCGGGCGGCCTCGAAACCGATGTACTTGGTTATCTGAAGCTGTCCTTGCACCGCGCCATCTTCCAAGGTCTCTAGAACGTCCCCGGGACGCAGCGGCGCGCCGTTGGCCTGAAATTGTTTCCACAGGGCATAGGGTGTGGGCGCTTGCACTTCTTCTGCCGGTTCGTAGTCCTTCGGCTTTACCGTTGCTAAGCCGCCGGTGTGGGCGGCCCACCGGAACTGCTCTCGCGGTAATTCCTTCATCCGATGGACGCGATAGCGCGGCATATCAAAACAGTTTAGCGCAGGATTGTTTCAACTGCTTGAAGCTGTTTTCGCATTGCTTCCCTGCCCTGATCGAACCAGAGGTCGAAGTTAGCCCGATCGAATCGCACGGCATCCCTTATGCCGCCGAGAAAGCTTTGCGGCCCGACTTCAATGATCGGTGCGTTGATCGCGGGCGAGTATCGTGTGGCCCACCGCAAACCTTCCACCATGGCGCCGTAAGCGGTACGCCTGCGAATGGGAAGAACATTGACGCTGATGACGACATCGGGATGGAAGTGCGAGAAGGCGGTAAGCGGCCGGGCATCTAGAATTCCCCCGTCGGCGTAGATGCGCCGGTCGAGTTTGTGCATGGGAAGAACACCGATCACGGCGCAAGAGGCGGCGAGGTGACGCCAGTCCACTTCCTGGTTCACAAAGAGCCGCTGCCGCAAGAGCGGCAGTTGGGTGAGCACAACGCCAAAGTCGATTTTCCTCGGATAGGCGTGGTAGAGGGCCTGAATCTCGGCCAGAAGCCATTCGGAATTGACGACGCCATCCAGCAAACGCTTAGGGAAACGAAGGCTGAGCTTCTGAGCTCCTCCAACACGGCGCCACCAATCGCGTAGTTCCTCAGCGGTCGCGCCACCGGCAATCGCCCACCCATTTAAGGATCCAATCGAGGCGCCCAGCACGGCATCGGGCCGGACAACAGTTTCCAATTCTTTCCAGACACCGGCCTGGTACGCGCCGAACATGCCGCCGGACGAGAGCGCCAGCGCAACGCGTTTCCGACGATCTGTCACAATCGAATCAGGTCCCCAACCATTGTCTCTATTGTGGATTTGCGAGGACGTCCGGTCCTTGCGTTAGATGAAGCGATTATTGCTGCTGGCCATTTTCCCGGCCTTGCTTTTACTGTGGTGGGCGCTTGATCGCCGTGACTCCACGCCACAAGTCCGTTTCGCCACCGTGCGCACCACCTCCATTTCCAGTAGTGTGTCTACCAATGGAAAGGCGGAGCCGGCAAGTTGGGCGGCGGCACGAGCCGAGATTGCCGGCGTGGTGAGAGGGGTGAACGTTCAGCGCGGGCAAAGCGTGCAGGCGGGACAAACGCTGGTTACTCTTGACACTTCAACTGCTGAAGCGTCTTTAAGCGCTGCGCTCGCCCGGCAGCAGGAGGCGCAGGCTGAATTGCACACACTGACCGCGGGTGGAAAAGAAGGCACGCTCGTCAGCCTGGAAGACCAGATTAGGACGCAAACCGAAGCGATCAGCATCGCTCAACGTAATTTGGATTCACTGCAACGGCTGCTACCCAAACAGGCCGCGACCAAACAGCAGGTGCTGGATGCGAGCGATGTGTTAGCGAAAGACAAGCTTCAGCTAACGGCGCTGCAGAACCAACGGCGCACCCTGGTTACATCGGCGGATCGTACGGTGGCACAAGCGAAGCTGAAAGATGCCAATGCGGCCCTTGCGCTGGCCCAACATCAAGTCGCTTTGGGCACCATCACCGCGCCGATCAGCGGGACGCTTTACGAATTCGATGAGAAGGTCGGAGCTTACTTAGAACCGGGCAAAGAGGTTGGATTGGTCGGGAACGTCGACCAGATGAAGGTTATCGTGTATGTGGATGAACCGGACTTAGGACGTGTCGGGTTGAACATGCCGGTCCACATTACATGGGACGCGCGGCCCGGCCAGAGCTGGAATGGCAGGGTCGAGAAACTGCCAACCGAGGTGGTTCCGTTGGGGACGCGAACCGTCGGAGAAGTCTCCACGATTGTTGATAATCCCAACCGTGATTTACTACCCGGCGTCTCCGTGAACGTCGTCATTGTTTCGGCTGCGGTGCATGACGTTCCAGCGATGCCGAAGCAAGCTCTTCGAAAGGTCTCGGGAGTCGATGGCGTTTATAGACTGTCAGGCGATAAAGTTATTTGGACGCCGGTGAAGGCTGGAATCTTCGACATCAATAACGTTCAAATTTTGTCGGGGCTTGCGGTGGGAGACCGGGTCGCGCTACCGTCCGACGCCGATCTTAAGAACGGAACGCGCGTGAAAGCTATCGCTGAATAACTACTCTGCGGCAACGTGGGAGTTGGCGTAACTTCCTTCGGCAGTCTTGCCCGCGATTGCTTCGGCGATCACCCGTCCGTGGAAACGGCCGTTCTCAATGAAGATTTCATTGGTGTGCGTGCCGGCCACGATTACGCCGGCCAAGTAAACGCCCTTCCGCTCACTTTCGAGAGTTTCCGGGTTGGTCACAGGCTTTGAAGTTTTGGCATCGAGGTGTATGCCGTGCTCGGCCATAAATTCAAAGTCAGGCCGATAACCGGTCATCGCGAACACAAAATCATTCTTCACTGTGACCTCGCCGCCCGGAGTGTTGAGCACTACTTCGTGTAACCGAATCTCCTTCACATCGCTATGGAAGTAGGCCTTCACTTCTCCGCTCTTGATGCGGTTTTCAATGTTGGGCTTGATCCAATACTTCACGTTGTTGTGGATGCCCGCGCCACGAATCACCATCGTGACCCGTGCACCGGTCCAAAAAAGTTCGAGCGCGGCGATGGCGGCCGAATTCTTCGCGCCCACAATCAACACGTCGCTGTCGTAATAGGGATGGGCCTCCCGGTAGTAATGTATGACCTTGTCAAGATCCTCCCCGGGCACGTTCAGTTGGTTCGGGATGTCGTAATAGCCGCTCGCCAAGATCACTTTGCGGGCGCGATAGCAACAACGCTCGCCGGAACACTTCTCGGTCTGAAGGGTGAAGTTGCCGTCGTCGCCATCGAATCCCAAGACCCGCTCATATTGATGAATGTTGAGCCCATAGTGCTCGGCCACGCGCCGGTAGTACTTCAAGGCTTCGGTGCGCCCCGGCTTCTCGTTCAGAGAGGTCATGGGGATGTCGCCGATCTCAAGCAACTCCGGCGTCGTGAAGAATACAAGATTGGTGGGGTAGTTGTAAATCGAATTAACCACACAACCCTTGTCGAACAACACAGGGTTAAGACCGCGCTTCTTCAGTTCGATGCCACACGCCAACCCGGTCGGTCCAGCTCCGACAATGGCAACATCGATTTCACCGTTCATTACCGGCGCCTCACGAATGGGGCTCGGTCAGAGTTTTCATCTGCTCGTATACGCCGGCCAGCGCGGCGGGAAGCGATGCCGTGTCCTTGCCCGCGCCTTCCGCCATATCGGGACGGCCGCCGCCTTTGCCGCCGATCGCCTTGGCGACTTCGCTCACCAGTTTGCCGGCCTGCACCTTCTTGGTCAAATCCTTGCTTACAATCGAAACGATCGAGACCTTGGAATCGTTCACCGAAGCCAGCACAACAACCGCGCTGCCGAGTTTGTTTCGCAGCGTATCGGCCATCGTGCGTAGCTGCGCAGCGTCCATGCCAACGACTTGCTCAGCCAGCACGGTGATGCCGTTGTAGTTGCGGCCCTGCAGATTTTGGACTTGTTGCTGGGCTAATTGAGTTTTGAGCTGCTCGACGCGACGTTCCAGAATCTTGTGCTGTTCGAGAACCTTTTCCACTTGATCGAGCACACCCGCGTCATTAGTGCGGAGTAACTCGCCAGCCTTCGAGATTTGGGCGCTCGCCTCTTGAAAGCGCTCTAAGGCGCCTTCGCCGGTAATCGCTTCAATGCGGCGTACACCTTGTGAGATGCCGCCCTCATACGCGATCTTGAACAATCCGATATCGCCGGTGCGGCCGACGTGCGTTCCTCCACAAAGTTCGCGGCTGAATCCCGGGACGCTGACGACGCGAACCTTATCGCCGTACTTCTCCCCAAACAATGCCATGGCGCCGGTCGAGAGCGCGTCGTCCAAAGCCATGACCGCGGTGGTGACTTCGGTATTAGCCAGAATCTGTTGATTGACGATGCGCTCGACTTCGCGCAGTTCGTCGCCAGTCATAGCCGTATAGTGCGTGAAATCGAAACGCAGACGCCCCGGTTCGACGACGCTGCCGGCCTGTTTGACATGCGTCCCCAGCACCTGGCGCAAAGCCGCCTGCAGCAGGTGTGTCGCGGTGTGATTGCGCATGGTGGAACTGCGCGACGGGCGATCGACAATCGCGAGAAGCCGGTCGCCCACGTGTATGGGCCGCAGGACATGAATACGGTGGCTGGCCGCATTCGCAATGGGACGGTACGCGCCTTCGACAATCGCGACGCGTTCTCGGGTTTCAGGATCCAGCAGCAGACCTGTGTCACCAACCTGCCCCCCCGATTCCGCATAGAAGGGCGTTTGCGGGAAAGCGATTTCGGCAACGCCTTCCGCAACCAAATCGCGGCTTTGATTGTCCGCGATGAGATGGGAGACTTCTACCGGCGCCTCGAGTGTCTCGCGGCCGATAAATTCGACGGGTGGAAGGCTCTTATAGACGTCTGGCACGTGCGCGCGGTCGACACCACGCCAACTGGCGCGCGCCTGGGTCCGCTGCTTCTCCATCTCCGTGTCGAAGCCGGCGCGATCGATGGCCAGACCGAATTCGCGAGCCATTTCTTCCTGCTCATCGAGCGCCAGGCCATAGCGGTCGTATAACTTGAAGGCCGCTTCCCCGGGCAGAACACCGCCGGCGGCAGACTTCGCTTCATCTTGAAAGAACCGTTCGGCTAATTGGAAGGTGGTCGCGTAGCGCTGCTCTTCATCTTCCACGACCCGGTCGACACGTTCCACGCTTTCCTGAAGCTCGGGATAGCCCGGCTTCATCAAGTCCGCTACAAAGCCCGTCAGTTTGTGCAAATAGCGATCGTTTGAGCCTGCGAGGCGGCCATTGCGCATAGCGCGGCGCATGATTTTGCGCAGCACATATCCGCGGCCTTCATTAGACGGCAGCACGCCGTCGTGTATGAGAAACGTGGCAGCGCGAGCATGGTCGGCGTTAATGCGTAGCACGGTGTCGACTCTCGGATCACTGCCATATTCGACATGCAAGAGATCAGCCGCGCGGTCAATGATCGGTCGCAACAGGTCTGTCTCGTAGTTTGTGATCTTGCCCTGCAGCACGGCCGCAACACGCTCAAGTCCCATTCCCGTGTCGATAGAAGGGCGCGGCAAAGGCGTCATCTTGCCATCGAGAGCCCGGTCGTATTGCATGAACACGAGGTTCCAGATTTCGACAAAGCGTCCGCCGCCGTCAAGCGGAAACTGTTCCTGTTCCCGGCCCATTTCGGCGCCTTCCGGACCTAAGTCATAGTGGAGCTCCGAGCACGGACCACATGGGCCGGTCTCGCCCATCTGCCAAAAATTGTCCTTCTCATCGAGCCGAAAGATCCGATCCTTTGATAGGCCGGCAACGGACTGCCAAAGCTGCTCCGCATCGTCGTCCTCGCGAAAGATAGTTACATACAATTTGTCCTTCGGAAGCCCGAACCATTGAGTGCTGGTGACTAACTCCCAGGCAAAGGCGATGGCATCGCGTTTGAAATAGTCCCCGAAGGAGAAGTTGCCCAACATTTCGAAGAACGTGTGATGGCGCCGCGTGTAGCCCACGTTTTCGAGATCGTTATGCTTACCGCCCGCGCGAACGCATTTCTGCGACGAGGTTGCGCGCGCATAATCCCGTTTTTCCAGGCCCAGAAAGGTCTCTTTGAACTGATTCATGCCCGCGTTGGCAAAGAGCAAAGTTGGGTCGTTGGCCGGCACCAAGGACGAGCTTCGGACGATCTTGTGTCCGCGATCGGCGAAGTAGTCTAAAAACTTCGCTCGAATCTCATTTCCTGTCATTTTCTACTAGTTTCGCATCCGGGGCTAATACTGTCCGACGCGGTAGGCATTGCTGAAGAGGGCAACAGCGGCTAAGGCTAATAAGAGGGCGATGTATTGAAAGAATCCGGTCTGATCGGGCCGTTTAGCAGCGTCTTTGGTGAACAATCGATAGCCGGCGCCCAAAGCGATCAGCAGGAACATTTGTATTGAGGTGGTGAACCAAAGAATGACTGTCACCGCAAGAATGGTAATTCGCTGCGGATGGGTCAAGGAGTGGTAGCCGCGCGAGCCGTCGAGTTGCCAGATGGGGATGAGGTTAAACAGGTTCATGATCGCCCCGAAATAGGCGATGGCGCCCCACATATGCGAGCCCGTGAGTAAGGCGACGGCAAGGCAGATAACGGCCGCTCCGAAGCCGTAGATGGGGCCCGCCAATCCGACACGCGAATCCTGCACAGGGTCGAGCGACCGGCCGCGAAGAAGAATTAATGCGCCGAAACCCGGAATAAACATCGGCGCACCAGCAGGGATTCCGTATCGGCGGAGGGCGAGGACGTGCCCCATTTCATGGATGTAGATGGAGAGAACTAAGCCCAGTGCAAATGGAAATCCCCAGAGCTTCCAATAGACCCCTAATGAGAGCAACATGGTCAACAGAGTGCCGATCTTTGTGAGCCCGAGGAGCAGCGCTTTAAACTTCCACAGCGCGAGCGCTATGGGCCCAAGGCCGGCGGCGCCTTTTTTCCAGCCTTGTTTCTGCGGGTGCGCCGGCGCCACAGTGACCTGCTGATTTAGGTCATTGATGCGTGCTTGAACGCTTCTGTGTTGGACGGTGTCCGGCGG
>JBARMQ010000093.1:0-4664 GCA_049802535.1 Bryobacteraceae bacterium | reverse complement strand
CGTTCGCCTACGCCTCACGCGGCTCGCAGGCGGATATTGCGCGGGTTTCTCAAAACCTACGGAATCGCCGCCCTGCTGGCCTTGGTTGCTCTTGACGTCAACGCTCAGTCGGCCCCTCCCGATAACGAAACCATCACTGTGGATGCCAATGCGGCTGGCCGGCCCTTCCCGCACTTCTGGGAGCGCATGTTTGGTTCAGGCCGCGCCGTTCTCAGTTTGCGAGCCGACTACCGCGACGATCTGCGGAGCGTCAAGCAAATCACCGGCTTCGAATATATCCGTTTTCATGCGGTCCTCGACCACGAAATGGGAGTTTACTCGGAGGATGCGCACGGCAATCCTATCTATAACTTCTCTTACGTCGATCAATCGTATGATTGGCTACTCGCCAATGGAGTGAAGCCGTTCGTCGAATTGAGCTTTATGCCAAAAGAATTGGCCGCCAATTTGACGCCTCACGCGTTCTGGTATAAGCCATTTCCTTCGCCGCCGAAGGATCCGGCTAAATGGGGAGCGCTGGTAGAAGCATTTACCAGCCATCTCATTGACCGCTACGGACGCCCTGAAGTGGAGTCTTGGTATTTCGAGGTTTGGAACGAACCTAATATCGATTTCTGGGATGGTGAGCCTAAGCAATCCACTTACTTCGCGTTCTACGACGTTACGGCTCGCGCGGTGAAGAAAGTAGATATTCGCCTGCGAATTGGGGGGCCGGCGACCGCACAAGCCGCTTGGATCCCGGACTTCATTGCGCACTGCTTCCAAAATCACGTCCCATTCGATTTTGTATCGACCCACGTTTATGGGAACGACACCTCAATGGACGTTTTCGGGAAGCAAATGACCATCCCTCGCAGGGACATGGTTGCCCTCGCTGCCAAAAAAGTATATGACCAAGTTAAGGCTTCATCTGCGCCTTCGACGCCCATCATCTGGTCGGAGTACAACGCCACGTATATGAATCAGACCGAGGTGACTGACAGCGCCTTCATGGGCCCGTGGCTCGCGAATAACATCCGCGAATCCGACGGACTAACCGAGATGATGTCCTATTGGTGTTTCTCGGACGTCTTCGAAGAACAAGGCGTGGTGAAGACGCCGTTTTACGGAGGGTACGGGCTGATTGCGGAGCGGGAAATTCCGAAGGCCGCATTTCGTGCTTTCGAGCTGCTACACAGGTTGGGCGATCGCCGGTTGAACAACGACCTCAAAGATGCGTTGGTGACAAAGACCGCCGAAGGGGCACTGGAAATTGCCGTTTGGAACTATGCCGAGCCTAACGAGAGTGGCGCGCCCAAGACATTTCGCCTGAATGTGAGTGGCGCTCAAGGGAAAAATTACACGATCCAATGGGTTGCTCCCGATCGCGCTTCTTCCCAAAATGCCTTTGCTGAAATGGGCGGTCCCGCCTCGCCTACGGCGTCTCAAATTCGAAAACTGATTGACGCTTCGCGATTCCCGGCGCCGGAAACGCGCCCCCTGGCAGATCCGATCGCGTTGAACCCACGGACGCTGGCGTTGATCGAGATCCGATAATCCCGCAAGTTGCCGCTGCATTTACTCTTCGCGCAGCGCGAGCATGGGATCAAGCCGGCTAGCGCGGACGGCGGGCAGGTACGCAGCGAGCATGGCAACCCCAATCAGCAGGAGAACAGCTAAGACGAGATTCCCTGGATCGTTCGGCTTAATTCCGTATAGAAAATTCGCGACTAATCTCGACATTGCAATCACAGCGACAACGCCCGCTGCGACTCCCATGGCAACGACGCTCATCGTCTCGCGCAGAACGAGTAAGACGACATCATGCCGGCGGGCGCCTAACGCCATGCGGACGCCGATCTCACCCGTTCGTCGCGCAACCGTATAGCCGAGGATTCCGTACAAGCCGATCGAAGTCAGCAATAACGCCAACAGGCCGAAGAACAATGAGAGCGACGCCATCAGCCGTTCCCGCCCTAACGAATCGTCCAGTTGCTGCTGCATCGTTTTGACGACGCCGACGGGGACGTCCGGAGCGACTTCTCGCAGGGCGGCCCGAAAAGCTGGATAAATAGAAGCGCTACTGTTCTTCTTGATCACGAAACTGAGCGAAGGGACTCCCTCTGTAGCTTGTGTATAGGGAAGATAAAGCGTAAGCGGGTCGGGCTCACGCAAGTTCATGTATTTCGCGTTGCCGGCAACACCGATGATCCGGCTCACCGTTTTCTCCAGCACAATATGTGCACCGATAGGATCACGATTCGGAAACAACCGGCGAGCGGCGAGTTCGTTGATGATACTGACCTTTTCCGAGGTGCCGTTGTCGCCGTCGCGGAAATCCCTGCCATCAAGGAGGGGCATTCCCATAACTTCAAAAAATCGAGGTCCCACCAAATTGATGTCAGCTAAGCGCTCGTCCTGAGGGATATCGGGTTTGCCGGGAACTTCCACATAATCATCCCAGCCCGAGTCACTCAGGGGTGTAAACCATAACAAGCTAGCGGCACGCACGCCGGGCGTGGCATTCAACCGTTCCAGCAGCCGGCTATAGAGCCCGATCAGTGGCACACCTTTTTCGGGCTGCTTGTCCGTATCGATCCCGATCACTGTAACGTTCTTTGGATCAAAGCCCGGATTCAGCGTCAGCAAATGAAACAGGCTTCCGGCGAACAGCCCGGCGCCTGCGACCAGCAGAACCGAAAAAGCGGCCTGCAAGCCCAAAAACCAGCGGCCGATTCCGATGCGCGGCCCCTCACCGCTGCGCACGTTGTGTGCACGTTCTTTTAGGGATGCGCTGATTCCGATCCGAGTGGCACGCAGGGCCGGCATTAAGCCGAACAAAAGGCCTGATGTAATCGCCGCCAAAAGCGTGAAGACAATCACGCGCCAATCGGGATGAAGATCAAACGAGGCGCTCTGGCCGAACCCGGGAGCCCCGAAACCCGGCCCCCTCGAATCCAAAAATGCGACGAGCAGGCGCGTCGACCATTGCGCCAAGACCAAACCCGTTGCTGCTCCGATTGCGCAAAGGAGCAGGCTTTCTGTCAGCAACTGGCGAATCACGCGCATACGGCTGGCCCCCATCGCCAGCCGCACCGCAATTTCCCGGTGGCGAGCCGAAGCGCGCGCAAGTAACAAATTCGCTAAATTCGTGCACGCGATGACCAATACCAGACCGACTAAAGTCATCAGAATTGCCAGTGGATTGCTAAATTCCCTCCGCAATGTCGTCCAGCCACTAGCGCCGGGAATCGCGACGAGCCGCCGTCGCAAGAATTCTTTCTGGAGCGTGCCTGCCCAATCAGTCGGGACCGTATCGCGTAGGATTCGCGGTGACATGGCCTTTAAGGTGGTCTGCGCTTGTATTTGCGAAACGCCTGGTTGGCGCCGCGCCATCACGATCAGCCACCAGCAGCTTCTACTGCTGATGCAATGGTCCTGGTTAACCCGTGTTGTCATCCACAGTGGAACCCAAATGTTCGGTTTCGTGCCAACTTCCGCGCCAAAAAAGTCCGCTGGCATGACACCGACGATGGTGAAATGCACCTGGTCTAATATGAGGCCCGACCCGATCGCTGACGGATTGCGCCGGAACTGCCGAGACCAAAATGCATCGCTAATGACTGCAACCGGACCATACTTTCCACCTCCCGGCTGATCATCGGCTGATGTCAACGTCCGCCCAATGGCAGCGGGTACGCCCAACGTCGAAAAATACTCACCACTTGCCAGAGCACCGTCGACGTGGATCATTTCAGAACCCGAACGCATTTGAAATTGGTGGCCGGCCCAGGTAAAGACACCGGAGAATATTCCCCGTTGCTTCGCGATCTCGTCGAACATTGCATAGGTGAAATACGCCTCCTCTGGCCGCCCATTTCCGGCATCCATTGATATGCTCATCAATCGATCTGGATTTGGCACCGGCAGAGGCCGTAGCAGCAGCGCGTCAATGAGGCTGAAGATCGCGGTGTTCGCTCCAATACCCAGCGCCAGGGAAAGAATGGCCACCGCGGTAAACACCGGGCTCTTTCGTAACATACGAAGCGTGTACCGCAGATCGCGGCCGAGATCGTCCAGCACATTCATCCTCCTCGCGTCGCGGCAGTCTTCTTTAACCTGTTCAATCCCCCCGAATTCCTGACGTACTCGCCGGCGCGCCTCGTCCTCACTCAACCCAGTTCTTCTGAGCGACGAGAGCCTTTCTTCGATGTGAAACTGGAGTTCCCGGCCGAGATCTTGCTCCAATTCGTTGCGTCGCCACAGGCGTGACCACCAGGTCATCACGCACCCTCCTCTGCCAGGCTCAGAATCAGACCCACCGCTTCGGCCAGCCGTCGCCAGCTCGCGGCCTGTGTCTCCAGATGAACTCGCCCTTTGTGTGTCAATCTGTAGAACTTGGCGTCACGCCCGCTGTCCGCTTCCCTCCAATCGGACTTCAGCAACCCGCGACTCTCCAATCGATGCAAGGCGGGGTAAAGGGAACCTCCCGGTACCTGAACAGTGTCGCGGGAGATTTGCTGCAAGCGCTGTGCGATGGCATAGCCATGCACCGGCTGAATGGCGACAATCTTTAAGATCAGGAGGTCCAGGGTTCCTTGGGGAAGATCGGATTTCGGCGAGGGCTTTGCTATAGCTTTCACTTCTACCTATTTATACCCTGACTATAGATAGAAGTGCAAGCT
>JBARMQ010000092.1:0-15062 GCA_049802535.1 Bryobacteraceae bacterium | reverse complement strand
GGGTTTTGGAAACCACGGAATTTATTTTTTGTGGTGGTGGATTCCCAGGATTTGGTGATAATGACGCGTATTTTTGTATGGAACGTGTCCATGCCGTCCTCCTGTGTGCGAATTAACGCTAACATATCAGCGGTAAATAAAAAACCGGGCTTCCTTGGTCAGGAAACCCGGCTAAGAGCGGCTGAACGCCTCGGAGTCGCGCCCGGCTCGCCGTGGAGAGGTTGCTGAAGCTTAGGACAGGAGGCCGCCATGTCCGAGACAGGCGATTTCCCAGCCGGAAATCCGGTATTTGGCTAGCATCGGCGGCAGAATCAGATCGAGAATATTTGATTTTGCAGAACGGAAGCAGCAAGGCGCCGATACCAGAGGCACATCATCTTTATAGGCGAGCAGCATGAGATTGCCGGGCTCGACAGGTGCAAGGAAGCGTTCAATGTGGGCGCTCAGCCGAACGAACGCGCGTCCGACAACATCCTCCGGACCCGCCGGCGCCGTGGTGGAGGCGATCAGGATGGCGGAGGGCTTGGTTCGCAGGAGGTGCTGAAGCGATCGCGTGACCGACTCCTCATCCTCAGTCGCGGTGAGTGCGTATCGCACGGTTGCGCCAAAACGTTCTAAGCGGGTGCGTACGACACTTTCAAAGAGCGTGCGGGCGCGGTCGCCTTGTACCGGGTCGGTGTACAAGACCGCAACCCCACCATCACGAATCGGACGAGCCTGGAGAATTGCTCCACGCTCATTCAGGATCGAAGAGATTGTCTCCAGCTGAGCCTGGGCGACGGCGAAAGGCGTGCTCTTAATGGTTGCCAAGCGCTCGCCGGCCTTCATGTAGCGGAAGTTTGCCACTGTCGCGATGACGACGCTACTGGTGCAGTTGATTTGTTTCAGCAGTTCATCATCAACCAGCACGCAGCAATCCTCGGTGGCAATCAGATTAGCTCTTCCCCCAGCTGCTAACCTGATTTCCACCGATCCACAACACATGGCGCCCGCAACAGTCATCACGGCGTCGTCTTCTCCGACTTCGCCTTCCTCAAGCTGAGTTACCCAGACCTGGTTCATGCCTTCCGTTTGGAGCAACCGAACATCTTCGTCGCTCAGTACATGTCCTTTGGCCAGGAGTTTCCGGCCGCCGGGTCTGAAAATTGTGCAGCACAGCACTCTGCCGGCTGAAGCTTGGATATCGACTGTGAGAGCTCGCATCTGCTGTATTCCCCTAAATTTTTCGCATTAAGACATTCGAACTGGTGATTTTGAGTATAGACAGCTGGCAATAGGAAATCTAGTAAAAAATGCTCGGGAATGCAAAATTTTCCGAGTTATTTCCCGAGTAGCAGGAAAAATATGGATGGCTTGTGACACGCCCTTGTGCGTTTGAGAAGTTCGAATTAACCCTTTTTACTGGAAAACCCTAGGAAAATAGCCAGACAGTTAATTTACTGGTACTAACGTACTATGTACATTTGCTGGGGCGATGCTTTGGGCGAACCTTTCGCCGATTTGGAACGTTTGGTTAGCATGGTTAAGAGGTGTTCGTGGCTGCTGCTGGTGTAGAACTCGAAACTGAAAAATCTTTGCTCGAAGCGCTCCGAACCGTTCCGACTTTCGCCGATCTTCCTGAGGATCAAATCGAGTGGTTTGCCAGCGCGGCCACCGAACGCATCGTCGAGCCTGGTTCACTGATATTTAAGGCGGGCGACGCGGC
This sequence comes from Bryobacteraceae bacterium, assembly GCA_049802535.1. Lineage (GTDB taxonomy): Bacteria > Acidobacteriota > Terriglobia > Bryobacterales > Bryobacteraceae > Bog-105. The sequence goes on along the minus strand of JBARMQ010000092.1, from coordinate 13,357 downwards.
AACGGAGATGAGCGTAATCCTCGAAGGCGAATTGCGGTATCAGATGCCGACATTGGACGGCGGCGTCATTATCGGCCGAGCGGGCTTAGTAACGGGGCTGCTACCGCACTCCCGGCTGACGCACTACAAGGGTGAAGTGCGCGCGATTACGCGAGTGCGGGCGGCAATGCTCTGTAAGGATCGGTTCCCGGAGATGCTAGAGCGCATTCCGACGATCGGGCCGCGGCTGATTTCGATCATGGCGGATCGTATTCGCACAACTGAACGCGATACCCAAGAGCGCGAAAAGCTGCTGGCATTGAGCAAATTCTCAGCCGGGCTTGCGCACGAATTAAACAATCCGGCGTCCGCGGTACGGCATGCAGCGGGAAACCTGCGGACGGCGCTGCGCTCGTTGGAAGAGGCCAATTACCGATTGGCGCGGATGTCGCTGACGCCAGAAAAGAGCCGATGCATTGCCGAGTTTGAGAGAGTGGCCCGTGAGCAGCTGGCGGAGGCGCCGCAGCCGGATTCACTGGAGCGGAGCGATCGCGAAGAAGCGGTGACTTCGTGGCTTGACAAACGGGAGATTGCCGACGGATGGCGGTTGGCGCCGGCATTGGTGGATGCGGGTTTTGACACGGCGCGCCTGGCCGATATTGGAGACCGGTTTTCACGAGACCTACTGGACCCAGTATTGGAGCGGGTGACGGCCACGCTGATGATTGAACGTTTGCTGCAGACGATTGACTACAGTACGAGTCAGATCACGAACCTGGTGAATTCAATCAAAGACTACACCTACATGGATCTGGCGCCGGAGCAGGAAATCGACGTGCATCGCGGCATAGAGAACACGCTGGTGATCCTGGGCCACTGCCTGACCCCTGGGGTACAGGTGGTAAAGCATTTCGATCTAAGTCTGCCGAAGATCTGCGCCTGGGGCCGCGAACTAAATCAGGTTTGGACAAATTTGATTGAGAATGCGCTGGATGCGCTGGATGGCGATGGCACTCTGACGCTGCGAACATCGAAAGAGATCGATATGGTCCTGGTCGAGATCGGCGACACGGGTCCGGGGATCCCCGATGCCATCCAGGACCGAATTTTCGAGCCGTTTTTTACGACGAAAGAGGTCGGCTCCGGCATCGGGATCGGACTGGACACCGTGTACCGTATTATTCAGAAGCATCACGGCAATGTACGATTCACTTCGCGGCCCGGAGACACAAGGTTCGAAGTGCGGCTTCCGCTTCAACGGAACGTCTGAATCTCAACCTTATCGCCGTCCGTGCGGAAGGTAAGCAGCCCCTGTTGATCGGTACGGAAGACGGTGACGTGATGATCGGCAAGACGCGTGAGAACGCCTGGATTCGGGTGGTGAAATTGATTCATGTAGCCGTCGGAGATGAAGGCGAAGCGGGGGGCGAGTGCCGTGATGAAATCTTCCGACGAAGAAGTCTTGCTGCCATGGTGACCAACTTTGAGCAGCGTGACCGGTTGAAGAACACCACTCGCCACCATGTCATTTTCAATGGGCGCTTCGGCATCGCCAGTTAGCAAAACGCTGCGGCGGCCGTAGGCTATTTCAATCACCAATGAGTCGTTATTGACCGCTGCATCTCCGGGCTGGTAATCGGGCGAAGGCGCCAGGAAGCGTACACGCGCACCACCTACTACAACCGGCGGGCTCGCGCGGTTGCGCGGTTCAATCACAACACCGTCGGCGCGGGCATGTTGTTTCACATTTCGCCATTCAGCACTGTCAGGTTCGGCGCCGATCCAAAGCAGGCGGGGATGAAAGTTATCGAGAATCGATGGCAGACCATCCATATGATCGGAATGGCCATGCGTCAGAACGCAGTAGTCCAGATGATGAATGCGGCGGCTCCAAAGATACGGCGATACGACATCTTCGCCGACGTCTAGCTGGGGCTTGCGCACCATGCGGCCCATTCCCGGGAAACCGCCGGCATCTATCAGCATCGTCTTGCCGTCGGGGAACACGACCAGTAAACTATCTCCCTGGCTGACATCGATGGCGCTGACTTCGAGAACGCGGAGCTGCCGGATGGAATCCCATGGTTGCCAGAGAATTAGACCCAGAAGACCAAGTGCGCAAGCGGCGCAGGCCGCGATCAAGTTCGATTCAGGCTGTGCCGGGTTACGATTTTGGCGGCGTATCGCAAAGGCAAGGACGACGAGCGAGACGGAGAATGCTATGGCTATCCAGAATGGAATTGCAGCGATGCGCCATTGAGGCTCAAATTGAACATGCCAGGAGGTGATGGACTCCGCCAGTGACAGCAGCATCCGCGTCAGAGCCGCCAAGGCGTGCGAGTTCGTCAAGATGGATGCGAAGCCGAGTGGAATTACAAGTGAGAGTAACGGCACGACAACGACATTGGCGGAGAGGCCTGTTAGCGATAGCCGATGGAAATAGGCGATCATGGGCAGCGCCAAGCCAAACTGCACGCATGCGGTAACAATCACCGCTTCCGCAATGAAGACGACGATGCGGGTGGCTTTTTCGACCAGCCATACCGATGCGGCTTTCGACAGTGGACTCCAGAGATGGAGAGTCTCGGCGAGGAGACGGAGCTCGACGCGCCAAGCGGCAGCGTGTGTTTCAACCATGGGATCGTAGGACGGCTGATCGAAGCGCTTGACTGCGGCGCGGACGGGTTCGGTGCCGCTCTCCATCAGAGGAATGGCAAAGGCGGCGATGGCAGCGGCGGAAAGAAAGGATAGTTGGAAGCTGGGGTCGAAGAGCTGGGTGGGATCGAAGATCAGATAGACCAGGGCAACGGCGGCCAGGATATTCAAGATGCGCGTTCGCCGAAAGCAATAGCTGGCGATGAGGAAGAGGGTGAATCCGCCAGCGGCGCGCACGACCGGCGAACCCATGCCGGAGAGGCACGCATACAGCCAGCAGGCGATGGTGGCGAGGCCAAGGGCGGGGATGCGGCGGAGTTGAAACAGCCGGAATATCAGCAGCAGGCTGAACGCGAGTACGGCAATATGCTGACCCGAAATGACAATGGCGTGATAGGTGCCGGTGAGCCGGAAGTCGTTGGTCCAACGCCGTTCGACACCGCTGGTTTCACCGAGCAGAATGGCCTGCAGCATGCCAGCAGTGTGTTGATCGCCGGGATAGAGGCTGGTCAGGCGATTGAGAGCCCAAGTGCGAACTTCAAAGAGCCACGTGGGTGCTACTGAGCCGCAAGAACCCGGCTGCGGATGAATGTCGCCAATGTCTTTGACGGCGGCGGTCCAGTAAATATGCTGCGCGGCTAAGAATGACGCGTAATCGAACGAATCGGGGTTCTGATAGTTGCGAGGACGCCGCACTTTGGCCGCCAGTTCAACGTTTTGGCCATAGCCGAGCGCCAATTTCTCGCCTTCTTTGAGCGAAGTAGAGATGCGAGCCCGGGCGTTGGGCGCGAGCTCCACCGTGAATTGCTCCCGATTCGGAGAGAAGACTGGCGGATTGACGACGCAGCCGGATAAAATGACCATTTCGGAATCGCCGGCGCTGAGTACGGGAGGTGGGCCTTGGCGATGAATGACCTGCGTCGCGACTCCACCGATGGAGAAAAGCAAAAGCGTGGGGAGTAAGCCGAACTTTCGCGAGCGGTTAAAAGTTAATACACCGGCTAACAATACCAGCGCCTCCAAGGTAGGCCATCGCAAGTCGGCGAGGGTGAAATAAATTAAATTAGCGATTAGGACGCCGAAACCGAAAGCGGCAGCGGGGAGCAAAAGAGGCTCACGCGACGACACGTAGTTAAGTGGCGGGTGGTTCTACGTATTCTCAGTAGATTTTCCTACCAAGATACCCCCTAAAAATGCCGGGTTCATATTGACAGCGGTGTCCGGACACTACATACTGAAACAAATTTAATAATTGAAAGCACTATTTCGAGTTCCACCTGGTGTTGGTGTGCGGTGGGACTCTGCAGGCCGTTTCGATCGTCAATTACTTCTCCTCCAGCCCAAACTAGGTCGGCTGATCGGGTTCGCTCGATCAGCCTTTTTCTTTTTGGAACTCCTGTCTGGTGGCGCTTAGCCCTTCGGTTTGCGCTTTTAGAAACCAGCGAGCAGACATTTCTTTCTCCGCAATCGCCCTTAGCACCGGTTCCCTTTGCTGCTTTGAATCTATCCTGAAGATGAATGAGCATCAGGTTTGAAGAGATAACCGGAACCGGCGACGAGAGTTTATTCGATATACGAACGCATGCGCCGGGCCCGAGCGGATTTCTGCCGCTAACGGCGGACATGCTCCGCAATTGGGCTTCGGGCGATTTGTTTGGCTTGTCGCAGGATGCCGGAATGGGTTGGGAACCGGCGAAAATCGGCGGACCGGAATATCTGATCCTCAGCACGCATGGAGGACTGCGTGCGCCGGATGGAAGCCCTGTTGCGCTGGGGTATCACACGGGGCATTGGGAAGTGAATCTGCTGGTGGAGGCGGCGGCAAAGGAATTTAAGGCGCTGGGCGGCGTGCCGTTTGCCGGTTACTGCACTGACCCTTGCGATGGGCGAACGCAAGGCACAACGGGCATGTTCGATAGTTTGCCCTATCGGAACGATGCGGCGACCGTGCTGCGGCGGCTGATCCGGTCGCTGCCAACGCGGCGCGGCGTAATGGGCGTGGCCACTTGCGACAAGGGCCTGCCGGCGATGATCATGGCGCTCGCCGGAAGTGGCGATTTGCCGGCGATTGCGGTTCCTGGCGGAGTGACATTGATGCCCGAAGAGGGTGAAGATGCCGGGCGCGTGCAATCGATAGGCGTCCGGTTTGCGCATCACACCATAACGCTTGAAGAGGCCGCGGAGATGGGTTGCCGAGCATGCGCGTCCCCCGGAGGCGGGTGTCAGTTCTTGGGAACGGCGGCAACTTCGCAAGTGGTGGCCGAGGCGTTGGGATTAACGCTGCCGCATGCGGCGCTGTCCCCGTCGGGTCATGCCATTTGGCTGGATATGGCGCGGCGTTCGGCTCGGGCCCTGGTTCGGATGGCAGAGCAAAAGCTGCATGTCCGAGACTTACTCACGGCCGCCAGCGTTCGCAATGCGATGGCGGTGCATGCGGCGTTTGGCGGATCGACTAACTTAATTTTGCATTTGACGGCGTTCGCACATGCAGCGGGTCTTATGCGTCCAACTGCGCAAGATTGGGTAGAAATGAATCGCAAGGTGCCGCGCTTAGTTGATGCGTTGCCGAATGGTCCGCGAAATCATCCGACGGTGCAGGTGTTTTTAGCGGGCGGAGTGCCGGAAGTGATGTTGCATTTGCGGAAAATTGGATTGCTGGACACTGCGGTATTGACGGCGACGGGCGAGACGCTCGATAAGACGCTTAATTGGTGGGAGACGTCGGAACGTCGCAAACGCCTGCGAGCACTGTTGAGGGAACGCGACCATGTGAACGCCGACGATGTGATTGCCGATCCGGAAAGCGCAAGACAGCGCGGGTTCTCGTCGACTGTGTGTTTCCCGCATGGCAATATTGCGCCCGATGGCGCCGTGATTAAGGCGACCGCCATTGATCCAACGCTGGTGAGTGAAGATGGCGTGTTTCGCCAAACTGGGCCCGCCCGAACGTTTCTCACCGAGACAAGCGCGATTGAGGCGATCAAGAACGGAGCGGTCAAGACAGGAGACATCTTGGTCCTGATGTGCCGCGGTCCGCTCGGCGCGGGAATGGAAGAGACTTATCAGTTGACTTCAGCGCTGAAGCATTTGGAATTCGGCAAGCATATCGTGCTGATTACGGACGCGCGTTTTAGCGGCGTCTCGACGGGAGGCTGCATCGGTCATGTGTCGCCGGAGGCATTGGCTGGTGGTCCGATCGGCAAGATCGAGGACGGCGATTTGATTGAAGTGGTGATCGACCGGAAGAAGCTGGAGGGGTCGATCAACTTGGTCGGCGTCAAAGGGAAGCTGGTCGGAGCGGAAGAGGGCGAGCGCATTCTTGGCCAACGGAAGCCGCGCCCGGATTTGCGGCCGGATGCCGCTTTGCCAAACGACACGCGGCTGTGGGCGGCACTGCAGGATATTAGCGGCGGCAGTTGGGGTGGCAGCGTGTACGACGTCGATGCGATTCTACGAGTGATCGAGGCAGGAAAACGAGCGTTGGGGCCAGCCTCCTAAGTAATCGCCAGGCAACACCTACGCGGCGGCTTGGCGATTTCTCGTGCATGTTGACCAAGCGCCGCTTGGCTGCCAGCCTAATCAGCGCGCGGTCCAACCGCCGTCAATGACGATATCGGTGCCGGTGATGAAACTGGCGGCGTCCGAACACAAATAGCAGGCGAGGCTGCCGATTTCCTCCGCTTTGCCCCACCGTCCGACGGGAAGACTGGATAGGAATTGCTCATTTGCCTCGGCGTTGTTCATCACGGTTTGATTCATTTCGGTGGCAAACGGGCCGGGGCTGATGCCATTGACCGTAATGCCGTCAGCCGCTAATTCCAAGGCGAGCGCGCGCGTGAGGCCGAGCAGCGCGGTCTTGCTGGCCGAATACGCGGAGCGGCCCGGCAGCGACACGTGGCTCATGATGGACGACATATTCACGATGCGTCCATAGCCGGTTCCGCGCATCCCCGGTACGAAGGCGTGGCACATCAGAAAGACGCTGGTCAGATTAGTGTCAATGACGGTACGCCATTCTTCGAGCGTAAATTCAACCAATTGCTTGCGAATATTCATGCCAGCGTTGTTGATCAGAATGTTCACGGGACCAATGAGTTTGACGACTTGTTCCTGCAAGCGGTGAACGTCTAATTCGTTGGCGACATCGGTAATGAAAACAGCGGCAGTGCCGCCTGAACCTTCAATTTCCGTGCGCACCTCGTGAAGCTTTTCCTCACTGCGCGCGACAAGTGCAATGTTTGCGCCTTCCGCGGCGAGCGCCACTGCCATGGCTTTACCAAGGCCTTTGCTTGCTCCCGTGATGAGAGCGGTTTTGCCGGTGAGACTTTTATTTGACATACGATTCCCCTAAGTAGATTACGCCACTTGGGCCGAGGAGTTAGCCACATCAGTTCTTGAGATTGAGAAGCAATTCGCTGAGCGTTCCCCCGTAGGGCAAAATTTTCCAGAACGGTTGATCGTTCCATAGCGGCTGGCTCTGGGGGTAAGAGCCGTTGACGATCCAGATGCCTCCCGCCGAGGATCGAGCCAGAAGCGAACTAAGCAGCTCGCGAATTGTCAGATCGGTCTCCGTCATCGGGCCAACGTCGCAACGAGCGAAAACTCCGGACCAACTGGCAATGTAAGCTCTTGGGCCATACACCTGACTCTGGAGAAAGACATATAAGTTTCTCGACGCGAATGTCAGCGCCACTCGAGCGCAGCGGTACTGCCGGAGCCTGTAATCGAGCCATGATGCTCCCGCGGCCCGAGCTTTTGCATTGCGTGGAAAAGTCGTCATCCGGCTTATGCGTGGGCGGATAATTGCGACGTTATGGTCTAGCTCCAGTACCGACGCCGGAAATAGCCTGTTGAGTATCTGCCTAAAGGTCGCATTGCGCACGCCCCATTTTGCACTGCCTGACGCTGACGGTTGTTGCAGATCGAGGCCGACTCAAACGTTTGCCCGGAAGGCGGCTTTGGCGAGTTCGGCCAAGTCGTTTTGACCAGAGACATAAAATGCCGGCACGTTCACGGAAAGAGGATTGGGAGCGCATCCAGGCACTGAAACTGGGGCGGGGCGGCCGGAACAGGCCACGACGAAGAATATCAGCAAGAAGCCGAAATTTCGTAGCCTGCAATATAACCGCATGTCTGCGCACCGCGCTGATCTTAGGGTAATGCAGTTTGTGCGAAGCGGAGTCAGCATCAGCTGTAGTTGAGACCTCTTATATACTCTCCGTTTGAGAATGCAGACGCGGCGACGAACGGCGGCGCTCCTTGAAGTACTGGGCGTCTATCTCGCCGGCGGCTTTCTCAACGACAAACTGGTGCAGTTGTTCGTTTATTGGCGCTTCATTTCGCCGACCAATCCGTTTAGCTTACTAACGACACATACAACGAACGCGGAACTTCTGGTCGCATCGCGCCAACTGTTGGTCAAGCAGGTTTTTCTGAATACAAGCGTACCGGCTTGCGTTGCCTTAGCGGTGGCCCTGGCGCTTTACGCGGTCGCGGCGCACCGAATCGACGCTACGACACAGATCGCGATCGGAATGTTAGTGGTGGCGCTAATCCTTGAGACTGTTGATCGCCGAGGAAGGCGGAACGCCGAGGTGGCTTCGGTCTCGGCGTGATCGAGCAAAAGGCGCAAGGATCTTGATTCGGCTTCGACACCAACGTTCATCGCTCGTCTATGTACACCGATTCTATTCGGGAAGAATGGTCAATATCGCGGCGAGCTTATGACGAATGACATCTCTCGATTCCCCATACCTGATGAATGTCCATGGCTGTTTGGTCTCTGCCGGGTACGCCAGCCACATGGTCGATTTTGCCGTGGAGGCGAGGATAGAAAGTATAGTTTCGACTGATTCCGATTTCAAGCGAAGCGGTCCTACTATCGGAGATGCGGTCTCCGCGGATATACTACTCGCCGTTCCCCAGACTCCCGAATGGGATTGCGGCTTTCCCTGAGTGGCTAAGAGTGCTGTGTCTAGCGCTGAGCTTGCGACCTCGAGGGGTTGGGACGGCATTTGAAAGGAAGGAATTCTTGCCGCTAAAAATCCGGGTTTCTCTCCAGATGGCTGCAACACGATACAGTTGTTCCGTTCGATGATGGCCCATCCCTTATCGGCTCCAAGTAATCTTTGAAGTAATGCGCCAACTGAGATGTTGGAAGCGCGGATCGGGGAGATCTCGGCGCTCGCGATTGAACGGCTGAACAAAACGGCGCCCAAGCAATTACCGCTCTTGCGGCCGATCTCGAGTAAAGCCTCAATCGTGGTCATCTGTTTGATGTCGATGTCAACAGTTGAACGAGAAAGAGGACCCACTCCGGAGTCGGTTTGGGCGGCCGCAAACTCCGCGGTGTCGCGTACAGCGGCAAGACCGCAACATATCGCCGTGCAGCCTAATAGGGGTAACGCAATTAGCCGTTTAATGTCCATCGATCATAATCTCGCTACGTGAGCGCTGAAGGCCGTGCGGGAGGCTGGAACATGCACCGGTAGACACAAGCGTCCCCGTGTGCCGTTCTCGAGCGGTGCTCTACAGCGCGGCACCTCAATCTTGTATTGCGTAAATCCTTCCTCCCGCAATCGCGGATGACCGGCTGATCTGTACGGTCACAAACGCGCATTCCCGCTTTCAGATCGAGAATTGTGCGAAAACGTGGCTTAGCCTAGTTATGCGCCCATCAACGTAACGCGCTCTGATTGCTGCTTCATCAACAAAACCGCCCTGGAGTTTAGCCGCAAGCTGAAACATTGTGGTAATTTCAACGATTCTCGATTCCTCAGGCTGACCATGCTCGTATCGCGCTCGGATAGCCCACCCAATGAGGTCGGCCGCTTGCAGAGCGGGATGGTCTTTGCTGCTGGCCGGCCCGATTTCTTTGATCTGATGGGGCCATCCCTTCTGCCGGCCGCCCGATTCCGTTTGTCTGCCCTTCAATTCCGCGCGGCCGCATTCCCTTACCTCCTTGAAATGGCGAATGAACTTCTCCTTTTGATCGAACAGGACCTTTATTTCTTTAAAGCAGCCGAAATCCTCTTTGGCCGCGCCGAGATAGTCTCGGCAAAAGTCCAGCAGTATTTCTTCGGCTGATGGAATTTTGTCGCCGTGGAGCGTGCGAATGGCTTCCACTTCATTCTTGTCAATGGCGCAGGAGATGGCATTAATCTCCTCATTAGCATGCTCTCCGACCGCATTGAGGAGGGCGATGTAGAGAGCTCGCTTAGGCGGCGGGTTACGTCTGCGGAATTGGTCGGTCGAGTGCCATTCTTCCACACCAAACTGCTCGAGCACCGTCCGCCACGAGCGATCAAACTCTTCAATAGGGTAGTCAGCGCCGCCGAACGCGGAAAGCGCCATGATTCTACAGCTGTCGTCTGTCCCGCTGCCATCAAAGAACCAAGTGGTCGGCATAGATAATAAATTACTGGACTTACACTTTGCCTCCCGGGTGGGATAGATGTTTAGTCGATGACTGCCTATGACGAATCGGGCGGCTGGAAGAGGAAAAATCGGGATGAACGCCCGGTAGGGGACATCTTTGCCGAATGTAAAGAACGCTATATCCTAAGTAGTGTAGAAATACGGGCAGAAACTTATGGACGTGACGGTTCACATTCCTGACGACATCGCGGCACGGCTTTGTGCTGTGGGCGGCGATCTTTCGCGGCGCGCTCTCGAAGGACTCGCAATTGAGGAATTTAAGAACGAGCACATCACCAAAGCGGAACTTCGCCGCCTTCTTGGATTCAGCACCCGCTACCCACTCGACGGGTTCCTGAAAGCCCATGAGGTCTGGATTCGCTGTTCTCTCGACGATGCAGACCGCGAGATGGCAACGCTTGAACGATTAGGTTTCTGACAAAGTGCGGCTCGTTGTCGCCGATACCAGTCCACTGAATTACCTTCTGCTTATCAGTCATATCGATCTGCTCCTCTCTCTTTAAACGGATCGTCTTGCCCAGTATGGTGAGAGACGAGCTGGGAATGCGACAATCATTGAACCTGCTTGCCGGATTATCTCTGCTGGTGGCCACACGGGCAGAAGAGCCGCTTCAAACGCAGCGTCGCCGCTTATTAACGGTTAGAAGGTCACACCAAATCGCTTGCGCAGGATGAACATCGTCAGAGCGCTCACGAGCAAAAACCAAGCCAACCACGGGACCCGATAGCCGAAGACTCCATGATAGGCCGGTGGGTAGCGGACATCAATGACGTTGCCGAAACAGGACGGGCACGGGGAGATGTATGCAAAGCGCGAGCCGACGTAAACCGGTTTTCGAGCGGAGCCGAAAATGAGATGGCCGGACGAGGTTCCGGCGCGGACTCGCCAATAGATGGTATGTGCGGTTGGAATTCGCAGGGCCGGCGTTTCGATGGAAACTCCATTCGCGGTGAGTTTCGGCATTTCGGTGTTCGAGCGCACGCTCACCAGCGCAGACTCGCCGCTGCGAAGTGGTCGATAGCCGTAGAATCCGTCGAGCATAAAGAGTAAAGCCGATAAAGGCACAATAGAAACGGCCACTGGGCGAAGCATGTGGAACAGATAACGGGCATTCCATGCGAGCAGGCGGCCTTGCACTTGCCAAATGACTGAAAGTTCGTCGGAGTAGAGACGCAAGGCATACAGCTGCGCCCAGATTTGGCGCTTCGCCAAAGCGACCGCGCGCTGGTTCGAGAAACGCCGGAACACGAGGAGAAGCGCTATGCCCGTGGCGATGGCAACCAGAGTGAGCGTGATCATCAATCGAGATAGCCGAGGCCTTTGAGCTTCCGGGCGATTTCCTCATCCGACGGCGCGTCTTCGAGGACGCTTTCCAACTTTGCGACTTCTTTTTCGAGCACATGCTCGACGAATTCGCGGGGCGAATGGTAACCCGCGGAAGCGGCCGCGCGCTTGACCCTTTCCCAAAGATCCTTGCGCAGTTTGACGGACGGTTCGAGCATACGTGCTTCTTCAGAATAACGGCTGGCCACGCATGCCGGGGCCGGGCGCGATGCCGAATTGGTGGAGCAATGTCACTGTGACATCTCCGAGCCACGGGTGAGTATCGGATACGAGGCGATTGGTGAGCAGAACGCCGGGGACAAGCTTGGGGTCGATGCAATGATCGGCGCGCCATTCGTCGTCGTTGTCTTCGAACACATTCGGAGGAACTGCGCCGAGAGCGGTTTGCCAGGAAGAACGATAGCCGCGCGCCCATCCGACGATGATGTCGGGGGCCAACACGAGTTGCGATCCGTGATACACGTCGCGAGAGCGATAAACAGTGGAGACCACAGGAACGTTGCCTTGCGGATCGCGGAGAGCTTTCAACCGTTCGGCGATGCTGTCGATGACGTGTTCACGTTCGCCGGCCGACACGATGCCATTGCGTTCGCGCCCTGCCAAATTGATGTAAAGCCCGTTCAAGCCAAGCGAATACGCTTGCGTGCGTGACCAATCGACGTGTGCGAACAGCGGATCGGGGCCTAGGTCGCCAGGCGAGCGCAAAGCCAGGAAGCCCTGCTCGTATAGCCAGGTATTCAGGTTAATGGCACGGTTAAAGGCGGCGAAGCCATGGTCGGACATAACGATCATAGTGGCGTCTGGTTCAGTGTGAAGAATGTGGCCCAGTTCGGAATCGACACGTTGATAGGTCTTCAAGAGTGCGTCATCAAACGCCCCCCAAAGCACGTGTGAATTCTGATCGACGACGGAGAAGTGAAGGAAAACAAGGCCGCCCGTGAAGTGGGTGAGCGCGTGTTCCAGCATCCGGAACTGCTCGTCCGCGATGAAGCTGGTTTGCGTCAGGAATTGGTCGCGTGTGAAGACGCCCTGGCGCAGTGCGGCCGTATCTTCGGGAATGCCTTGCGTGTAAAACGGTCCAATCGACGCGGCAAGTTCACGGCTGTAATGCGCTGGCGTCGAGATCGGGAGTTCCGGCGAAAATGGATCGAGGTTGACGGGCGATAGGTAGACGGCAAAGCCGGGTTGAAGCTCCTTGGTAAAGATGCGGAACATGCCGGCGGCGTTTTTGAGAACGGGAACGATGGGAAACGAGACGCGTATCCAGGGTGACCACTCACCCTGCTTCAACAGGATCCGCTTGTCTTGGACTTCGAACAGGGCAACAGGATTTTCCGCATCGCGATGAACGACAATTTGAACGGTCGAGATGGCATGGTCCTTGCGGAGGTTGTTCACTGGCCCTTCTAACGTGAGAACCGCGCGATTTGTTTCGTCGAGGTGCACCGGTACGATGCGTCCGCCGGAAACATCTTGGGCGGTCGCGAGCGGATCGTTGGTGAAGAAAGTGAAGGTCCCGAAAGTGCCCGACATATCGGGAGTGCCCATACCGGAGAGAGTCTGGCTGCGCGAGGGAATGGGCGGAAAATTGTCGGGCATGCGAAGAATCGTCGCGGGAACGTGGGCGCGATCAAGAAATTGCCAGAATGCCTCTCCGTGAAGATATCGGACGACGCGCCCTGGGGAGAGCGGAAGGAGATAGGGGCCGATTTGAAGAGTGTGCGCGGGAGGTTCTGTCGTGGCCATTGACGAGAACGGCTGCATGGTGGCGGGATCGCGGTGCACGAAGTCGAAAATGCCGGTGCCCCCGGGGTCGAGCCCGGTGATAAAGCTCGCCCATGCGACAGGGCTTTGCGGCGGAATGGTTGTTCCTAAGCGTTCGAAACTCCCTGTATCGCGAAGATGTCTGAGGTTTGGCAGAGAGTTCCAATGGCGTTCGAG
>JBARMQ010000091.1:0-2443 GCA_049802535.1 Bryobacteraceae bacterium | reverse complement strand
TTGCCGAGGTTTCCAATTCGTGCGTATAATCGCCGTCTTTGTTATATCGAACGGGAACGTCCGCAGCCTCGCCGCCATTGTTGAAGACCACAATGACTGTCTCCGGACCGCTCGTCCGCGCGAACGCCCACGTCTTGTCAGCCGCTCCCAAATCAACGAAGTCACCTCGCCGCAAAGGCGTCAACTTCTTTCGTAACGCCAGCAGTTTCTGAACGGAATCGAAGATCGCAGCTTGTTCGGGCGTCCGTGCCGCGGCCTCAAACGCATTCTGCGCATCACCCTGCCATCCGCCCGGAAAATCCCGCCGGTTGTCCGGATCGTCACCACCCTCCATTCCGATTTCATCGCCATAGTAAATCTCAGGCGTCCCCCGCATCGTCAATAGACATGTGAACGCCAGTTCCAATTGCGTCGCATTGGCGCCAGGTTCGCTCATGAATCTCTTCACATCGTGATTGCCCAGAAACGGTACCAACAGGGCCGGCCTTGCATACAACCGGTCTTGCGCTAACACCTTCGCCAGCGTGTCCATCGATTTGCCGTGGGCGAATACGTCCCGTATCGCATACATGCTTGGAAAATCGAAGACTGAATCCACGCCGCTATCGATCCCATCGAACTGCCTCACGCCACCTTGAAAGAACGACGGCACCGCCGGATTCTCGTCGAATACTTCACCCACAGCGCGCAGGTGCGGATACTGTCTCTTCAAAGCCTCCGACCAGCGCCGCCAGAAGGGTCGCGGCACATACGGCAGTGTGTCTTGCCGGATGCCGTCAAACCCCGCCATCCCCACCCACCACAGAGCATTTTGAATCTCGTACCGCGCTACATCGGGGTCTTCCTGATTCATATCTGGCAGAACGTCCTGGAACCATCCGTCCAACACTCGACTCTTGGTATCGTTGGTCGCATGCGGATCTGGCAACGACCAAATCTGCCATGTTTCGTTCACATGTTGTGCGCTCGTGCCATGAAACCAGCTCGGCTTCGGCGCATCTTTCACCCACGGATGATAGGGTCCGACATGGTTCGCCACCTGATCCTGAATCACCTTGATGCCGTCTGCATGTGCCGCGTCGACTAACTTGCGCAGCGTCTCCATTGACCCGAGATGCTCGTCCAGGCCGTAATAATCGATCGTTCCGTAGCCGTGATAATCGGCAATCGGCTCGCCGTGCGCCTTCTGCGCAACATTCGGTTGATTCGTGTTGTCGTAGACCGGCGTAATCCAAATTGCCGTGATCCCGAGCGCCTTCAGGTAAGGCAAGTGTTCGATAATCCCTTGAAGATCGCCGCCATGATAGAAGTGGCTGTTCGTCCTTCCAAACAACCCTCGCGAAACAGGCGGATCGTCGTTCGACATATCGCCGTTCGCGAAACGATCCACCATGATCAGGTAAATCACGTCATCTGGTGAAAAGCCCGCAAATCGATTATCGGCCGCAAGTGGAGCTTCAATGCTGAAGGGCGCGCTCGTGCTCCCGCTGGCCGTGCGTATCTCTAACGGATACGATCCCGGCTTGGTGCGCCACGGAATCTGTAAATCGCACAGCAGATATGTTCCCGCTGCATTCACCCATACATTGGTCGCTGTAAAACCAGGCGCTGCATTCACCGCCGCACCTGTCAACCCCGACCCTCGGATCAACATCCGCACGGGATTCGTCGCCTGGTCCGGCCACCAATTCGGGGGTTCCACCTTCGTCACCACCGGCTCTGCAAAACCGATTCCGGCCAGTGACACTAATAGGAGTAAGCGCAGCATCGCCCTCCAGTATGCATCCAAAAATGCATCGGGAGCCTTCTGGCCTGGGTCTGCCCGCAGGCGCCTTAGGACTGCATCAGTTCTTCTTCGTTGAAACTAGGCAGGTCGTCGGTCCGCTGTTTTGCCAGGAACAGAGATGCCACTCGTTCCAAGCCCTCGCGGTCGTCTTCATCGAATCGATTGGCAATCGGGCTATCCACGTCCAGCACGCCAATCAACCGCCCCCAATTCAGAAGCGGCACCACAATTTCCGATTTTGATTCGGCATCGCACGCAATATGCCCATCAAAGTCGTGAATATCCCCGACCATGACCGTATCTCGCGCCGCCGCCGCCGCACCACACACGCCTTTGCCGATCGCCATGCGTGTGCATGCAGGTTTGCCTTGAAAGGGACCCAGCACCAGATTGTCGCCCTCAGCCAGGTAGAATCCCACCCAGTTGACATCCGGAATGGATCGGAACAGAAGGGCCGAGGTGTTCGCTGCGTTCGCCACGAAATTCTGCTCGCCCCCTAGCAGTTCTTCTAGTTGGTCGCATATCTTCCGGTAGAGCCTAAGTTTTTCGCTCTCCGCGGATACTGCCCAAGTCGTACCCATTTGCTCTCACTCTATCCTGATTCCTGGAAATTATCCAGAATTTCTCATCCTTTTATAGGGATGAGAAATATAACCC
>JBARMQ010000090.1:0-3724 GCA_049802535.1 Bryobacteraceae bacterium | reverse complement strand
CTCCAGACAGCCTGGTGGGAGCTTATTGGGAGCGCGTTTGGAATGTTGGGTTTCGCACCCAAAGGTCGTTGGATTTGGGGACATGCAACCTCCGTTTTCTGTTCGCTTATTGCGATTGATGCGAATGCGGGACAATGGTTTTAGAGGTTAACGCGATGTCCCAGACACCACTCATGCCGATGCTTACCTCCGAAACGGATGCCAAGCTCGCCAGAGAAGCCAGCCGCCTGCTGGCCCCTCGTATACGCTCGAAAATGCCTCTCCGTTTCCGCGTCGTGGACGCAGCCAAAGAGGAGACCCTGGAGATCCCCGCACCCGCCGTCCAAATGCTGATTCGCATTCTGGAGGAGATGGGATGTGGCAATGCCGTTACCTTGATTCCAGTTCATGCCGAGTTGACCATACAGGAAGCGGCGGACATGCTGAATGTCTCTCGGCCCTACCTGATGCAACTCCTGGACGAAGGAAAGATCGAGTACCGGAAGGTTGGGACGCATCGTCGCGTTCGCTTCGATGCCTTGATGGCTTACAAGCATCAGGCTGATGCAGACCGCCACGCGGCCCTCGCTGAACTGGCAGCGTATGACCAGGAGATGAAGATTTGATTTCGACGCGTTGACGTTGATAACGTATATGTTATTATTGGAGTGAGGATGATTAGGCTTCAAGAGTACCTGGATGTCAATGGCCGCAACGAGTACAGGACGTGGTTTGACGGCCTCGATGTTGCGGCCGCCACCAAAGTCACCGTGGCTTTGGAACGCATTGCCGCTGGCAACACGTCCTCGATGAAGTCCATTGGCGGAGGTGTCTCGGAATACAAGATCGACTTCGGGCCAGGCTACCGAATTTATTTCGGCAAGGACGGTGATCGGCTTGTCATCCTGCTTGGTGGCGGCACAAAGAAACGACAGAACCAGGATATTGAGAATGCCAAGGCTGCATGGAGCGAGTACAAACAGGTCAAGAAGAACGCACTGAAGCAAACCGAGGCAAAGGCGGCGGCAAAGAATAAGGCGACGAAACGCAAGTAGGAGGATGATAATGGCACTCACACGAGATTTCCGCGATACGATCCGTGAACGCGCACAGCGCGAACCCGCCTTTCGCCAGAGCCTTCTTCGTGAAGGACTCCAACTCATCAACGATGGCGACTTTGCTACAGGCCGCGCCGTCCTGCGTAACTACATCAACGCAACGATAGGCTTTAGTGAACTCGCCCGTGAAACGAAAATCCCCTCACCCAGCTTGCAGCGGATGTTTGGGCCAGGTGGGAACCCAAGCGCCCAAAATCTCTTTGGCGTCATAGCGGCGCTGCAAAGGGCTGAAGGCGTCAGCATCGAGTTGCAGATGCACGCCTCCTAACGCCATAAAGAACCAGAAGAGCTGGGCTGCCATATACGCAGCCCCCTCTTTGTGCCGAAGTCATTCAAAAACAACGATTAGTCTTTTATGTGAACCTTAACTCCGCACAGATTTCTCCGGTACGATACTGAATCAATCAGGGTCGAGAAAATGTTGCGGAGGCTTGTCATATATTTGAGCAAGCTGGATCAGTTCAAACACTTCGATGCTGCGCTCGCCTGTCTCGCATTTCGAGAGAAAGGAATGCGCTCTTTCCATGCGTGCGGAGACTTCCCGCTGCGTCAGGCCCGCTTCCTCGCGGGCCGAAATCAGCTTTTCAAGAAATCTATCGTAGAGAGCCTGATGGGGCGTTGTCCTCCCCTTGCGCGAGATTCGAGTCTCAGGCTTCTTCTGCTTCTTCACCTTTCAAGTGCGGGTAACGCTTGACGAATCCCCTAATAAGGGGCAGTCTGGTTTGCGTCTAATGCTTTATAGGAGGTAGGCGTGTCGAGAGATTTTGTGGAGTGTCCCGAGGTCGCTGGCAAAACGGTCAAGGCGCTCAAGATATATGAGGATGACGTAGATGGCTGCGAAACCCTGATCGAGTTCACAGACGGGACATCGTTCTCCAGCTCTGTCTCCTACCAACCCACAGTCAAGGGAACTTTGTTTGAGGGCGGCGTCGGAATGCCGAAGATTATCCGCGACTACGAGCCGTAGAACCCGTCTTATATCTGGCGTCGTCATGCCCGTAAGGCATGATGAATGCTCAAAATGTCATTGGACGTTTGCGCGAGTGGCTCTTAGTTTTGCGCCTAGCTGACAACACCGAGTCAGCGGAGGTGCAAAGATGCTCAGAATCCGCCGCGCAATCCGGTTGGGAAAGCCTCTCAATCGGTCGTCCAATCTCTCCGCCAAACGGCGGGTAAACCCACTCTCAAAGCAAACCCTCCGCCACGCCTTTCATGTGATGGGACCGACGCTCACTGCACTCCTGTTTGCGGGTGTCGGAAGCGGAGTTGCACACGCCCAAGGAACGATGGACTTTTCCGGGGCGCAAACCTTGATGGGAACTTTTAAAACTTTCTGTATTTATGCGGGTGCTGTCATCTGTTTCGGCGGCTTGATCTTCGCCGGAATCCGCATGATGTCAGGGAGGTTTCAGGACGCGATTCCTGGACTCTTCGGCGCTCTTTTCGGCGCCGGTGTCCTGGGATGGGGTGCGGGCTGGATAGGCAGTTTAACAGGCCAATCCATGTGAGGTGCTGCACCCATGACCAAGCGGGGAGAACCGTTACCGATCAATCAGGCGCTGAATCGACCGAGAGCCAAGCTTGGTCTCGATCTTACAGCATGGATGGCGATCGTATTCGTCTGCGTGACGGTTTTCCTCGTTGGGTTTCGCCTGCTGGCGATGGTGGCCTTTCCGACACTCGCCGTTAGTGCGTGGCTCATCGTCCGTAAACACCCAAAGATGTTCCAGCTCTGGGGCCTGAGCCTCAGCCAGAAGTCCTACTATGACCCGCGTAAATACTGAGCAAGCCAAATTCGTTCCGTGGTTCGCCAAGGCCGGAGCCGCGTGCAGCATCGTCCCTATCTCGCGGTTCGTCGGCCAGAATGTCTTTGCGCTCAAAGGCGGCGGCTATGGATGCCTGTTCTCTCTCACGGGCATAGACGAAGAAGGTCTGACAGATCAGGAACTCGATTCGCGGATGCGGTCGATAGAGGGCGCATTGCGTGGGCTTCCCGAAGGTTCCTGTCTATATCAGTATGCCCGCGTCATGTCGGGCTTTGAATTGCCCAGACAGCAGAAGTACGGGAACTCCGTCACGCAGGTATTCGTAGACGACCGTCTTACGTTCCTTGAGAAGACGGCAGCCTTCCGTCGCATTGATCTCCATTGGTGCCTCACGCTTGAGCCGTCGAAGGCAAAAGCGTTCGAGCGTGAGCCGCAGGAGAATACCGCCGACACCTCGCGCATGTTGGCCGAACTACAGAAGACAGCGACCATCCTTGAGTCCCATCTCGGCAGCGCACTTGGATTGCGGTTGCTTCCGAAGAACAATGTCTTTCAGTTTTTCAGCTACCTTTTCAATCTTGAAGATTGGGCGAGCGATGACCAGCTCCGCAGCGATACCGGCGTAGACCGCCAGATCGTGAAGAACCCGGTTGCATGGCTCAGCGATCACCTGCAAATTGGAAAACGCCATGTGCAGATGTTCTCCCTGAAAGCGACGCCGGAGGCGTCCAGGCCGTGCCAGTTCTCCAGCCTGCTTACGCTCGATTGCGACAGCGTCTTGTGCTCGACATGGCGCGTGAAGTCCGCAACCGCGGCCCGCAGCGAGATCGACGCTCAGGAGAAGTTCATCTCATTTTTCAA
>JBARMQ010000089.1:0-21054 GCA_049802535.1 Bryobacteraceae bacterium | reverse complement strand
CCTCTTAGGCGATCCCCGCGCGGCGCACGAAGGGCTAGTCGCTCTCAAGAGCTTCGTTGCCGACGGAATCGGCGCTTACCGCAAGTATCTGGTTTAGGCCTTTACTCGATCAACATACAATCGCCGTACGAGAAAAACCGGTAGCGTTCACGAATCGCGTGCCGGTAAGCCTCCAGCGCAAATTCTCGTCCGGCGAACGCTGCGACTAAGATCAGTAAACTCGATTGCGGCAGGTGAAAGTTAGTTAGTATCGCACCTGCCGCACGAAACTGATATCCGGGCGACACGAAGAGATCTGTCTCTCCCAACATCGCCCGGAATCCTCCCCTCGCCTGCATCGTCTCTACTGTCCGCACGCTCGTCGTTCCCACGCAAACCAGCCGCTTGGCTTCCCTCAGCCGTGCCGCATTCTCCTCGTCAATCGCAAAGAATTCCTCATGCAATCGAATCTTCGATACGTCTGCAACACGCAGCGGTGCGAACGTTCCCAGTCCCACGTGAAGCGTGATGTATGCAATCTTCGCTCCGCACGCGCGGCAAGCGTTCAGGACCTCTGGCGTGAAATGCAAACCGGCCGTTGGTGCTGCTATCGAGCCATTCTTCGTGGCATACACCGTCTGGTATCGATCGCGATCGGCCACTTCGGGCTCGCGATGAATGTATGGCGGCAGCGGCACGCGTCCCAATCGTTCTATTAGGTCGGCGATGGACTCCTGCGCCTCCAGTCGAAGCGTCCGTTCCCCAAACTCACCTTCCGACAGGATCTCCGCCGTCAATCCCGCGCCAAACAAAATGCGATCGCCCCGCCGCACACGCTTGGACGGTCTCACTAATGCGTTCCATTCGTTCTCGAGTTCGGTTCGTTGCCTTACCAGGAAGACTTCAACCTCCGCTCCACTCTCGATATTCCTGCGTCCGCGAAGCCGGGCAGGGAACACGCGTGAATCGTTCAGAACAAGACAATCGCCCGGTCGAATATACCGGCTGAGATTGACGAAAACATCGTCGTGAAACGATCTCTTTTCGCGCGACAGCACCAGCATCCGTGATGCCCCGCGCTCCACCGGGGGCGCCTGCGCGATCAATTCCTCCGGCAGTTCATAATCGAAATCGGAAACCAGCACCGGTGACAGTTTAAGCTACGGATTGGATTCCACCCTCATCCTGGGCATCGAAAGCTCGTGCGACGAAACCGCCGCCGCGCTCGTCGAGAACGGGCGTCAGATCCGGTCCAGCATCGTCGCTTCTCAACTCGATATTCACGCGAAATACGGCGGCGTTGTGCCCGAGCTTGCTTCTCGCGAACATCTCCGCGCCATCGTGCCTGTCGTTCGTGAGGCTCTCGAAGCTGGTTCGTGCGCTCTCCGCGACCTTAGCGCCATCGCTGCCACCTCCGGACCAGGACTCGCCGGTTCGCTTCTGGTTGGATTGACGTATGCGAAAGCCCTTTGCTTCTCTGCCCACCTGCCGCTGATCGGCGTGAACCACGTCGAAGGCCATATTTACTCCGTCCTTCTGGATCACCCAGAAATCGTTTTCCCCGCTCTCGCATTGGTTGTTAGCGGCGGTCACACCCATCTCTTTGCTATCGATCCGACGGCGAATTACCGCCTGCTCGGCAAGACGCGCGATGATGCGGCCGGCGAAGCATACGATAAAGTTGCTAAGCTGCTCGGCTTTGGCTATCCCGGCGGCCCCCTCATCGATGCGCTCGCCCCCTTCGGCAACTCTCGTGCCGTCAAATTCTCTCTTGCTCGCATGAAGGGCAACGCAATGGACTTCAGCTTTAGCGGCCTGAAGACCGCCGTCTTGCGCTGGACCCAAGCGAACGATTTGGCGTCGGAAATACAGGCTCGCCGGCAGCTTCTTCAGCAGTTCTCACAGCCATCGATCGACCAGTGGCTTGCCGTTACGCCTCAGCGTACGCTCGATCTGCTGGCCAGTTTTCAATTCACCGTCATCGAGGAGCTACTTCGCCGCTCTGTCTCGGCCGCCGAGCAGATCGGCGCCGAATCAGTGATCATCGCCGGGGGTGTCGCTGGGAACGCGGGCCTTCGGAAAGCATCGGCTTCTTATCACGGCCTTCGCTTCTATTTCCCCGCAGCGGGCCTTGCCACCGATAACGCAGCGATGATTGCCGCCGCCGCGTACCCCAAATACTTGCGCCGCGACTTTGCCTCTTTCGACCTGCGCGTCCAAGCCGCTCTCTCTTTGGCTTGATTTTTCACATTGGTTGCTAGGATCGAGGTATGGGTCCTCAACCGAAAGGTGAACAGCCGAAACTTCCAATTCCCGGCGTCCGCAACATTATTGCGGTGGGCTCGGGAAAGGGCGGCGTCGGTAAGAGCACTGTGGCCGTCAATCTGGCGATCAGCTTGGCTAAGCTCGGGCACGTCACCGGTTTGCTCGACGCCGATGTCTACGGGCCCAACGTGCCTCTCATGATGGGCATTCACGCTACTCCTCATGCTGTAGGGCAACGCATTCAGCCACTGTCCGCACACGGTGTCACATTGATGTCGATGGCCTTTCTAAACCCCGGGGACAAGCCACTGGTGTGGCGCGGTCCCATGCTCAACAGCGTCATCCAACAGTTCCTGCGCAATGTCGATTGGGGCCAATTGGACTATTTGGTCATCGACCTTCCACCTGGTACAGGAGACGTGCAATTGACCCTCGTTCAGACCACTCCATTGACGGGCGCGATCGTGGTTACCACGCCATCGGATGTCGCCCTGGAAGACGCCCGTAAGGCGATCAATATGTTTGAACAAGTGCGCGAACCTGTTCTCGGCATTGTTGAAAATATGAGCTATCTCGAACTCAAAGGCGAGCGCCATTACGTTTTTGGGAAAGGCGGAGGAGCCAGAACTGCGGAATTGATGAAGGTGCCGCTGCTCGCCGAAATTCCTCTCGATCCCGAAACCCGCGAAGGTGGTGATAACGGCCGTCCTATCGCAACCGCGCAACCACCCACTCTGCAAACGGCAATATTTGAAAAGTTGGCGCTCACCGTTATTAATAGCGCACGGGATGCGGAAACTCGCCACCGCCCCACCATCAGCGTCGCCGATTAACGACTTCGGCAGATATCCTCAACCATCGCTCCCGTCACGCGCTCATAGTCATGTGGCGCCAGCAGGATCTGCGTTCCGCGCACACCCGCTGAGACCGAAATCAAATCGTAGAGATAGGCCGTCTCATCGAGAAATACGGGATAGTCTTTCTTCGCCGCCATCGCTGTCACGCCACCGCGAATGTAACCTGTCAGTGGCTGCACTTCCTTCAACGGTGCCAGCTCCATCTTGCGGTCTCCCGTCAGCTTTGCCAGCTTCCTTAGGTCCAGTTCACTATCGCCGGGTACAACGGCAAAGCACACCCCGTTGCGGTCGCCCTTCACCACCAATGTCTTGAAAACCTGATCGGCCGGCATGGCGATCTTTGCCGCCACTGACTCCGCCCGCAGGTCATCGGGATCGACCTCATATTTGCGCAGCTCGTGCCCGATGCCTCGCTCTTCCAGCATTCGTACAGCATTGGTCTTCATCGCAGATTCGGTATATACACGTCGTAGGCGCCCTGGGCCACCACGGAAACCAACTCTATCTCCGGATAGCGCAACGCTGTCAGCTTCCTTCCGAAGACACAACCTGTATCGATGTTGATTGTGCCGTTTACCCAATCCGGCTCAGTAATCGGAATATGTCCGTAAACGACCATGGCACGTCCGTGATACTTCTCGGCCCAATGCAAGTCGTATTCCTCGCCAGGTAACTTGCCAAAGATCGCCATCTCGCGCACTATGTTTGTACAGCGCCCTTGCAAGTCCGCTCCTAAACCAGCGTGTGCCACTACCAGCTTGCCGCCATCAAGAACATAATGCGATGCCGGATTGTCTAAGAAATCGGCAAACGCCGCAGCTGCCGCCTCGTGAAGCGGCAAATGCAGACTTTGAAAATCCGCAATTGACCGGTTCAGGCCATTTGCCGTGGTGACTGTATTGCCACGGAGCCATCGTGAGAACTTGATGTCGTGGTTGCCCGGAACAGTCAAGGCGCTGCCGTTCATGACCATGTTCCGCGCGGCTCGCATCGTAGCGAGCGCGTGCGGCCCGCGATCCACCAGATCGCCTACGAAAACCGCTTTTCGTCCATTGGGGTGGCTCCATGTTCGTGAGCCCCAAATGGGATCGTCCGCTGCCGTTGCGGTTTCTTGATAGCCCAGCTGACTGAGAAGCTCGGCCATCTCCTTGTAACATCCATGTACATCGCCGATAATGTCGAACGGCCCGTGCTGGTCTCGCTTGTTGCACGCAAACCGTTTGCGCACGATCTCAACGGCCGTGTCTACCGTTGGATCCAAGATGTGTATTGCGCCAAAGCCTTCCGCTTCTAAGCCCGCAAGGTCCTGCTGCAGGCTCGCGATCTGCGTATGCACGACTTGTTCGGCGACTTGCCGATGTGGCCGCTTCAGATTTCGAGCTAAGCTGACCCCCGCGTTCGGCCGGAACACAATTCCAACCGTCGCAACGTGATAGCGCTTCGCCAGCTGCACATAGCCTGACCGGTCTTGCGCGCGCACATTGGTCGCATCGATCACGCAAAGGCGCGCATTCTTCAGACGCTTTTCCGCCATGTAGTACAGCGCTTCAAACGCGTCTGCAGTGACCGATTGGTCGCTCTCATCGTCTGCAACCGCCGCGCGAAATGCATCCGACGAGAGGATTTCAGACGGTTGAAAATGCTGCCGTGCAAAAGTGGACTTGCCCGATCCCGACGCGCCCATCAGAACGATCACCGAGAGCTCGGGTACCTCGATCACCCTAGGCATTGCGCCTCTAGCGCGCCGCGGCGTGCACCGTCAAGCCCAAGTGAGAGAGCGGCATTCCGTGCAGCGCAAGCTGGCAGCCGAGAATGGTCAACATCAATAAAAGACAAATGCGAAGCGGCCTCTGCGCGATTCTACCGGATAGAAATGTCCCAGCCAACACGCCGCAAAGACCGCCCACCACCAGCTTCAGCAATAACGCCCCGTTATAGTTGCCGGAGCTCAACTGAATGACGCTTCCGACTAGCGAAAGCGCCAGGCCAAAGCAGAGATCGGTGCCGACAACCGTCGCGGCATCGAGGTCGGTGAAACCCAACAATAGCAGCGATCCCAATGCACCTGCGCCTGCCGATGAAAAGCCAACTTCTGCGCCGATCGGCAACGCGAACCAAGGCAGCCATCGCGCCCGGTCTCGTCCCGCTGATTTTGGCTTAGGCCGGAATGTCCGGTACAAATGAAAGGCCGCGGTCGCGGCGATCAGTGAGCCTAGTGTTGCGTACAAAACGCTTTCATACCCGCTGTGCTTAAACTGATTCAGCAGCAGAGATCCTACTAACACTCCGGGTAATCCGCCGATCAGCAGCATGCCAAGGACTCGGCCGCTAATCTGCCGTCGAACGAAATACAAGGGGGCCGATGCAATCTTGACGATCGCTCCAAACGCGAGCGCCGTGCCCACAGCGGTCGCCGGATTGACTCCCAACAACAAAATCAGCAGTGGCGTCGTCATGCTGCCCGCGCCGACACCCGTCAGCGAGATAGCGACCGCTATGACAAAGCCCAGCAGGAATTCCATGTGTTAGTGGCTGCCCGCGATGTGTATGCCGCATTCGAGCTTGCGCCCGGCCCAGCGGCCGGAGCGATGATTCTCCGGGTCGATCGGTAATGCCGTGCAAGGCTCGCATCCAATGCTGGTATATCCGGCATCGTAAAGCGCCAGCAGCGGAATCTCTTTGCCGCGCGCATACGCCCAAACTTCCTGATCGCTCCAATCGGCTAACGCACTGATCTTCGCGAGCGTCTTGCTGCTGGGCAGAGCAAACTTCTCGCTAGCCTGCAGATTTGCCCGTGTCGGCGATTGGACCCGCCGCAAACCGGTAAACCAGGTATCGTACTGTTCAAGCGCTGCAAACAATGGTTCCACCTTGCGCAACTTGCAGCACTGGTCAGGCTGTGTCTGGTTCAGAATTCCAAACTGCGCTTCCTGCTCGGCCACACTGTTCCGAGCGCTCAAATTGAATAGATTCAAACCATAGCGCGCCGTCATTTCATCACGGTACCGGTATACCTCGGCAAAGTGGTATCCGGTTTCGAGAAAGAGGACGGGGATATCCGGCTGCACCTCGCGCACCAGGTCGACCACAACCATATCTTCGGCTTGAAAGCTACACGTCAAGCATGCTCGGGAGGATTGCTTCAGACTGTCGGCGATCAACGCTCGTGCTTCATCGATCTTTGTGTCAATCGCAACCATCGTCTAGATTCCTCCCGCGTAATCCCATGATGTCGACGGCAGCAGAATGCGCAGTTGTTCCAACAGTTTTTCCACCGAGTGCACAGCTTCTAAATCGTCCAACGGCAACTCGCCTGAGCCCGTCTTGCCGTCCACACTCTCAATCCGAAAACCTTGCCCGTCTTCGCCCGTGACCAGCAATAGCAGACCTGCTTCAAGCAGCGGGTATGAAAGCTGTGATTCCTCCAGCGAAACCACCAGGCAACCGCGATCGAACAGTGCCCGCTCCAGCCTCCAGGCAACTTCGCCCCGGCCTCCCAGGCGAATCACAGCGCCAGAATGACCTCGCCGGGCCGCGCGTTCGATCGGCGTCACTCGCTCCAATCCCGGCTCTTTCGATCGCTTCTGCTTCTGCGCGGTTCCGCCGGTAATCATCCCCGCCGCTACCGTTGCATTACTCACGGCATCGATCAGGATGAAGCTGCCCGTGGTGCGATTCTGCGTATAGGCATCAAACGCAATCGGCCTCGCCGTCTCAATGCGCACCGATCCAATAGCGTTCATCTCTAACGCCGTGGCCGCCTCATGTTCCAACGTGTTGATGTTGATGCGATGATGGATCGACCCGATCTCAGCCAGCTCGATTCGCGACGCATGTTTCAACCGGTACCGCCGGTGCGGTTCCGAAGGTTTCTCGTTCAACCACACGACCGTCGCATCGAAACTGCTCGAAACTTCCGGCGTCCGCTCACCCGCAACCAAAACATCGCCGCGGCTGACGTCCACTTCATCGGTCAGTGTCAGCGTAACCGACTGCCCGGCTTGTGCGGAGTTGAGGTTGCCATCGAACGTCACAATGCCGCTGACCTTGGTCGATCTGCCGGCAGGCAAAACAGTCACCTGGTCGCCGGCCCGAATGGTACCTGCCGCGATCCGCCCGGCGTAGCCCCGGAATTCATGATTAGGGCGGACCACGCGTTGCACCGGAAACCGGAATGGCGCTTGCTCCTCGCGCGTCCCCGTCGGCACTGTCTCCAGCACCTCCAACAAGCTCGGTCCCCAGTACCACGACATGCGCGTACTGGCCTTCACAACGTTGTCGCCTTCAAGTGCACTGATCGGAATGAAGTGCGCTTCTATCGGGTTCAACCGGCTCAGGAATTGACGGAAATCTTCTTCAATACTTGAAAAAACGGACTCGCTGTAATCGATCAGGTCCATCTTATTCACCGCCACGATCACTTGCGGTAATCCCAAGAGAGACGCAATGTAGGCATGGCGGCGGGATTGCGGTAGCATCCCCTTGCGCGCATCCACCAGAACGATCGCAAGGTCCGCTGTCGATGCGCCTGTCACCATGTTGCGCGTGTACTGCTCATGCCCCGGCGTGTCGGCAATGATAAATTTCCGGCGTGGCGTTGCAAAATACCGGTAAGCCACGTCAATCGTAATGCCTTGCTCGCGTTCGGCCCGCAATCCATCGGTCAACAGTGAAAAATCGATGACGCCCGCATTCCGCCCCACTGACGCTTTGGTAACCGACTCCAATTGGTCGTCATACACGCTGCGCGAATCGTAGAGCAGCCGTCCGATCAACGTCGATTTCCCATCATCCACGCTACCGGCCGTCGTAAACCGCAGCAGGTCCTTCGCTCGCTCGCGCTCGAGAAAGCCTTCGAAGCCTTTATCATCGACAGGAGCGGCAACAACGGCCATCAGAAATAGCCTTCCTGTTTCTTGATCTCCATCGAGCCATCCTGGTCGTGATCGATCGTCCGGTTCTGCCTCTCTGACCGCCGCACCGCGACCAATTCCTCGATAATCTTGGGTACTGTGTCAGCATCCGATCGAATTGCGCCCGTGCAGGGGCTGCAACCGAGGGAACGCATGCGGCACCGGATCATTTGCGGCTCTTCGCCCGGCATCCTTGGCACGAAAGGCTGTTCGATTGGCAGTAAGACTTCGCCGCGAACCAACATGGGCCGTTCTTTGGCAAAATACAGCGGCACAATCGGAATATTTTCGGCGTAAATGTATTGCCAAACGTCTAGCTCTGTCCAATTCGAGAGTGGAAATACCCGCAAGCTCTCGCCCGCGTGAATGCGCGAATTAAAGATATTCCAAAGCTCCGGCCGCTGATTGCGCGGGTCCCATTGCCCGCGTGTGTCGCGGAAGGAAAAGACGCGTTCCTTCGCGCGCGACCGTTCTTCGTCCCGCCTCGCGCCGCCGATCGCCGCGTCAAAATCACCTGCCCGCAGCCCGTCCAGCAATGCGCCCGTCTTCAATGCGCCGCAACACCTCTGCGTTCCCCATGCAAAGGGATTTGAACCCTCGTTCAGCGCCGCTCGATTGGTGTGCACAATCAGCTTGAGGCCCAACTTGGACGTGTATTCATCCCGAAAATCGATCATTTCCCTGAATTTATAGGTCGTGTCGATATGCAGCAGGGGAAACGGGATCGGCCCGGGATAAAACGCCTTCTGCGCCAGCCGCAGCAGCACCGAAGAGTCTTTGCCAATCGAATACAGCAGCACCGGGCGTTGGCATTCCGCTACCACTTCCCGGAAGATGTGTATGCTTTCTGCCTCAAGCTGTTGCAGGTGTCCGAGTGCGCTCACTAAGGAGCAGGTTAGCACGAATTATCCAATCCCGATAGAGATTGTGGTCAAACCCGCTCAGGCGTTAACTGCCTGCATCAGCGCCCGTATGTAGCCGAAGGAAAACGCGAAAGCCTGGCGCCCTCCCGTATCGCCTTCAATCTGCGGCACATGATCGGGCATCAGCATCCCGTCGTAAGCGACTTCCTTGTACACGCGTAGCATTGCCAGCATGTCCACGCTTCCGGCATCCGGCAGCGCCTCCTGAAAATCGAGAAAACCGCCATGGATGTTCCGGAAGTGCACGTTGAAGATTTTTTTGCGCTCGCCGAAATAGCGAATAACCGAAGGCAGCTCGCGATTGGGATCCTTCAGCATCTCCGACACCGTACCCTGGCAGAAATTCAAGCCATGATAAGGACTCGGATTAATTTCGATGAATCGCTTTAGTCCATCCACGCTTCCCAGAACACGATGGACGCCCCGAAAGGCAGTATCGCGTGGCATCCCAGGATCGTGCGGGTGGCACGCCATCCTGACTCGGTTCTGCTCCGCCACCGGGACCACGCGTTTCAGGAAATAGGTGATGCGCTCCCACATCATGTCGCTCGAGACCGGTCCGGCTTCGGTCAGCGGCGGCTCCTGCTTCGTCGTGGCGTAATCGAAGTAGCTGTAACTCGCCCGGCCCCGGCCTGCCCTGCGGCCTGTGCGTACCACGCCGAGGATGGTCATGTTGTACTTCACCATCGGAATGCCGGCTTTCGAACAGTTCGCGATCATCTTGCAGATGTTGTCGATCTCCTGGTCGCGCCCCGGGCTGCGGCCTAGCATGATGTCGGGGCTCTCGGCCTTCGCAATGTAGCTGGAACTCATCGGCAGCGGAACGGCGGCCAGCACCAGGCCGAACGATTCCACACGCTCACGCAGTTTTGTCAGCCCTTCCACGGACCAGTTCTCATCGAATTTCGCCGAGGGAAGCCTGCTGCAAATGTGGCTCACGCCGAGCGCCGCCATCACTCTCAGCACTTCGTCGCTCGAATCATGCTGCGTGCCCAGCTTCATGCGCCCAAAGGACGGATCATGCCCTTGCTCGCGGGCTTCTGTGTGCGGCATAGCCAACGGCGCCGCCGCAGCTATCTTGGCGAACGTTCTACGATTCATGGCCGTCGATGACTGAGACGTTATCACAGCAAAGTCTCGAGCCTTCTGCTCGCACTGGGCTGTCGAAAACCACGTATAGGTGAGATTGTATTTAAAAAGACTTCTAAACATGCCAACTGAACTCTACTGGGTCGACGGTCCTTGGTCCGGCAAGCTCGCCTTGGCTTCTCGTCCGCGCGGCGGCGACTGGCTCGAAGACGAAATGGCCGCTTGGCGAAGCGCTGGAGTTGGCACTGTTTTATCGCTTCTAACGCCGGAAGAAGCAGTAGACCTGGACCTGGACCGCGAATCAAAGGAAGTAGCTGCACACGGAATGGATTATCTTTCGTTCCCAATTTTGGACCGCCAAGTGCCCAATTCGGAGGCGAAGCTGTCGGCTACGCTAGAAAGCCTGGACGGCCGCCTCACCTCTGGCACGAACGTCGTCGTCCACTGCAGACAGGGCGTCGGACGAACGGGTTTGGTCGCTGCCTGCCTTCTCATCACAAAGGGTTTCGGACCGGCCGCTGCAGTTGACCGACTCACCATCGCTAGAGGCCTTCCCGTGCCGGAAACTGAAGAACAACGCCAGTGGATAGACCACTTCAACTTAGCCTTGGCCAAGTAGGTCAGGATCCTAAAACCACGCGTGTTTGGTTGTATCGACCGCCATGTGCACTAACGCCGACGCCACCACACTGCTCGACTTCGCAAACACCGCGCCGAATATCATCCCCGCAAGCGACGCCAGAATGCCGTAGCGCCAGTTCGGTAAGGCTTGCGGCCCATTGTCCAAGTGGGCGCAGCCGAAAATCAGTCCGGAAATGACCACCGTAGCAATTACTCTCGACGGACCCATGCGCTGCGCAATCCAGTTCTGTATCAGCGAACGGAAGAGGATCTCCTCCGGCAGAGCCGTTCCCACAAAAATCGCCAACATGCGCAGCAGCAGACCTGGAACGGCAAAGCGCATTGCATGAAATGGCGCGAGAAAGCCGAGCCACAGACCCAAGGGAATCAGCAACGGAATGGACACCGCGAATCCCACCAGAGCGTTCCAATAATCGGAGCCTCGCACGGGCGGCCGATACTTCATGCCGGGCAACCGCCTGACCACTAAAAACAAGTAAAGCGCCAGCAGAATTGCGACCCCATACGTTACCGTATGCAGTGCCCCCTGCGCCGCTTTCGGCACCAGCTCTGCGCCGACGGCGAATTCAAGCGGCAGCCACAGCAGCAGGATTGCCGCCAAGTCGCGCCAGGATGCGTCCGAGCCGGACTCTTGACCATACAGAACTAGCGTCGGCGCGATCGTATACGCCAACACGAGAAGCGCCAATGATGGGCTGAGGGCGTGCAATCTCGCGGCTTGTTCCAAGAAGAGAGCCGAAAGAACGAAAGCTAAAATAATCGGCGCTGCTCGGCTTCGGGTTGCCGATCTGATCAGAACACTTTGGCAAGCTGGCGCTAGCAGGCAAAGGATCCCCGCGAGCAAAACCAGCGCGACAGCCATCCAAACTATTTTGCTTTCTGGCCAGCAAGACGCAAATCCGCCCCCACTTGCACGCCCGCTTGATTGCTCGTCAGCTTAAGCGTCTTCGCTTCGGCATTCAGTGCCACCTGGTACGGGCCGTCTTTGGTACCCAGTTCATCCTGCAGCGTCATCTGGTCGCCGTCCAACTGGTACGTGCCGTGACGATTCACATCTTTGCCGTGAATGCGGATCACCTGCGCGAACGTTCCATCGGACGCAAGCGTCAATGTCCCGCTGCATACATCGGGATTTGGGTGCCCTTTATCAAAACATTGGTGTTGCGTTTGGAACCCGTTGTCGAGATCGAAAACATCCACGTAATCCCAACCCTTGGAACTCTGTAGCATGTCGCGATCGCCTTGGCTTAGGTCCGCCGCCGCAGCGAGCAATGCTGCCGTCAAAACCAAGCCCGGCGGTCGCCACAGCGTCATGTTCACATTCTCTCATTGAAAAATCACACGAGGAAGGCCAAGCGTAAAATGCACTCATGGCTCGGCAAATGCGACTTCGACCACGATTCGCGCCGTATTGCCTGCTAATCGTTCTTTCGATCCCGCCGTTCGTTGCGTCAGCTCAGATGGACATGTCCCAGCACGTGATGGAGATGAAGGACGAAATGCCGCCCGGCCAATTGCCCGCTCCGCGCAAAATGACCGGCATTGGGAACGTCCACCTGCGCATCACCGCTAACCGCGAAGCGCAAATGTGGTTCAACCAGGGTCTGAACCTGTTGCACGATTTTTGGGACTACGAATCGGCGCGCGCTTTCGAACAGGGCATTCGCGCCGACCCGCAATGCGCCATGTGCTACTGGGGTTTATATAAGGCTGAGGCTTTCTATCACAGCATCGCCCAAGGCTACGCGCACCAGGCTCTGGACCAAGCCGTCGCACTGGAGCATCACGTCAGCAAACGAGAACGGTTATATATTCAAGCGGCCGCGGCACATTTGAATGCTTCGAAGAAAGCCGGGGCGCCCTCGGAAGCAGACATTTTGCGTAGGCTCGTTAAGAAATATCCAAGAGAGAGCGAGGCGCGCATTGCCTTGGCCGGAGCCGTCGGCCACGATGAATCGGTCGCACTCTTGCGATCGGTTCTGAAGCAGGACCCTAACAACTCCGCCGCCAACCACCTCTATATTCATGCTCTCGAAGCAACCGATCACCCGGAACAAGCGCTGCACAGTGCGGAAATACTGCCCAGTTTGGCGCCGTCCTCGGGCCACATGGTCCACATGCCCGGGCACATCTTCTTTCGCATAGGCGATTATGCCCGCGCGGAGCATGCCTTTGCCGCCTCCATGCAAGTGGACGAACGCTACATGCGCGATCAGCATGTCTATCCTGACAATGATTGGAATTACGTGCACAACTTGATGTATGCCGTCGCCAATCTGATGGAAGAAGGCAAACTCGAAGAAGCATCGAATCTCTCTGCGAAGCTCACGGGCGCCCGCGGCGAATTTGAATCCACACTCTACGTTTATTCCGTGCGGGATTCGATCTCGCGCCTCAATCCTCGCTTGCCGGTGGCACTGCGAATGGCGGATTGGCCCCAGGTCATTGCGCTATTGAGCGCCGCCACAGTTCCCGCTGGCAGGCCTAACCTTGAATTCCTGGCGCAGCAACTCACCCGCTTCGCCGCCGCCATGCAAGCCGTCGAGTCACACGATCTCGCAAAAGCGCAGGAGCTATCGAGTGATCTGGACCGCGCTTCCAGGACTTCGCCGTCAACGCACGCGCCCGCGGTCAAGCCGCCTTCTGCTCCCCCGCAGCTCCAAGTCATGCCTGACGCCCTCTTGCCGCCGATTCTCAATACTCTTTCGATCATGTCGCTTGAATTGAAGGCCTGTATATTAACCGCCGGCGGGAATGTCGATAAGGCGAAAGCTTTGTTCGCGACTGCGGCGCAGCAAGAGAAGGCTCTTGGCTATCACGAGCCGCCATCCTACATCCGGCCCGTCGGTGAAACCGAAGGTGCGGCAATGCTAGAAGCGGGAGATTGGGCCGATGCAAAAGCGGCCTATCAACAAGCACTCCGGGAGCGCCCGTGTTCTGGCCTCGATCTCTACGGCATCGCGCTCGCGTGTGAAAAGTCCGGTGATGCAACAGATGCCGCAAAGGAATACAGTGACTTCTTGGCCGCCTGGAAAGATGCCGACCCAAATCTGAACCAACTCACTCACGCCAAGATGTATCTGGCTACGCATCCCATCGTGGCCGCGGGCGCATGATGCTGCTCACGGTAGAGCACTATCGCCAGTTATCGGTCCCTGAAGATGTAATCCAGGAACTCCATTGGGGGCAGCTCGTGACCCTGAGGAGACCCAAGATGAGGCATACCAAGCTGCAATACCGGCTCGTCGAGTTGTTGCGCCCGAAAGTCGCAGCCCAAGGGATTGTCGCCGCGGAAGTACCCTTTCGCGCACTTCCCGAATACGATCTGCGCGGAGCCGATGTGGCATTTATCTCGCAATCCCGATGGGATTCTACGGGCGATGATGACAACCTGCACGGATCCCCTGAACTCGTGATTGAGGTTCTCTCGCCATCCAATACCAAGGCGGAAATACAGGAAAAAGCGGCTCTTTACTTGTCTACCGGTGCGCAGGAATTTTGGGTCGTCGATGCCAAACGCAAGACGGTGAGTGTCGCTACGCGGGACGCAGACCTAGTGACCTACGCGGTAGCCGATCGCATCCCCTTGACAATGTTCGAATCGCATTTGGATGTCAGCTTGATCTTCTAATGAGACCGCCCATCTTTTGAGGCTAGCGATGTATACTCGCTTTGGCAGATCCTTCACTGAGGTTGATTCATGGAGCGAAGTATGAGCATCGAGATCAAACGCTGCTTCTTTTGAAGTGATATCAAAGCCGAGGCCGTGAGCCTCAAGAACGAGATCGAACGCGAATTCGGTGTGCCCATTCGGTTGCGTGCTGGCGCGCCTGGCTCACTGGATGTTTTCGTCGATGGCGAGAAGATCTATTCAAAGAAAAAGAGCGGGCGTCTCCCGGCATCTGGTGAGCTTAGCGATTTAATCCGCTCCAAAATTGACCGGCGATAAAGCGCACGAGCGCCGGCTGAACATAAGTCCCTTGCTGTTGTTCGGAGGCTCTGTCCGGACCAGCAATCGACGCAAAATCCCTAAGATTCTTTCAAAGCCGTTCGAGTATGAGGGGTTTCCAGTGATGAGGGTACGTACCACTGTCTTCGAAGTTGTCGCGGCCGCTGTTCTGATCGCGTGGCGAGCTGTCGGCGCCGCGGAACCAGTGCATAGCGGCGGTAATGTCAACGAAGCCAGAGTAGCTGCCGACGATTCGACGGGCGACAACTGGATGGTCGGCGGCCGCACTTTCGATGAACAGCATTTCAGTCCATTGAAGCAGATCGATAACCGAAACATCGGCCATATTGGCTTGGCATGGGCGACCGACATCGATAGTGCCATGGGGCTCGCGACGGAGCCGATTGTTGTTGATGGCGTTATCTTTCTCAGTGCCCCTCAATCGCGAGTCTATGCCATTGATGGTCTTACTGGAAAAGTCCTCTGGCGTTTCGATCCTGCGGTTCGTTTAGACCGAATGCGAAATTCCTGGGCGGCGCGCACTAATCGCGGCGTGGCGGTATGGGCCGGTAAGGTGTATGTGGGCACTGGCGATTGTCGCCTGGTTGCGATAGACGCAACTTCCGGTGGGAAACTTTGGGAATCGACCGTCTGCGATGGCTCGCAAACGGGGATTACGGGAGCTCCACACGTCGGCGACGGTAAGGTCTTCATCGGCTACAACGGTTCCGACACCGGAGTACGAGGGTCGCTGGCCGCATTCGATGCTGCCACCGGAAAGGAGGTTTGGCGCTTCTGGACAGTTCCCGGCAGCCCGTTGCTCATGTGGGTTGGGCCACGTCCATCGATGTCGCGACCGGTCGCGCAATCGAGGTTCCGGCGCCTTCCATTGGCCGGCTCCCCGCAACGGGCGGCCATAACTGGTGGCCGATGAGTTATAGCCCGATGACAGGCCTGGTTTATCTCCCGTTGCACGATCCGAAGAACAAACCGATAGCCGCGGATGTATTCCCGGAAGAAGGAAAGCTTGTCGCTTGGGATCCGGTGAGCCAATCCACGCGTTGGGCCCTAGTCTAGCCGGTGTTCTTCGATCAGGGCGGTCTTCGCGCCGAGGAGTGCCGACATGCCGGCCGCGGTCAGCCCGGCAGATCCGCCGCCAATCACGATCATGTCGTATTGGTATTGCATGCTTCGGTAAGGCCGTGTTGTCAACTCAATAGCGGCACAATCTCATCGTGCCCCATCTTCAGCGCCCATGACCGTGGACGTGCCCACGCTTCGCTGTTGTTCTCCTCCCGGTCCGCTCCGTGTTCGATCAGCAGCCTGACGAGCTGGAGGCGCCCCCAACGGCATGCCCAACCGAGCGGAGTGCTCTGCAGGATGTCGTCCCGCCGGTCCAAACGCGGGCCCGCATTGAGCGCCGCCAGCGCGAATGCCGTTACTTCGTCGTCCGTGATCCAATCGCGCATCGCCGCAATATCGTGCAGAATGGTGCGCCCGAATGCGCCTGTGACGTTCACATCGCACGCTTCGAGAATGAGGCGAAAACACGCCAGATAGCCTTCCCGGTCGAAATGCTTGTTGCCCGCATACAGCCACGGAATATGGTGCCAGAAGGACAGCGGCGACGAGAGCATACGAAACCAGCGTGGGTCATCGCGAGGCCAATCGATGCGCTTGAGCGACATATCCACGATCTCGGTTGCACCTCCGTCCGCGCCGAAACGCAGCACCTCTTCCGCAAGCGGCTTGTCTGCCGGTTTAAGGCTAGCCGGCAATACGCTGAGTTCGTCGTCAGCCAGCATTTGCCGCACAACGTCGGTCTGGCGATAGAGAGCTGCGGTATCGCCGGTCACCATGCCACCCCGGCTCCGTAGGAATCCCACCATCGGCCACTGTTTGTGGCTGTATGCGCTATGCACGGGCGACCCGCTTGAGTCGACATGCACGTTCGGATTCGCGCCGCGATCCAGCAGTAACTCGGCCATCTCGCGACGGCCCAGAGCCGCGCAGCACCACAAAGGGTAGCCCTGCGAATACGCGGTCCAGTCGCCCTTACCGGATGAGACGCGCTCGTCCGGATCGAGGCCGCAGTCCAAAAGGAACCGCAAAACGTCAAGTCGGTTGTTCCGCACCGCGACCGTCAGCAGACCGCCGCCGTCCCAGAGAACTTGATTGACCAGCTTGCCTTCCGCTTGACGCGTGCGCAACCATTCCCAGTCGCCGTTCGCAACGGCTTCCCGGGCAATGTCATCGTCAAACGCTGGCTCCGCCGCGATCGGCGCCTCTTTGTCTGGCGCCTCTCTCCGATGCTCTTCCTCCTCGATAATGGCGACGATCTCGTCGTACCCGCGCTCGTGTGCGAGCGTCCAGGCGGCCGTCGCATCGCGATGCGGATGAATGCCCGCACGCGCGTCCGCGCCACTCTGCATCAACAGCCGCACCATTTCAGGCCGCCTTTGCGTCACGGCATAGTGGATCGCGCGATGCTCGTCTCCGTATGACACGGTCATCTCCGCCAGCTCAGGCCGCCCCTTCAACATGGTTCGTAAGTCTGCCATGTTGCCTACGCGTACCACGTCGACGAGCCGCCGGATGGTCACGCCATCGACGTAAGCCTTTAGCTTCGGCCAGCTATCAAACCCGTAGCTGCGCGCGATCGCCAACTGGGCATCGTGCAATGCGAACATTGCTGGATTCGCGCGATTATAGTGGGCGTTGATCTCCGCTGTTGCCGCGGCATCGCCCGTTCTAAAGCTGCTCAGCAGCTCTTTTGCTTGGCGCTTAAGCTGCGTAAGGTCCGGGTGTTCCCGCATCTGGCGGGTGGGTAACTTTTGCTTCACATGAGCTCCTTCCTTAGCGCCCGGTGTCCGCTCGCTCGGGCAGAAAAGCGCAAAGGGCACGGCTGCGTGCCACCAGACAGGAGAGGAATTCGCTATTCCTTTGGTTGTCAGGCTTGATTCCGTGCCCGTCTTGCGCGAGTTCTTTAAAAAGAGTTCACTCAGCAAATTGTCGAAGGTTACGATTCAGCGGGACGCGGTCCCTTTCCGCGGACACGGAGGCGTTCTGAACCCGCCAGCAAGGAGCATAGCACCAGGCCTTCTAGGCGTTAAGCCGGAGACGCAACGCGTGCAATGGAATCCTTAGCACCGGTAGGGGACTAACCTGCTACCTTAAAAGAAGGTGGAAGGCCCACCGATTCCCTTACACAACATCACAGAAGGACCTTCCCGCGCGCAGTCATTTACTCCTAGGAGTATGGCTGGCGTCCAAGATTGTGGCGTGGCGAAAATACTTCAAAAAAACCTTGAACAAATCCGCCCTTCGAGGAATACTCATGTGAGCCAGTGCGCTTTTAGTGGCTCACGCCGGGCGCACTGATCTATGAAGGCGCGTGCATTCCATCTACTCGGAGCCCTCTTCATCGTCACTGTGGCAGCGCTGTGCGTCCAATGCGGCAGAGGGGGCGATACGCGAAGCGACACAGAATCGCAAGACAAGCCAATTGGGATCATCATCCACATCAAGCCTCCCGTTGGATTGCCGTCTGTACCAGTTCCCGCTAACAATCCCATGACCGCCCAAACGGTCGCCCTGGGCCGCAAGCTGTTTTACGAAAGGCGCCTATCGCTAAACAATTCACTTTCGTGCGCTTCGTGTCACAATCCGGCCCGCGGATTTAGCGATGGCCAAGTGCACTCAACCGGAGTCGCCGGAAAAACAGGCACACGAAACGCTCCTACCCTTCTAAATGCTGCGTATGGCTCCGCCCAATTCTGGGATGGACGCGCACCGAATCTCGAAAAACAAGTTGGCATCCCGATGGCTAATCCCGTCGAAATGGCTCAGCCTGATGCCGCCGCCGTGGCGAAACTTCAGGCGGATCCTGTTTATCGCGCCCAATTCCAGGCGGCCTTCGGTCCAGGACCGATCACCATGGACAAGGTGGCAAAGGCTCTCGCAAGCTTCGAACGAACCCTCATCACCGGCAATTCGCCTTTCGATCGATATGAGTTTGAAGGCGACAAAACAGCGCTATCCCCCGCGGCCATTCGCGGACTGGCCATTTTCAAAGACCCTCAAAAAGGCAATTGCGTCGCCTGTCACACCATCGATCAGCATTACGCGCTCTTCACCGATCATAAGTTTCATAACATCGGTGTCGGTGTGGACGACCAGGGAGTGCTGACCGACCTTGGCCGATACAACGTCACTCACATCGATGCCGACAAAGGCGCCTTCAAGACGCCCAGCCTGCGCAATATCGCGCAAAGCGGACCCTATATGCATGACGGCAGCCTGAAGACCTTAAAAGAAGTGGTCGACTTTTATGCGGGCGGCGGCAATTCGAATCCCTACCTTGACAAGAACATCAAGGCGATTCACCTGACCGGCCAGGACCGCTCCGATCTAGTCGCGTTCCTCGAGTCCCTCACGGGCGATCCGCCCAAAAACGACACGCCGCCCACGACTGGTGTGAATTAATAACTGATATGCGCTATTACTCAACGCTGAGCCTCGCCTGTGCCCTCCTCACTCTCGTCAGTTGCGGAGGAACAAACAAGAAAGAGACTCAGAGTGCCGCGGTGACTCAAACCACTGCCCCGCCTTCTTATTTCAAAGTAGATCCGGCCACTGCCAGCGTTATCGTTGGGACGATCAAGTTCACAGGGGCACGGCCGCACCGGGAAAGAATCGACATGAGCGAGGATCCGGCTTGTGTCGCAGCCCACCATGGGCCGGCCTATGACGAGTCGCTCGTGGTGAATCCGAACGGCACACTGTCGAACGTATTCGTCTACATAAAGAGCGGTCTCGAAGGCAAGAAGTTTGAAGTTCCATCCACGCCAATCACCATCGATCAGCGCGGATGCTGGTTCACTCCACGCGTCCTGGGCATTCAGACCGGACAGATTTTACACGTTGTGAATTCAGATCCGGTTACCCACAACATTCACCCCATGGCGCAAATCAATCGCGAATGGAATCACAGTCAGGGCCCGGGCGATCCGCCTTTGGTTCGAAAGTTTCTGCACCCCGAAGTTATGATTCCGGTCAAGTGCAACATTCATCGATGGATGCACGCCTACATCGGCGTACTCGACCATCCGTACTTCGCGGTCACGGGCGCCACCGGCTCCTTCGAGATCCCCAATCTGCCGCCGGGCCACTATGTCATCGAAGCTTGGCAAGAGAAGCTCGGAAACCAGCAACAGGATATAACCGTTGCTCCATCCAGCAAGACCAACGTTAGCTTTACTTTCAAAGGAAAATAATTCCGCAATGAAATCCAAGCATCTGCTGTCAATCTGCCTTCTCACCGGCCTCTGCCTCAGTTGTTCCAAGCCGGCTCCGGAACAATCGTCGAAGGCAACTCAAACCACGCTACCGCCAGCCTCAGGCCCTCGGCTCTATGTCACCAACGAGGTTTCTGGCGATATGAGCGTGATCGACGCGAATACCAACTCCGTCATTGCCACCATCCCTCTTGGTAAGCGCCCTCGCGGAATTCACCCCAGCCCCGATCACAAAACGATATTCGTTGCGCTCAGCGGCTCGCCCATCGGTGGTCCCGATGTCGACGAAAGCACGCTTCCGCCGCCCGACAAAAGCGCCGACGGCATCGGAGTCTTTGACGTCGCTGAGAATAAAGTCGTTCGCACGATTCATGCTGGCTCGGATCCCGAAAACTTCGACGTCAGTCGTGATGGTTCGCAAATTTTTGTATCGAACGAGGATGACGCTGAGGTCAGCATCGTCGACGTCACCTCGGGCCAGGTTGTCAAGGCGGTCAAGATGGGTGAACAACCAGAAGGCGTCAAGGTCACTCCAGACGGCAAACTCGTCTATGTAACATCTGAAGACGCTGGAACTATATCGGTTCTCGATCCGGTCGCCGGCAAAATCGTTAAGATCTTTAAAGTCGGCCATCGCCCCCGTTCCGTCGCATTCTTCTCCGATGGCTCACGCGCTTACGTCAACGCTGAAAATGACGGTGATGTCGTTATCGTCGATCCCAAGAAGGAAATGATGACCGGCACAATCCCGCTCGGCAAGCCCGGTCTTATTAAGCCCATGGCTGTTCTGGTCTCACCTGATAACAGCCGCCTATACGTCAGCACCGGCCGCGGTCAAAAAGTGTTCGTTGTCGACACGGCTACCGAAAAGCCAATTGCTTCCGTCGTCGTAGGCAAGCGGCCGTGGGGCATTGCTCTCTCTTCTGACGCCAAAACATTATATTCGGCCAACGGACCTTCGAATGACATCTCCGTTGTCGACTTAGCCACCAATACTGTGACCCACAAGATCAAGGTCGGCTCCAGCCCGTGGGGCGTCATCGTCATCGACCCATCGAAATGACGGAATCGCTAACTGCCGCAGCAGCCGCCGATCTCCGCCGCGCTCATTCCCCATCCGCCATTGAGCAGGAAGTCGTC
>JBARMQ010000088.1:0-9493 GCA_049802535.1 Bryobacteraceae bacterium | reverse complement strand
ATCATCGCCTCTGTCGTTAATTCGGCGCAGGAAGCGCAACTGGTCACGCAGATTCTTTATTTACCAATGCTTTTCTTGAGCGGCGCCACGATTCCGGTGTCGATAATGCCGGGATGGCTGCAAATCGTCGCTCATTTCCTACCCGCGACGTATTTGTTTGAAGGCGTCCAGAGCATACTGATCGGCGGCGCTTCCATCCTCGCCGATCTGTCGGCGGTGATGGGACTGCTGATCACGCTGGCCGTTTCGCTGTTCGTCGGCGTGAAACTATTCCGCTGGGAGA
The DNA here is from genome assembly GCA_049802535.1 of Bryobacteraceae bacterium. Taxonomy (GTDB): domain Bacteria; phylum Acidobacteriota; class Terriglobia; order Bryobacterales; family Bryobacteraceae; genus Bog-105. Next base: position 9,210 of record JBARMQ010000088.1, on the reverse strand, counting down.
AAGAAGAGAAGATTCGCAGCAGCGCCAAGTTATGGATCGTTGCGGTGCTAGCGCCCTTCATCATCATGGGCGTTTACCAGGCCCACACGGGGCAAACCAAACGCCAGAACACCGTCATGGCGCGCAATATTCAACGTAGCCGATCGTATTTGTTTGAGAATGCCAATATCTTCATCGGGGATGGGCGGGTCATACAAGGCGGCGCTGTGTTGATCCGCAAGGGCAAGATAGCCGAGGTGTATCCGGTCACGCCCGGCGACGCCTCATCAATGAACGCCGAGATCGTCAACGCAGTCGGAAAGACCCTCATTCCGGGTTTGATCGACATGCACGTTCACCTGGGTGCACCGGGCGGGGTTTATGACACGGCCGCCAGCTATGCCGATCCTCAGCTAACCGAACGCCGTCTCGCTGCCTATCTCTACAGCGGCATAACCGCCGTTCGCAGCACCGGCGACTGGCTCTCAACCTCGCTCGAGTTGCGGCAGGATGTTAAGACGGGCGAATATCTGGGTGCGCAGCCGTTCATTTGCGGACCTCTGTTTACGGTTCCCGGCGGTCACGGAACCGAATACTACAAGAACTTACCCGATCAACAGCAAAAGCTATGGAAGAAGGAGTTCGTTCGCCTCCCCGCCTCAGAAGACGAAGCCCGCAAGCAGGTAGATGCGCTGCATGCGGCTGGCGTCGATTGCATTAAGGCCGTGCTGGAATCGGGCAACTCCAGCTTCGGCCTCTTTAACCACATGGACGCGGCGATCTATCGAGCGGTGATTGCCGAAGCGCAGGCCGACCATCTGCCGACCGCGACCCACACGGGGAATGCCGGCGATGTGAAAGAAGCGGCCGATGCCGGCTCGACGAGTATCGAACACGGGTCGATGAACGATCTCATTCCCGCCGCGACCTGGGCTGAGATGAAAGAAAAGAATCTCGCCTTTGATCCGACGCTCTCCGTGTATGAGGCAGAAGCAGACTTCGCAGCTGGCAATCCCGAACTGCTGACACGCTCTCTTGTCCAACAGGTCGGCCCGGCTGACTTGATCGCTTCGACTCGCGCGGCTGTCGAGAAGAATCGAAACAAGCCACATAAGGACTTGACGGCGTTCTTCGGGCTTTTGAATCAGAACCTGATGAACGCCTACAAGGCTGGTGTGCTCCTCATCACTGGAACGGACGCGGGCAACATGCTTGTGATCCATGGGCCCACTGTGCAACGCGAGCTTGAACTTTGGGTCAAGGCTGGAATTCCGCCGGCAGTTGCGCTCCAGGCCGCTACTTACAATGCCGCCAGGGTACTTGGCGCAGCAGGCCGAATTGGGTCCATTCAAAAGGGACGCGATGCAAATTTGGTTTTGCTTGAGGGCGATCCACTGGCAGATATTGCAAACACCGAACGCATTGCGATGGTGATGTTCCGAGGCGAACGCATCGACCGTGCGGACTTGTTTACTCAATCTGGAAAATAGCTGCCGCTAGCGCCGGGTTGGCGGATCGTCCATAAATCCCGCCCCGATAACATAGACTGATGAATAGCATGTTGCGCCGATCACTCGCTCTCCCTGTCTCGCGAGCGACGTGCCGCCAAACCTGTTGAGTCCGGCTGGGAAACTGGGCACGGTGCGGCGAGCCGCCTTCATTCGTGTGCGGCAAACAAACTGTACGGGACGTTAACAACCATTGTCAATAAAGGTTGCACTCAACCATCGCTCGCACTGGAGATATGACAAGCCAGTCAGCTTAGGTCCGCAGATCGTGCGGCTGCGGCCGGCTCCGCACTCCCGCACGCCCATCCTGAATTACTCGATGAAAGTGATTCCGGCGAAGCACAGCCTGAGTTGGCAGCAGGATCCACTGAGCAATTTTCAGGCGCGCCTCCTTTTCTCTGAGAAGACGAGGGAGTTCCTGGTGGAAGTGGACATGATCGCAGAGCTTTCGCCGATCAATCCATTTGATTACTTCCTGGAGCTCGGTTCAGAGACCTACCCGTTTGAATACTCCGCGGCTCTGGCCAGAGATCTTGCGCCGTATCGCGTCACGGAAGAGGCTGGCCCGCTGCTTAAAGGATTTCTCGATCGCGTCTCCCGGGAAAAACGTGGAACGCTGAGCTTTCTGGTTGACTTAAACCACCACGTCAGGGACCAGATCGGCTATGTTGTCCGGCTGGAATCGGGTATTCAAACCTGCGAGCAGACCCTTGATTTGGGGGCTGGTTCGTGTCGCGACTCGGCGTGGCTGCTGGTGCAGATCCTCAGGCAACTGGGGCTCGCAGCGCGATTCGTTTCGGGATACCTAATTCAACTGGCTGATGAGAAATCAGGCTCGGATTCAGTCGATTTGCATGCTTGGGCGGAAGTGTACTTGCCGGGGGCAGGATGGATTGGCCTCGATCCAACGTCCGGCCTAATGGCCACGGAGGGTCACATTCCGCTGGCGTGTGCGCCCGACTTTTTGGACGCCTCACCCATAACGGGCTCCGTCGAGCCCTCCCAAGTCGATTTCAAATATGAGATGTCGGTCAGGCGCATTGAGGACGCGCCGCCTGTCACCAAGACCTACACGGATGAGCAGTGGAAGGAAGTACGGAAACTCGCGCATTCCGTGGACAAAGACTTATCGGATAACGACGTTCGCCTCACGATGGGCGGCGAGCCTACCTTCGTCGGCATCGATGAGCCAGACAGTCCCCAATGGAACGGCGACGCGATGGGCCCGTTAAAAAAGATCCGCGCCATTACGTTAATTCGGAGTGTCCAGGAGAAGATTGCGCCCGGCGCCCTGCTGCATTTTGGGCAAGGCAAATGGTATCCAAGCGAAGCGTTACCGCGATGGGCGCTGAATTGTTATTGGCGGCAGGATGGCGTGCCGCTGTGGGAGCACGGTGATCTGATTGCCGGGGAAGAAGACGATAACGGTTTTAGCACCGGCGATGCTCTACAGTTTGTCCAGGCTCTGACGCAGCGGCTCGAGGTGAGTGTCAAGAACGTTCTGCCGGCGTACGAAGACGCTTTTTACTATCTCTGGAAAGAGCGGCGGCTGCCGGTGAACGTTGACGTTTCCGATTCGAAGCTGGCGAATCCGCGGGAGCGCGAAGAACTCGCACGTGCTTTTGAGCGTGGCTTAATGCAACCAGTGGGCTATGTGCTCCCGATCCGGCGGCGGCAACACGAAGGCCGGATTTACTGGTCGAGCGAACTGTGGTTCCTTCGGCCGGAGCGCCTTTTGCTGATACAGGGTGATTCGCCCGTGGGCTATCGGTTGCCGTTGGATTCGCTGCCGTGGGTGTCGCCGGACGACATCGAATACGAATACGAAAGCGATCCGTTCGCCGATCACGAGCGACTGCCGGCTGCTCCCGCGCGGCGGATGGATCTCTTTACTCGCACTCCTCAAGAAGATCCTTTGCCATCGGATCCGCAAACGAGCGACTCCTCAAAGTCGGTGGTGCGGCCAGCGCTCGCCGTCGAAGCGCGAGGAGGCCGCCTGCATGTGTTCCTGCCGTATTTGACCAAGCTGCCGGACTATCTGGATCTGCTAGCGGCGGTCGAGGATACCTGTCAATATCTCAAAATGCCAATTTGGATTGAAGGCTATGGGCCGCCTTCCGATCCACGCTTGAAGTCATTCAGCGTTACTCCGGATCCGGGCGTGATTGAGGTAAACCTTCCGCCCGCAAGTACGTGGGACGAACTGGAGCAGTTGAACACTTTGGTGTTTGAGGAGGCGGGCAAGCATCGGTTGACTGCCGAGAAGTTCCAGTACGACGGAAGGCACACGGCGACGGGCGGCGGCAATCACATCGTTTTGGGCGGATCGACGCCGGCGGATAGTCCACTGCTGCGAAAGCCTGCATTGCTGCGCAGCATGATTACGTTCTGGCAGAATCATCCGTCTCTCTCCTACCTGTTTGCTGGTTCGTTTATTGGTCCCACAAGCCAATATCCACGGGTAGACGAAGCACGCATGGATTCTTTGTACGAACTCGAGATCGCGTTCGATCAAATTCCGCAAGGCGAGTGCCCCCCGTGGCTGGTGGACCGGTTGTTCCGCAATTTATTAGTCGATGTCGCCGGCAATACCCATCGCGCCGAGTTCTGTATCGATAAGCTTTACCCGCCGGAAAGCTCCGGTATGCGTCTGGGCCTGCTGGAACTTCGTTCCTTTGAAATGGCGCCTAACGTCGGGATGGAATTGGTTCTGTTGCTTCTCATCCGGGCATTGGTAGCGGCATTCTGGAAGCAGCCTTTCGCGGGCCGATTTATTCGCTGGGGAACGGACCTACACGATCGTTTTCTCCTGCCGCATTTCGCGAAGCAGGACTTTCTGGAGGTGCTTGAGTATTTGGAGCGGTCGGGCTATAAATTCGAATGGCAATGGTTCCGTCCGCAATTTGAGTTTCGATTTCCGAAGATTGGATCCATCGCGGCGCAAGGTGTTGCGATTGCGCTTCGCCAAGCGCTAGAGACGTGGAACGTATTGGGAGAAGAAGCAAGCTCAAGTGGCACGAGCCGTAGTGTCGACTCTTCGCTTGACCGGCTACAGGTGAAGGTCTCAGGCTTGACGGACCGTTATGCAATCGCATGCAACGGGCGTAGGGTTCCGCTTCATCCCACTGGCAAGCCGGGGGAAGCGGTGGCCGGTGTGCGCTATCGGGCTTGGCTGCCGACGTCCTGCTTGCACCCGACGATTCCAGTACATACGCCGCTGGTGTTCGACATTGTCGATCAATGGAACGATCTCGTTGTAGGGGGCGCCACTTTCCATGGGTCCAATCCTAACGGACAGACGTACAGCACCCGCCCCGCCAATTCAGCAGAGGCGGAAGGCCGGCGCGCGGAACGCTTCGAGAGCACCTACGCGGCAGCCAGAACGACCGTACTCGAAGAAGAACCCAATCCATTTTTCCCGATGACTTTAGACCTGCGGTGGCCGAAGCCCTAGAAGACCTCATGATTACGGATCTGCTTCAAATGTCACTCGGAGATCCGATCGTCTATGACGAACTGTCTGCGGACGGAGTCACTCCCAGGCCGCATTGGAGCGGCTTAGTAGAAGCTCTCAGTACGCTAGGGCCCGATGAGCTGATGAAGCGTTGGGCAAGTGCGGAGCGGCGGATCCGCGAGAACGGCGTTACCTACAACATTTATGGCGATCCGCTGGGGGCGAATCGGCCATGGAAGATCGATCTTATTCCGCTCTTAATTTCCCCGAATGAGTGGAAATTTATAGAGGCCGGCATCATTCAGCGTGCGGAGCTGTTGGATCTGCTGCTTGAGGATCTTTACGGACCACAGAGACTCCTGACGGAGGGGCGTATGCCCGCCGCTTTACTCTATGCGAATCCGGCGTTTCTTCGGCCGCTGGCAGGGGTACGCGTTCCGAGGCAGAGCTTCTTGCATCTGTTGGCGGTGGATCTGGCGCGATCGCCTGACGGGCAGTGGTGGGTGCTTGCCGATCGAACGCAAGCTCCGTCAGGCGCGGGTTATGCGCTTGAGAACCGCACGATTGTATCGGATGTTCTACCGGACTTGTTTCGCAGTTCAAACGTGCAAACACTGGACCACTTCTTCCGCGCGCAACGTGAAGCTTTAATGAGCATGGTCGATTGCGATGACCCGCTGGTCGTTCTGCTGACGCCCGGACCTCTGAACGAGACCTACTTCGAGCATTCGTACCTCTCGCGGTATTTGGGATTTCCGCTGGTAGAAGGGGCGGACCTGATGGTTCGCGATCGCCGGGTCTATTTGAAGACGGTAGGGGGACTTCGGCAGGTAAACGTCATTCTGCGGCGCGTAGACGACAGTTTTTGCGATCCTTTGGAGTTACGGGGCGATTCTTTTTTGGGGGTAACCGGCCTAGTGGAGGCGGTTGCCGCGGGGAATGTTCGCGTCGCCAACGCATTGGGGAGCGGCCTGATTGAAACCGCCGCCATCATGCCTTTTCTTCCCGGCCTGTCGAAATATCTGCTGGGAGAGCCTCTCAAACTTCCGTCGGTAGCAACGTGGTGGTGCGGGCAGGATTATGCGCTTGCTGAAGTGCTGGGCCATTTGGACAGCGTGGTGGTGAAGCCGGCATTTCCATCGCGAGGCATGGAACCTGTATTTGGCGCCCAGTTGGCCAAAGCGGAAAAGCAGCACCTTACCGATCGGCTGCGCTCGCGCCCATACGAGTATGTGGCGCAGGAGCAGGTTGCCCTATCGATGGCTCCCGTCTGGGACGCGGGGCACATTTATGGCCGCAGCGTGGTCTTGCGAACTTATGTATTGAATACGGGAGGCGGGCGACTTGCCCTACCAGGAGGACTGGTACGAGTCGCCGGCTCGGAAGGCCCGGTGGTATCGATGCAAAGAGGCGGTCACAGCAAGGATGCCTGGGTGCTTTGGGATGGTCCGGTCGATACTTTCAGCATGCTTCGTCCGCGCGATCATCCCCTGGAACTGCGCCGCGGGTCAACGGATGTGCCAAGCCGGGTTGCCGATAACCTTTTCTGGCTGGGGCGGTACGCGGAGCGAGCCGAGAACGCCGCACGTCTTTTGCGTACTTTGATGAACCGCGTGAGGCTAGTCGGTCAACCCGAACTGCTGTGCCTGCTCCGCCTGCATTCGTGCTTTGATTCCCGGCATAGCAAACTGGGAAAGAAGAAACGGCCGACGCCCATTCAATTGGAGGAGGAACTCCTCTCGTTAATGAGCGATAAGGACCGCGGAGATAGTCTAGCTTCGACTTTGGCACAGGTTCAGCGGATCGGCGGCAGTGTTCGGGAACGCCTGTCATCCGATATGACGCGGCTGATCGGCCAGCTCACTCAGTCCATCGAAGTGGAAGACTACATGATGCTGGTCGAGCACTCAGCTCTCTTGAACGGCTGCCTGGAGTTACTGTCGGCGTTCTCGGGGCTCGAGCGCGAGAACGTTACGCGAGGCGCAGGCTGGCTCTTCATGAGCTTGGGGAGACGGCTGGAACGCGGCATCAACCTAACACGGCAATTGCTGGAACTGACCGAACCGCTCGCGCCAACAGACTGGCCGCTGCTCGAGTATATGCTGGAAGCGGCGGATAGCTCTATCACCTATCGATCGCGCTACTATACGACGCTACAACCCGTGGCGGTGCTGGACGTACTGATGGCGGATGAGACAAACCCGCGTTCGTTAGATTTTCAGCTCAGCCATGTCGCGGACCTCTATGGAAAGCTTCCGCGTCACAGCTCTGACGATCTGCTCATTCTTAAGAACTCAGTGGCTTCGCTGCGGGGGGTCAACCTGAGAAGCGTAAATTATCCATTGCCCGGCTCGGATGTCGCTGAAGAAAATTCAGAGGAGCATCAACGGTTAAGGAGTGTTCTGAAAAAGCTTAACGCCGTTCTTGCCGACTGGTCGAATAACCTGACTGACCGGTATTTCAGTCACGCGCGCACTTTGCCCATCGCCATAGGCGAATGACCTATAAGATCATCCACAAGACCACGTACCGCTACAAGTACCCGGTCTCCGTAGGGAACCACGTAGCGTGTTTAACGCCGCGATGCTCCCCTCATCAACGCGTTACACACCATGAGCTGAAGGTTAGCCCAGCCGCGAAACTGAGAGAACGGACAGACTACTTTGGAAATCATTTGAAATTCTTTACGGTGCAAGAGTCGCACAAACGGTTGGTAGTTGAAGCGCGCAGCGAAGTCGTGTTAGACAAAGACGAAAGGCCGCAGCCCCAGCGGTCGCTTCCCTGGGAGCGAATCACTAGAATTCTTCAGGAAAGACACGACACTGAATCGCTAGACGCGTTTCAGTTTTGCTTTGAGTCGCCGCGCATACGGCCCAGCGCCCAACTTGCTTCGTATGCCATGCAATCGTTCAGGCCTGAGCGACCGTTTGTGGAGGCGCTACTCGACCTCACCGCGCGCATCTATAGGGACTTTAAATTCGATGCCAAGGCGACCAGCGTACGAACGTCCACCGAGGAAGTCTTCCGGAAGCGGCGCGGCGTGTGCCAGGACTTCGCACATCTCCAAATTGCCTGCCTGCGGTCGTTAAATCTGCCGGCCCGGTACGTGAGCGGATACTTGCGGACCTTTCCACCTCCCGGCCGCCCACGATTGGTCGGCGCCGATGCCTCGCACGCCTGGGTCTCCGCGTACTGCCCTGATATTGGCTGGATGGACGTCGATCCGACGAATAATGTGGTGCCCGCGAACAATCACGTGACGCTTGGCTGGGGCCGGGACTATGGAGACGTGAGCCCGCTGAGAGGCCTCATACTCGGTGGCCGCGATCATACCCTGAAGGTGAATGTGGATGTCGAGCCGCTAAGCCCAGAATGCCCGCAATAAGATTGCCAGCTTCAGCGGAGCCGGAACATTGATACGCCTCGATAACACCTGAAAATTGCTTTTTTCAAGCCGCGACAGCAGCGTCATGTATATTCCTCGCAATGCCCATAGCGACCTCCGGCTCTTCGGACGAACCAATTTCTCGAGCGGCGCCGATTCATTGAAGTATTCATGTGCCCGGGCACCCTCAAATCGCATCAGTTTCCGGAACGCATCGTCTTCCTTGCCGGTACGAAGCTGTTCCGCGGATACTCCGAAGCGCGCCAGGTCCTCCGCTGGCAGATAAACCCGTCCCAGTTCTGCGTCTTCCCGCACGTCGCGAAGGATATTTGTCAGTTGAAACGCGATACCGCACCGTTCGGCCAACAGCAGCGCGCGCATGTTCTCAAACCCAAAAATGTGGATGACCGTCAGCCCAACGACCGATGCGACTTGATAGCAATAGCGATAGAGTTCATCGAATGTCTGCACCTGCCGAGGCTCGAGATCGGACAAGATGCCATCGATCATCTCATGGAAAAAACGGTGGGGAATCTTGTATCGTTGAACGGTATCGGAGAAGGCCGGCCACAGAATATTCCCCGCGACCTCGCCGTCCAATGCCCGATTCAGCTCGACCCGCCATTCCGCCACACTTTGACGCAAACGCCGCTTATCCGTATTGGCAGGATCGTCGCTAAGATCGTCGCAATAGCGCATGAAGGCATAAATGGCGCACATTGCATCGCGCTGGGGCCTCTCCAACAGTAGAAACGAATAGTAAAAATTCTTGGCCCGCTTGCGCGCGACATCCCGGCAATAGCGGTACGATTCTTCGAGAGGCGCAGTCGTCAAAACGGCAGCAGGCGCGATAGACATTTCAGCAAAACTCCGGCCCTTTCCGC
>JBARMQ010000087.1:0-15595 GCA_049802535.1 Bryobacteraceae bacterium | reverse complement strand
CAGCTTGTCGTCCCGATCTTCACGCTGAACTATGATTGGACATTTGAGAAACTGGCGATCGAAGTTGCAAACCGGTATCGTCTTATCGACGGGTTCGAGTTACTGGGTGGGGCCTGGGATCCGAGCCGCTTCTTGAACATCGATCCTGAACCGGGCAGGACCAACATCGCTCTCTTCAAACTGCACGGCTCAACAAACTGGCTTCCCGGCGGTCCCGTGAAGTCCACGGGCTCGTTCATGCCTGATTCCGAATCGCAGGATAGCGAGTATCCGCCACACCGGTTTGAAATGATCTATCCTGGTCACGCTCACGAGCGGCGGTTTGGCGATGAGTCTTCGGAACCGCTTAACGATCCAAGCGGACTCGTTTTCCCCTGGGCAGGAAGGGAGCCGTACAAGACTCTCCACGGACATCTCCACGATTTCACGCAGCGGGCGCGGCTAATCGTAGTAATCGGATATGCATTTCACGACAAACTCGTAAATACTGAATTGGCGGCTGCCGTTAACAATCGGACGGATGTCAGAGTTCTTGTGGTCGATCCCGGAATCAAGCGCTATGTAAAGCGGACCGACCGGACTCACTGGGATGCACCGTTCGAGTTTCTCAAATTTGGCCCACAAGACTTCTGCTGGTCGAGATTCGCGTGGATAAAAGGAAAGTTCGGAATAAAGAACATAGCGAACAAACTCGTTAGGGTGATTGATGCCGTTTAGGGTGACCAGTTAGCGGTGACGTGACGATGGCAGCCGCCGCGGCAGAGGCGAAGGCGCAGTACTCGGCGATCTTGCTTGGCGCGACGGGGAACGTAGGCGGACGCATCGTGCAGCTTCTGATCAAGAATCCCCTTTGCAAGAAGGTGGTAGTGGTGACGCGCCGCAAGACGGATGCCTTCGCTGACACCAAGGTGTCCGAGGTGGTTGTCAACATGGACCGACTCGAGGAGGAGGTTGCGCCACACGCCCAGGGAGTCGACGTCGCGCTCGCCGCGTTCGGCGTCGGCAAGGGCAGCGCGAAGATGCCAGAGGACCAGGTGCGCAAGATCGAAATCGCCTACCCGCTGGCTTTTTGCCGCGCCGCGAGGGCTGGAGGCGCTCGTGTCTGCGGCGTCATGACAGCAGTGGGCGCGGACCCCGAGGCCGGGATGAAGTACGCGAAGATCATCGGCGAGAAGGAGAAGGCTATCGAGTCCGTCAAGTTCGACTTCCTTGGAGTGTACCGTCCTGCCGTCATTCTCGGCAACTCCAACACGCCGGGTGTCCTTGGCTACGTCATGCCCCTGCTGCACTGGGCTATGCCGTCCAAGTACCACTCGATCCACAAGAACGACCTCGCGCGCGCCATGGTGGCGCAGTCACAGCAGGCGTTCTTCGCAATCGCGCAGGGCAACGCTCCCGAGAAGGCGACCGTGAAGATCCTGCAGTACAAGGAGATGAAGCCCTTCTTCGTCAACGGCGACAGCGACGAGCTTTGAGCAGCAGCGAGTTGCTTGTGTCGGATTGAAGCGCTGGGTTGTTTGGATAATGTTTTGCGTTTGTATTGTTCTGCAGTGGTGCGTGGTTACATTGGGTCCTGTAGCTTACTCAGCAAGTGCAGGAGTCGATTAGTCGGGTCGCGAATCAGCTGCGCCTGTCGTTCTCCGCGATGAGCCTCCAGGGGGGATTTCCACTGATAGGTCCCATAAACGCGCTCGGTTCCGACAATCCACTTGGCCGAGAAGGCCGTCAGGAATTGTGCCTGTTAGGTGTCGAATAAAATGCCAATTCAGTTTGAGTTTGGGGATACGGAGGAGGCAAGGACGTTCTTCGTCCGGCATCCACAGTTCTATCGTACATTTCAGCGTTTGGCAGAACTTAGTAATGCGGGACTCGGCCCCCGCACTATGTCCTCTAAGCTTACAGATGTTTGCCACCGCCTAGGCAATACTTGTCGCAATGATTTTCTAGGGATACTCTTCCTGGTTATTAACGGATACGGAATCGCCGCGACACAACTCCTTAGAAGTTTGTATGAACGCTCGGTGACTCTCGCGTATATCATCAGACATCCGGAGAAAGTTGAACGCTTTATGCAGTACGCCGCAATCAGTGAATACAGGCTTGTTCAAGAGGCGCGAAAACTTTTCAGCGATGAGCAGATTAACGATGCGTTCAAGCGAAACGCAATTGAGGAAGTACGGGAGAACTTCGATAAGTTTAAGGCGCCATTCCTTCGAAACGACGGTAAGAAAATGACACCAACATGGGACGTTGACTTCGCGTCCCAAGTCCGGGATGTTGGTTCGCCATTTGTGGACTATTACCTATCCGCATATCTGATGCCCAATAGCCACGTTCATGCGACGCTGACTTCCATCATGCACCCGGAGGAACGTCTAGCACCAGAGTTACAAGCTGACCTGACTTTGATGATGGCTCACGTACTATTTCTCAAGGTCATAGAACTTCATGGTGGCCTCTTTGGCCTAGCTCATGAGAGCGGAATAGAAAAATGCAATCAAGATTTCTACGACTTGTGGTTAGGTAATCGCGCCGCTGAGGTCAATGTGAATATAAAGAACGACTCCTAGAGATGCCTTCGTCGCCCAAAGAACGGATCAAATCTTCACGTCCCCTTTAGCGTTTGTCCTGAGAGACATCGCTTACGGAAGCACCCGAGCGTAAAAGTCGGCATCTCGGACAAGCGCCGCGCCGATGGTTGGCATGCATTGGGCTAGCCTTTACTGATCAAGGGAATTGCTGGAATAGGGAACTTGGATAGTCGTCTTCACCCCATTACTTCTTTTGCAAAAACTTCTTCATCGGTTCATGCGTGTAGATTTCACCGTCGATAAGCCTGCGGCCTGAGTAGCCGCCTCCGTCCTCTTCCCGCGCCACATCGTCCTCTTCTCTCGCGAAGTTTGCCCAGCGCGAAGCCGGAGGTGACATTCTTGAGATTCTTATAATCTCTCAAGTCATTGACGATTGCTTTGGATTGAGTCTGGGCGCAAATGCCACAAGATAGACCGAAAGCAATCGCATCATTGATCAAGAGTGAAGGTAGTCAGTGTGTAGGTGGAGGAGTCCATTCCAAAGCTGGCCGCTAATAAATCACTTCCGCTGGCGGCCTCGAAGATTGTTCGAAAGGACGGTTGAGGCCGAAGCACCCAGCGACGTCATCCAAAGGGCGGAAGCGAAGAGGCAGGCTCTTTGGCGGGCGATAAGATGGCGTTGTGCGGGCAATTCTGTTCCTGTTCCTCACGGCCGCGATGCTTTTCAGCCAGGTGGCTTTCAAGCTGTATTTGAAAGACGGCGGCTATCACATGGTGCGCGAATACCACGTTTTGGACGACCGCATCCGTTACTACAGCACCGAACGCAGTGATTGGGAAGAAATCCCCGTCGCATTGGTAGACCTGACTAAGACAGAAGCAGTGCGCAAGGCGGTGGTCGATAGCGTCAAGTCCGAACAAAAGATGGAGGACGACGAGGCGAAGCTGGCGCGCGATCAAAGAAGACAAATCGCCGCCGTCCCACAAGACGCAGGCGCCTATTACATCGAAAACAATACGGCGAAGACGCTGGTGCAGGCGGACTACAAGGTGATCACCGACAAAAAGCGTCAAGTTCTGAAATATCTTTCGCCGGTGCCTTTGATTCCGGGCCGGGCTTCGGTGGTTGTCAAAGGAACGCGATCAAAATTCGTCGTGACTGAGGACCGGCCGCAATTCTTTTTCCGGCTCGCAAAGGTCGAGAGCTTCGGGCTGGTGAAGTTGACACCGAAGAAAGACGTCAGAATCGTCGAGAACATCAGCATCATTCCGGCCGTGAATCAGAACGTGGAAGAGCAGAGCGAAGTGCCGACATTCCAGCAGGACGTTGGCGACCAGCTCTACAAGGTATGGCCCGAGAAGCCGTTAGAACCTGGCGAATATGCGTTGGTCGAGTATACGCAAGGCGACGTGCAGTTGATGATCTGGGACTTTTCGTATTATCCCGATAGTTCTTCGAAAAACTGAAGGGATTCAAGCGCACATCGATCCCAAGTGTAGGTGGCAGCCCGTATCCGACCGGCGGAGACCAGACGGTCGCGCAGCGCTGGAGATGTGAGCAGCAGCCTCAACGCGTCGGCGATTTCGGACGTGCTCAAGGGGTCGACGTAAATGGCGCCCTCGCCAGCTACCTCGGGCAGGCACGACGTGTTGGAAGTCAGCACAGGCACTCCGGCCGCCATCGCCTGGGCAACTGGAAAGCCAAAGCCTTCATAGAGGGATGGATACGCCGCAACCAAGGCGCCCGCAGTGAGTCCGGGCAGATGATCCTCCGCCACGTAGCCGAGATAGCGGACCCCTTTAATGCCACTTTGCAACTGCGCCAAGGTATTCTCGGCACCCCAACCATATGGTCCCGCAATCAACAGTTGCATCTCGGCAAGGAGATCGCCGGGGAGCATGGACCAGGCCGATAACAGGCGGCCCAGATTTTTGCGCGGCTCAATGGTTCCTACGTAGAGGACATAGGGATCAGTTAAACCGAAAGCGAGTCGAGCCGCTTCGATCTGCTCAGGCGTGACATGAAAGTATGCCTCGGACACGCCGGAATATATCCGCCGGATCTTAGCGGGATCGATTGCGAGGTATTCCACCGCGTCGCGGCGGGTATTGTCAGAGACGGCAATCAGAGCGTCCGCGCGTTTCAGAATACGCTCTGCAAATTCGGTGTCCATGCGTACCGTGGCTCCTGTGTGTTGGGAGGCGTGGGACCAGGACGTCAGATCGTGAATGGTGGAGGTGAGCTTACAACGAGCCGGTCTGCGCCGAATTTGGTTGGAACTATGAAACACATTCGCCCCGAAGGTTAAGAGGTCAACGAGGCCGGGAATTTTGTTCGAGGCATGCAGAGCAGCGATGCGCGGAATGGTTTCGGCCATGGAATAAATAGAATGATCGTGGTGAAGCGGGGGCAGATCTCCCATCAAGGGAAAGGCGCTAATGGCAGATGATCCAGCCCGCTTGCGCATGGCCTGAATCCAGTGCCAGAGATAGCCTTTGACGCCGGCGCTACGAATTAACAGTGGAGTCGCATCAACGGCGATCCGGAGACTCATTCGTAGCGGAGCGCCTCGGCCGGCGCGATACGCGAGGCATTGCGAGAAGGATGAAGTGTGGCGAGTAAACTCGCAGCAAGCGCGATTGCCGTGACCCAAACGCCATCGCGCCAGTGGCTTTCAAAGGGAACATAACTGAGGGCGTAGACAGATGAATCCAGGCGCAGCCAATGATAGTGTCCGAACAGAGTGCTGAGCGCGAATCCAAGCGTCAGTCCGATGATGCACCCCGCGCCGCCAATCAGCAGACCTTGCAGCATGAAGATACGTTGGATTTGTTGCCGCCGTGCGCCCATCGACATAAGGATGGCGATATCGCGATGCTTTTCCATTACTAACATCACCAGCACAACCAGGATATTGAGCGCCGCGACGAGTTCAATCAGGCCGACGGTGATGACGCTAACGCGCTTCTCCATTTCAAGGGCATTCAACAAGGCGCGATTCTGGTCCATCCACGTTCTTGCAATCAGTTTGGGACCGGCTTCGCGCTCGGCGGCGCGAGCCACGGCTGGAGCCGCAAAGATATCATCCAATCGGAGTTCTATCACGTTGACGACGTCGTCCAAATCAAGCACGCGCTGGGCGGCAGTCAGAGTCGTGAATGCCCAACGGGCGTCGATTTCGTAAACACCCGATTCAAAAATCCCCATGACGCGGAAGCGAAATTGACTGGGCGCCATGCCGAGTGGCGTGAGTTGCCAACTGACAACCGAGACTGGGCTATGCAATACGAGACCCGTCTCCTGCGCGAGCTCTGCACCGACAAATATGGGGTACTCACCCGGGCGCACTGCCAGATCTGAGAGAGAACCGGATTTCAAGTGCTGCAGGAGTGGCGGGGGATCTTCGCGGTTATCGAGGCGAACGCCTTTCAATTCCGAACCCATGCCAATCAATGCGCCGCGCAGCGCGACTTGGCCATAGAGCGCAGGCGCCGCGCCGATCACATGCGGGATTTTTCGGAGTTGGGCGGCGAGTTGCTCCCAATGATCGATGCCATAGGCGGGATTGATCTCTTCCACAGAGACGTGCGCGGTGGCACTTAGTAAAGTGTTCTGAAAACTGCTCTGAAATCCGTTATTGATGGCCAAAGCGAGAATGAGAGCCATCACACCGGCGGCAATTCCCAAAACGGAGATGGCGGAGATGACCGAGATGACGGTCTGCTTGCGCTTCGCCCGCAGGTAGCGGATGGCGATCATCCATTCAAAGCGGGACATGGTGAGTCTACAGGTCGCGCAGCCGCTCGACCAATCCGATTTCGCCTTCAGGCCGCAGCAGGGGAAATAAGATGACATCGCGAATGGACTTGGAGCCTGTCAGGATCATGGTCAAACGATCGATGCCAATGCCTTCGCCGCCGGCGGGCGGCATGCCGTAGGCCAGCGCGCGAACATAGTCTTCGTCCATCGCGTGAGCCTCATCATCGCCGCTCGCTTTACGAGCCAATTGCATTTCAAAGCGGCGGCGTTGTTCCTGCGGATCGTTTAATTCCGTGAATGCGTTGCCGAGTTCCATGCCGGCGGCGAAAATTTCAAAGCGTTCGACGAATGCCGGATCGCCAGGTTTGTTTTTCGAAAGAGGCGAAATCTCGACCGGGTAATCGTATATGAAAGTTGGCTGGATCAGTTTTTCTTCCACATGCCGTTCAAAAATGTCAGCTAACGCGGCTCCTGGTGAGCTTTCACGCGACTGAGTCTTGAGCCATGCAGGATCGCTGACGTCCTGAAGGGTGGGCTTGCCGGTCCCCTGCCAAAAAACGGTGACCGCTTCGCGCATGGAGTAGCTCGCAAAGTCGGCGAAGTCGATGGTTTGGCCGTCATAGGTCACGGAGGTGGAGCCGGTAGCGGCGATTGCGGCCTCGCGTAACAGCTCACGAGAAAGATCCATCATGCCGCGGTAGTCGGTATAGGCCTGATAGAACTCGAGCATAGTGAATTCCGGGTTGTGTTGTGTAGAGATGCCTTCGTTGCGGAAATTCCGGTTAATTTCGTAAACGCGTTCCAAACCGCCGACTAAGAGCCGCTTTAGATATAGTTCGGGGGCGATGCGCAGGTATAGGTCAAGGTCAAGCGTGTTGTGGTGCGTGCGGAAAGGCCTTGCCGCGGCGCCACCGTAGAGCGGCTGCATCATGGGCGTTTCTACTTCCAGAAACCCGTGGGATTCAAGCACGCGCCGAAGCGCCCGAACAATCTTCGACCTGGTGACGAAAACGTTCTGCACTTCGGGATTTGCGATCAAGTCGAGATAGCGTTGCCGGTACCGGGTTTCGACATCTTCGAGGCCGTGCCACTTTTCCGGCAACGGCAGCATGATCTTAGAGAGAAAGAAAAGTTCTTCGACATGAAGGCTTAGCTCCCCCGTTTTGGTGCGGAACAGATAGCCTGAAGCGCCAATGATGTCGCCGATATCGAGGAGTTGGAAAAGATCGTAGCTGTTATCCGGAAGGCCGCCTTTTTTTATGTAGAGTTGCAGCTTCTGGCCTTGCTGCAATAGGTGCAGGAAGCCGGCTTTACCCATGCGGCGAATCGTTTGTACGCGGCCCGCCACGCGCGCGTGCACTTGTGGAACAAGCTCCTCGGCAGACTTACCGCCGTATTCGCTCAGAATTTGTGGAACGGTGTGGGTGAAGTCGAACTTGTGGCCATAAGGTTCAAACCCAAGCTCCCGTATCTGCGTCAAGCGTTGGTGGCGCTGGCGCAGCAAATCGTCTTCCAGGCTCAAATGAAAAAATTCCTCGCTGTGGTTATGAATGAATTATAGAGGGCGCGCGCCGCCCTGTTGTTTTCCCAATAGAGGTGTGCGATACTTCCTGTTGGAAACCCAAGGGACAGATGAAAGAGAAAACGGATGTCTTGCAAGGCACATTGGCGCTGATGGTGCTAAAGACGCTGGACGTGCTGGGACCGCTACACGGTTATGGCATCGCGCGGCGGATTGAGCAGATCAGTGGAGACCTTCTGACAGTGAACCAAGGCACGCTGTATCCGGTCCTGTTGAAATTGGAACAGGAGGGTTCTATCGCCTCGGAGTGGGGCGCTTCGGAGAACAATCGTAAAGCGCGTTTCTATCGATTGACGCGCGATGGCCGCAAGCACCTGCAAGCAGAGACGCGCGGGTGGGAGCAAACAGCGGCAATCATGGGTCGATTTTTCACGGTGAAGGCCGAAGATCTGAAATGAGCAGACTGCGGCGAACCATGAGGCGAACGCTGCGCCGAATGACTTCTTTGGCGCGGCCGCCCTGATTAGCTCGATTGAGACACCATGTCTCCTACCCCAGAGGATGAATTCTAGCGCGGGATCGTTGCGCCGAAGTGCCACTCGCTTTTGCTCATAAGGTTTATTTCCGAGTCTTTTTAAGTGCAGCCTCGATTGTCGCGAGAGGGAGCAGAAGCGTTAAGGGCGCGTCCAGCAGCGCCACAGCGCCATAGCTCGCGTACCATCCGGCAACCTTTTCATTCTTGGCGTCGATGACAAGCACGACGCCGCCGACCTCAGCCGCCGCCATCAGGCACCGGCGGCCGGCCGCTAGCAGGAGTTGTCCCCCAATTCCCTGCCCCTGCAGCTTTCCATCCACGGCCAGCCGAGCCAGGCGGAAGCCCGGAACGTCGTGACAGGCCAAGCCGCGTTTTACAATTTTAGGCGTCCGGGCATATTCAACCGAGACGGGGCTCAGACTGTAGAAGCCGATAATAGTTTTGTTGTCCCCATCGTCAATCGCAAGGAAGGTTTTCGCGCCGCCCAGATCGTGGCTCTTCCGTGCGTAACGGCGCAGGAACTCATTCAGCGCCTCTTCGCCGCAGTCGAACGCGTCTCGATCATGTTTCTTGCCGATCGGCTCTTCGTGCCATGTGGCCACGATTACGACCGCTTTGGCAGCGCCCGCGCGGCGGTCAGCAGTTTCGCATTCGGCTTGGGGGGATTTTCCAGCAGATCGAGAACCCGCAGGCTATCCCGGCCGGACAGCTTCACATGGTCCGCCTCCTCGATAACGGCCTTTGCCGCCAGCAAGGCGTGACGAAGAACAAAATCCGTCAGGTCCGTATGGTTCAGCGCGACCGCTCGTAAGAGTAGCGCCTTTTCCTCCGCCCGAATTCGCAACTGCATCCGGCTGTTGTCTTCAACGGCTATTCTCGGCATGGCAGCGACTCCTGTTTAATTTGCTGTACACATTAAAATAGTACACGAGAAAAGGCCCTTGGCCGAAGCGAGTGTAATCTCTCCGTTGGAAGCGCTCCGCGCCGAATAGACGATGCCCTTTGGGAATACACTAAGAGGGACGGGAGTCCTATCGCGTGGCTATCGAACTAACAGTAAACGGTAAAGCACATAGCGTTGACGTCTCTCCCGACACCCCACTGTTATGGGTGTTACGGGACAACCTGAAACTTACGGGAACAAAATATGGATGCGGCATTGGCCAATGCCGCGCATGCACAGTGCATTTGAACGGGCAGGCAGTCGCTTCTTGCCAACTGCCTGTTTCGACATTGAAGAATGCGCACGTGATTACGATTGAAGGCTTATCGGAAGACGGAACCCACCCGTTGCAGCAAGCTTGGATTGAAGTGGATGTGCCGCAATGCGGGTATTGCCAAGCGGGCCAGATCATGTCAGCGGCGGCACTGCTCGCCAAGCACCCGCACCCGACCGATGCAGATATCGATTTGGCGATGAATCAGAATTTGTGCCGCTGCGGAACGTATTTACGGGTGCGTAAGGCGATTCATCAGGCGGCGGGCCGAACGGCGCAGGCGGAATTGATTCCGATTCTCGCAGGCCATATGGCGGGGGGTGAATAGAAATGCGGGTGACGCGGCGTTCTTTTCTCCATGTATCGGCGCTTGCCGGCGGCGGGATGATGATCTCGACATCGGTGGAGCGAAATCTGTTCGGCCAGAGGCCGGCGCAACCGGACCTGAAGCCGGATCAATTTGTAAGCATTGCGCGAGATGGCACAGTGACACTGATCTCGCGGAATCCGGAAATTGGGCAAGGCATCAAGAACATGCTGCCGATGCTGATTGCCGAAGAACTGGATGTCGACTGGAAATCGGTGAAGGTTGAGCAGGCGAATTTCGATTTCGGAGATTACGGTCTGCAGACGACCGGTGGCAGCCGCGCAGCCTCAAACAATTGGATACCGATGCGGCAAATGGGCGCGGCGGCGCGCGAAATGCTGATTGCCGCGGCAGCCAAAGAATGGGGCGTGCCGGCATCGGAATGCTACGCGAAGAGCGGCCGCGTGTATCATCGCACGACGGATCGCTCGTTGGGATATGGCGAACTCGCGTCTGCCGCGGCGGCGATGCCGGTGCCGGACCTGAAGACCCTGACATTCAAAGACCCTGCGAATTACTCGATCATTGGGCACCCCACGCTGGGCGTGGATGTTCCCAACATCGTAAGGGGCAAGCCGATCTATGCCATCGACTTTACTTTGCCGGGCATGCTGTATGCGACATACGAGAAGTGCCCAGTGTTCGGCGGCCAAGTGGCGAGTTCAAACATCGATGAAATCAAGGGCATGCCTGGCGTGCGGCACGCCTTTGTGGTCAATCGCGATTTAAACCCAGGGCCGGTGACAGAAGGAGATCCGGGATTAGAACCGGGAGTGGCGATCGTGGCGGACACCTGGTGGCAGGCGGCATCGGCGCGCAAGAAACTCAACGTCAAGTGGAACCAAGGCGTGGCGGCGGAGCAGAACAGCACGGACTTCGCCGCGAAGGCGCAAGAGCTTGCAAAGCAACCGGCGCAACGAACGCTGAAGAACGAGGGCGATGTTGAGGAAGGGTTCAAGAAAGCCGCCAACACGATCGAAGCGGCGTATTCGTATCCGTTCATTTCGCACGCTCCGTTGGAGCCGCGCAACTGTTCCGCGCACTTTCAGGACGGCAAATTAGAGATCTGGAGCAACACGCAGCTGCCGGCGCGCGGTAGCCAACTGGCCTCTAAGATTTTGGAGATCCCCGAGGCGAATATCAAGATCAACCTGTTGCGCGCGGGTGGATCGTTTGGCCGGGGCTTGACCAACGACTACATGGTGGAAGCCGGCTATATCGCCAAGCAAGTGGGAGTTCCGGTAAAGCTAATCTGGTCGCGCGAAGATGACATGACGCACGACTATTACCGGCCCGGTGGATTCCACTTTTTGAAGGGCGGCGTGGATTCATCGGGAAAGGTGATCGCCTGGAGCAATCACTTTGTGAGTTATGGCGAGGGAGAGAAGTTTGCGCCTTCGGCAAATTTATCTCCGAACGAATTCCCATCGGGTTTCGTCCCGAACTTCGCGACGTACTCGTCGGTAATGCCTTTGCGCCTCAAGACCGGTGCATTGCGAGCGCCAGGGGCTAACGCGTTTGCTTTCGTCATGCAATCGTTCATAGACGAATTGGCGCACGCGGCCGGTAAGGATCCAGTGGAGTTCCGGCTGGCGCTGCTGGGAGAGCCAAAGAAGGAAATGGTGGCAGCGGCGGCAAAACCCAAGGTGGAAAGCGAACCGGCGCCGACCCCGCGAGCGGCACAGCGGCAGTCTTATGATGTCGGCCGAATGCGTGGCGTGTTGGAAATGGTGGCCAGCAAGTCGCAATGGGGCAAGCGCACGCTGCCCAAGGGCACAGCGATGGGAGTCGCCTTCCATTACAGCTTTCAAGGCTACTTCGCTCACGTTGCGGAAGTTACTGTGAGCCCCAAGAAGGCGCTACGGGTGAACAAAATCTGGATTTGCGGCGATATTGGCAGCCACATCATAAACCCGAGCGGCGCAGAAGCACAGGTGCAGGGCGGCGTGATCGATGGCCTGAGCGAATTGATGCACCAGCAAATTACGCTGCAGAATGGGGCGGTCCAGCAGAAGAATTACGACTCATTCCAGTTGCTGCGATTCAAGCAAGCGCCGGAGATTGAAGTGCATTTCATGATGAGTGACAATTCTCCGACCGGTTTGGGCGAACCATCACTGCCGCCGGTGATTCCCGCTGTCTGCAATGCAATTTTCGCGGCAACCGGAGAACGCATCCGTGCGGTTCCACTGGTTACCAGCGGCTATAGCTGGGCCTAGAATCATTAATTATCAAGGCAGGCTGCCGACTGGACGAGCCTGCCTTGAAATTCAATCGTTGCGTTTTTAACGCGCGGCAGCGGCGGCATTCGCGGTGGGCCGCTCTTCTTCGAGGTCCGAAAGCCGCTCGTTCCGGTGGAGGAAGTAGTAGACGAACAAAAGCGTCAGCATAACGATGCCGAGGACGACCATCAGAATGGCGAATTGTTCCAGGCCCCGCAAAGGCGCGAGCGCATCGTGTTCGCTTTCACTGACGAATACCATCCATCCTAAATTGCCTTTGAGCCCAGTGTCGGAATAGCCAGTAACGCGGCGGCCGCTGGACGTATCGGTAATGACATAACCCGTCTGGCGCCCCTGCAGTGTGCCGAGAGAATCTTTGACAGACGTAAACTCGTCAGACTTAATATTGGCAAACAGGTCCACCTTCGGACCACTGAGAACGGTGCCGTCGCGACCGACCAGGAGAGCTCTTGGGCCGGCCGCCACTTGCACCTGTTGGAACCGCGCCATCATCTCGGTCAGGTTGTCGGCCGCCACCAACACGCCAATAAGACGGCTCGAATCCTTATCGAAAATGGGCGCGCCCAGATCGGCATAGTAGTCCTTATGCTGATCGTCGAACAGGATATCGCCGACGTTCACCGTTCCCTCCGCCTTGTCATGCGTGGCGATCCACGAAGAATTTGA
Source organism: Bryobacteraceae bacterium (assembly GCA_049802535.1). GTDB lineage: Bacteria > Acidobacteriota > Terriglobia > Bryobacterales > Bryobacteraceae > Bog-105. The sequence continues at coordinate 2,754 of JBARMQ010000087.1, read as the reverse complement.
AGTATAGGAATAGTTGCCGGGCTTGGTGGTTGCCGCGACGACGGCGCCATGTTCATCGGTGATTACGACGCTGATGAGCCGCGGATCAAGCGTCCGCCAACGGCGCAGCGCGTTCGAAGCCGGTGAGTTCAGGACCTTTTCCGCGATAGCGTCTCCGGACGCCTCGTTCCATTGCTGCCGAGTCTTTTCAAGTTTCGCGTTAATGGCGGAGTCGTCCTCCGATCCGTAGGCTTTGTCCGCGGCTGCAACGGCCTCAATGACGGCCGGATCGGCCGCCATGGCATTCACTTGCATTTCCCGATCGCGGATGTATTCGGCAACCTGGGCGCTGTCCAGATCCGCAATGCTACGGAACTGCGTTCCCATGTTGTTGTTGAGCAACCTATCGCTCCGCTGAGTAAGATATAGCCCGAAGATGCTGAGCGGCACGATCACCACGACGAGCGCCAGCAGCAGCTTCGTAATCGAGACCTTCACTTCTAATCGATCGAGCATGTCACACTTCTCCTTGAAGTCGCCTTCGAGGAAGACAAGCCAACTACGCCTGTGGCGCGGCGGGTCGATCGCCGGGTCGGGCGGGCGCACATGGCCGCTTCCCGGCTTCAATCATACTGCTGTTTTGAGACTAGTGGAACGAAAGAATCTTGCGGTATACGCAAGCGCTGTTCGCCTCAGGATCTAATGGTTGCCGGTCAGAACCAGACTGACGTCGTCCAAGAAGCCGAACTTTCCGCCGGGCGAAGTGCGTTTTACCTCATCAAGGATCTTGCCCGAGGCGTTCTTCACAATGACGTGGTCCGGTTCGATGTCGACCGTGATGCGGTAGACCGCAGCCGCTTCCATGCCGTGCGGAACCTTGTTATCGGACGAATCGCCGTCCTGCGAATACACCTTGCGATGCAACTGGTGGTCGTCGATGGTGTACAGAATGCGATCTTTGTCGCTGTGATAATCGACGACGAACATCACTTTGCGGGGGCCCTTGTGAAATAGGTTGCCCTTCTGAGATTGCTTCAAGATGTCGAAATTGAAAACGCCCTTATTCTCCCGTAGGAAGCTGTAGCCTGTGCTAGGATGCTCCCACCAACCGCTTGGACCTATCTTCCAGCTGGCAGGGTCCTGAAAGACAGTCGCGGGCGTTGTGGGTTGGATAGGCGGCTTGGGCACCCCCAAGAGAGTAATGTCAACGGCGGTTTGTTTGCCGGCGGTGACGATATAGGATTCGGTCTTGGGCTGGAAGCCATCTGCTTCAACGCCAACTTGATAGCTTCCTGCATGCAGCGACACAGTCTGTCCGTTTGTCGCCTCATGGGTACCGTTTTCGCCATCGCGCTGATAGCTGATCTTTGCACCCGCGGGGTTCACATGGAAGACCAGCATTCCTAAGAGCTTCATGGACTCGCCGGAAACTTTCATCGTTTCGCCCGCATTGACAGTTTGGGGGGCGGAGGAAGCTTCTTCATAGCCTTGCTTCCGAAGCACCACGGTGTGCCGGCCAGGCGTCAAATCAGCGGAAAACGTACCGTCTGCCGAAACAGATCCGACCTTTGTACCGTCGACGAAGACGTCTGCATTGGGCGGGGCCGCGGAAACACTGAGCGTGGACTTTTGGACGATCGGCGTCAAGTTGAAATTCAAGGGTCCGGGCACCGCGGTGTCGCCGGCTTTGATTTCTAAGGTCTGCTCGGCAGAATCCTGGAAACCGGGATGCGTCGCCTTCAGGCGAAATTTGCCGGAATTCAAATTCAGGATTCGCTTGCCGTCCTGGAATGGCCTCTTATATGGGCGGTCGTCGACGACCAGGATGGCATCGGGAACATTCGAGGTCAACACGACGTGGACACCTTCCGGCGCGCCACTTAGCGAAACAGTCAGGAGCGACGCAGCCGAGGAATCAATCGGTACGATGCGGGGTTTGCCCTTTCCATCGTCGACTTGGAACTGGGTGGTCCCAGGCGGCAGGCTCGTCAACGCGAGACCATCGGGCGGAATTGGTTTGAGATCCTGTCCAGAAATGCCACCCTTGGCGCCCGGCGTCGCATAGACTTGGGCGGTTGTACCGGAGGAGCTGACAACTACGCCAGGGGTGTCCTTGGCAGCCAACGCAGAAGTCAAGACAGCGGGACCCTTGGCATTCACGCGGAATGAGAACGAGAACACTTCGCGCGCGCCGTCCAAGATTTTGGCGGTGTGATCGCCCAAGGGAATGTCTTCCTTGGTCAGCGACCCATCGTTCAAATCGGCCGGAGTTAAGTCGTCCAGCACGAATTTTCCGGCCTTCAGGCTGGTGCTGATCTGCAATTCCGGGAGCGCCGGGCGCAGCACCAGGCTAACGGTTACAGGACCGGAAGCGTTGGCGGGAACGGTGAAACTCTTGCTCTCGGTCCGATAGCCATCGAGCTTGGCTTCCGCCACGTGCGGACCGGGCGTGAGCGCGACAGACCCTGAAACAGGTTTGTTATCGACGGTAATGATTGCGTTCGGTAGGTTGGCGCTCAGATTGACTGTGACGGTTGAACCGCCAGGCGGCGTCGGAGGCGGGGGCTTCGGCTTAAAGAGCTGATAGGCCAAAGCAGCGCCGATGATGACGACGGCGGCGACCGCTACTAGCCAAATGGGGAATTTCTTTGCGGGCTTTTCCCCCTTCAGCGTGACGGGAGGAGGCGTTGCCTGTTTTGCCGGTTTCGGCGGCCGCGGCGGCTTGGATGGCGGCGCGGCGTTTTTGGGTGGAACCGGAGGCGGAGGAGCAGCCGG
>JBARMQ010000086.1:0-2376 GCA_049802535.1 Bryobacteraceae bacterium | reverse complement strand
CTCGCAGAGATTGACTACGCAGGATTGAACCTTGAAGGGAGCCTGAAGAAACTCTCTTTTCAGATACTGAAGCTCATCACCGCAAAACGGTCCGTGGAACTTCATCGCCTCGCTATCGGAGAGGCCCTGAACTGTCCTGAAGTAGGTGAAGTGTGGTACACGCATGGTCCCGCCAAAACAGCTTCGTTTATACGATCTCTGTTGGAAAGTCGTCGTGAAGAGCTGCGAAAGCCAACGATTCCCATTGGGCGGATCGCAGTGATCCTTCACGACTCACTGACGGGGGACGTCCTCTACCGTCGGTTGGCAGGAGTCGGCCAGCATGAAAGCGATGCCGAACTCGAGCGAGTTGCTTGCGCCGCGGTCGATCTCATTTGCGGATCGCTGCTAGTGATGCGCCCTAACGGCTCTCAGCGGCGCTTAGGTTGAGCTTCGTCCGGGGCTGCACGATGCTAAGAAGCATTTGAAGGGCCAATGCTACCGGACAACCAGATCGGGCGAGCTATCGTTTAAAAGCCATCCATATACAAAGTCCACATGGGCGATGTCTTGAGACGTCGAAATAGAGTCACGCTGTCAATGGGCAGACACGGCTCTCTGGCACGGATACAGCTTGGTCTTGGAATGCCGAGCGAGACCAGTTTGACGTGTACGTTTCGAGTGGAAGTTGGCGTGCAACATGACGAGCCTAAGTAGGTATCGCGAAGCTCGAAAAGAGGCTGGTAAATGGACTGGGCAGAACATGGAGTGAAAATCGTTCATTCGGGCGAACTTGATTTGAATACCCCACAAACATCGGGCATGACGCGGGCTGCCGCCATCACCCATGCGCGAGCCGGAGCAAACAAATTATGGGCCGGTACGATGCTGGTTCAGCCCGATGCCAAGACCGGGCCGCATCACCATGGGGAACTGGAAACGGTTCTCTACGTTGTCAAGGGCCGAGTTCGCATGCGCTGGGGCGACGAATTGGAATATAGCGATGAAGCTATGCCGGGAGACTTCATTTACGTTCCGCCATACGTGCCGCACCAGGAGATCAATGCAAGTTCCCATCAGACTTGCGAAGCTGTCGTCGTGCGCAATGGACAGGATCCGATTGTTGTCAATTTAGATCTACGCACTCCAGAACCCGCCAGTGCGGGACATCCTGGTATGCCGTTTCATCCCGATCGCTGACTATCATCGAAGGGAGCGCTGTGTCGCTTTGGAGGATATTGTGGACCTGAATCTAACTAATAAGGTTGCGTTGGTAACCGGATCGACCGCAGGGATTGGGTTCGCGACTGCCCGGGCCCTTGCTATCGAAGGTGCGCATGTGTACGTGAACGGGCGCACCCAGCAGCGTGTAGATGCGGCGATGGCAGCCATACGAAAGCACGCCGCAACGATGAAAGTCGATGGTATCGTAGCCGACTTTTCCAATTCAGCCGCAGCGGCAACGGTGATTGCGAAGCTGCCTCTCGTAGATGTAATGGTAAACAATGTCGGCATCTTCGAGCCGAAGCCGTTTACCGAGATTCCGGATGCGGACTGGTACCGCTTCTTCGAGGTCAACGTCATGAGCGGAGTGCGGCTTGCCCGTCACTACCTTGCGGGGATGTTGAAGAAAAACTGGGGACGCATTCTTTTCATTTCGAGCGAGTCAGCGGTACAGATTCCGCCTGAGATGGTGCATTACGGAATGACCAAGACGGCACAGGTTGCCGTGGCGCGCGGAATTGCCGAGTCTGTGGCGGGCACCGGGGTGACCGTCAACAGCGTTCTTGCGGGGCCGACGGAGTCCGAAGGGGTCGGTGGCTTTGTCGAGGCGATGGCAAAACAGCAGAACAAGTCAAAGCAAGTGGTTGAAAAAGAGTTTTTCGAGCATGTCCGACCCTCTTCCTTACTGAAGCGCTTTGCCACCGTGGATGAAGTTGCGGCGATGGTGACCTACCTGGCCGGCGAGCTTTCTTCGGCCACCAACGGTGCCGCCCTGCGGGTAGACGGTGGAGTGGTGAGAGCAATTCTCTGAATACGAGAACTCCTTGGAACTGATTTTCACGAACAAGGACGGTCCCGAGCGGGGAGCAAGCCTTCAGTTCACACTCTCCGCTACCGTCGCGGCCCAAACTTAGTCCCCACCTTGCTGTCTTAAGACTGTCAACAAATTGTTTACAGGTGTCGAAGGTTCGACAGCCTTCGCCGGTCGACCTTTTTCATTCGGGAAATCGACTCAAAGACCAGTGCTCAGGCTGTTTCCAGGTAGCTAATGTTTCACGGAGATGTCTACCTACGAGCCTCCTGGCAGCGGCAAACCGGGATTGCCTTGACATCCTCATCGCTCGAACACGGAGACCAAAGGAGAGAATTCTCAATTGGTACCGCGAATCCAGA
>JBARMQ010000085.1:0-12593 GCA_049802535.1 Bryobacteraceae bacterium | reverse complement strand
GCGCAACTTATGTCAGTTACCAGCAGTCCGTATATTGGTACCGCCGCGAGAATTCTGGCTGCGGAGTCTGAGCACGTCGCAAATATCCGTCTACAGGTCGCCAAACTTGCAATCTCAACCATGTCTTTGGACTCGGTCGACATCATTCCCCCACCTTCGGGAACCTATTTCTTCTCTATCGATCCGAGCACTGGTCTAACGCCAATCCGCACGCCCGGGCAAGTGCTTTATCTCGCCTACGGGAATATGGCAAACGCAACCGCCGGCGCGTTCTTCCCTCAAGGAGTCAACGGAAATCTTCACACCTCTACTGCAGCAGCTTAAAGTCGGCTTAAGCCGTGAATGTCTAATTCCCCTGGAGAAAGCAGTTCTTGCTTTCTCCTTTTTTATGTGCGATCCAGAAGGCTCGTGGTTTCAAATACACTATCCTGTCCAAGGAAGGGAACTCAGCATGAGATTCTGGAAGATTTTTGCGATTGCGGCGCTTGCCGTGTGTGCGTACGCCGCCGATATAGCGGGCAAATGGAATGCCACGATGCAAGGTCCGGACGGCGAGATGAAGATTGTGTTCAATTTCAAGATGGATGGTGACAAATTGACAGGCACCGCCACCGGTCCAATGGGCGACTCACCGATGTCCGATATAAAGCTCGATGGCGACAATATCAGTTTCACCGTCAACGCGGGCGACCTCAAAATCGTGCATAAAGGCACCGTGAACGGCAACGAAATGAAATTGAAAGTGGACATTGGCGATCAGACCGTGGACATGACCGCCACGCGCGCCGGATCGTAGCGCCTGATACCATTCTGTTGATCATGAACCGGCGTGAATTCGTCGCGCTTGCCGCCGCAACCCCACTAGCCGCTATGTCAAAACCGCAGACCAGCGTGAGACTGGGCATCGATATCTTCAGCCTGCGTTCGCAGAATTGGACACCCTTTCAATACCTGGATTACGCCGCGAAGCAGCAAGTGCAAGTGGTCCACTTTTCCGAGATCCGGTTTCTCGGAAGTTTGGACCCTGAGCACCTGAAGAAGGTCCGGCAGCATGCGGAGGGCTTGGGCCTCCAACTCGAGATCGGCATGAAATCGATTTGCCCGAGCTCCAAAATGTTCGATGCGTCGGCCGGGACCGCCGAGCAGCAGTTAGGCCGGATGATCGATTCGGCAAAAATCATCGGTTCGCCGATTGTGCGGGCGGTGCTTGGCAGCGTTGCAGACCGCACGCCGGGGCCAATTGAGGTGCACATCGCGGACACCGTTCGCGTGTTGCACAACATTCGATCGAAGGCGACCGGCGAAGGCATCAAGATCGCGATTGAGAATCATGCGGGCGACATGCAGGCCCGCGAACTAAAGACTTTGATTGAGGGTGCTGGGCCCGACTTTGTTGGAGTCTGCCTCGATTCCGGCAACCCGTTGTGGACCATTGAAGATCCGCATTTGACCTTGGAAGTTCTTCACCCTTACGCACTCACCAGCCATATGCGGGACAGCGCCGTATGGCAAGTCCCGCAAGGCGCTGCGGTGGCATGGGTGCAAATGGGACGCGGCAATATCGGCATCGACTCTTATGTGAGAACGTACATCGAGCTTTGCCCAGGCAAGGCGGTGTCGATGGAGACGATCGTGACTGGCCCCCGAACGTTTGCTTATCGCGAGCACAGCTTCTGGGATCCGTACCGCGAGGCGCGCGCATGGGAATTCGAGCGGTTCGTCGCCCTCACAGAACGCGGCAAGCCTTATCACGACAACTCACCCGCTACAGGCGATGAGGCCTCACGCGAACGCCAAGCCTTGGAAGAAAGCCTGGCGTACACCAAGAAGCTGATTCAATCGCTTTGAGCGGCGCGGCGGCGCAGACTATTTACCGGCCTTAACTTCCACTGGTGCGTCAACCTTTATCGTCTTAGGCGGCAGGCACATCTTGTCATTGCACGACTGATATCGAATTTGAAGCGGCAAGGTCTGAGAACCAGCCGTGCCGCTGGGCGAAACCTGCACGGGCACCGTAAATTCGGCTTTGTCGACGTAAAAACCGACGCGCTGATTGAAATTGGGATCGAACAACTGAATCGGCTTCGGTCCCTTTATGGCGCCGAGCTGAAAGTTCGGGTTGCCGGCGGCAGAGATTTCGGTGGCGACCGGGCCGCCCGAATCTTGATCGATCGAGTACAAGTGCCAACCAGATTGAATTTGGGCTTGTAGGTGTAGTGCGAACGACGTGCCAGCGCGCACAGGCTTCTTCGGCGAATTGGCGATCGACCACGAAACTGGGTTCTCCGCCCCCAATGCGGCGAGGCAGAAAAGGAAAGCTGTCGAAATGATCCAGGAGCGGCGCATCAACGGTGCGCCACCGCATCCGATGACGATCCGCCAACCTTCTCGTACGCGGCCTGCAGCACGTGTTTCGTTTTAATGTCTTGCACGAATGCGATCACGCTCAAGTCCGCGGGATCGATCTCATATTTCTTCTCGATAAAGGTAATTTGGCCGAATCTGTCATTATGCTGCTCATAATTGTCCAGGTAGGTCTTGAGATTCGAGCTGATTCGGGAGACGTCGAATGAATACTCGACGGTGCCGGGCTTAGCCGGATCGAGTGAAAACCCGTTTTCATCGGAATTAGCAACACTGCGCACGACCATTGGGTGGAAGCGATTGCCATTTTCGCCGCTATAGCGCTGGAGATTTTCAACCAACACAATTTCCAGATTCAAGTCTTTCGACGCGCTCTGGATTTTGCCGGTGTGAACCACAACGTGCACGGTATCGCCATGACGGGTGGCCGCAAGCGTCAGCGACGCCTCCGCTGGCTCATCCAGATCCTGATCGACTAGCTTGTCGATCGTGTTAAAAGACGACTTCGCGCCGTCGCGAGAGGCTCCCACGATTTTTGTGACGCCGTCGATCGCGATGGTTGGCGTACCGGTGGCCTGATAGTAGGCGAATCGTTGCACGCTGGCTGGATTGGTCATCGGATCCGGTTCAGGGATGTGTTGGTGAAACATCAATACTGCCAAATCGCTGCGGGAATAGCGTTTCAGATCGGCCTCGATTGCTAAATCGGCGCCAGCGCAAGGCCCGCATGCCGATCCGGTGAATAGCTCCGCTAAGACCGTTCTCTTGGAGCGTTTGGCAGAGGGTTTGTAAGTGTCGAATTTGAACGGAATCGGGAAGTCTTTCTCATATTGCGCGTCGAGGTAGTCCTCCAGGCCTGTTTGGGAATTACCGTGCAGCTTGCTGTAAAGATCGTCGAGAGAAGATTGCTGTTCGGAAGTCAGTTTCCCGGTTAGACGAGCGCGAACCAGGAGTTGGAGCGCGGTGTCGTCGTGTCCCGCCTTGGCGTCGATCATACCCAAAAGGGCCGCCGCTTCAGAATCGGTGGGATCCGCGGCATATGCATCCCGAAGCAGCCGTTCTCCTTCTGCCGCCTTACCCACTTTTAAATAAATCGCCCCCAGCGTTGTCTCGAGCGATGCATGCGTTTCCAAATAATCCTTGTGAATGACGGCAGGATCGGGCGCCTTCATCTTGGCCCTCTCATAGCCCTTCTTTTCGTCAGCCACGAACTTGGATTCCTTCAGCATCTTCTGACTTTTCTCCGAGATGGCCTGTGCCTGCGGCAGTAGGACGTCATGATCGGCTAAGATGCTCGCTACATCGTCGTATCGGTAATAATCCTTTTTCGCGTTCTTGAGCTCGACACCGACCTGCTTTTGAATCTCATCCGTTTGCTTCGGAAAGTTCTTCACCAGCGTTTCCAGAATGAGTCGATTGGCGGAGCCGGCGCGTGAGCTTTTTGGGTATTGAGCGACAAACTTGTGCAAGGCATCGATTTTTTCCTGCGGATCGGGAATTTTTCGCGCGGCCACAAAGGCTTTCTGATCTGGCGGCTTGGCATTTTTTTGATCTTGAGCGGATAGCTGTGAACTCAGAGCTAGGCAGACGACAACAACGAGCACGTGGAAACGCATGTATTAACCATTTTAGGACTGGCTTACTTGGCTTACCGAGTCACACCGTAACGCGGTCATCGGATCGATTGCCGAAACGTGACGTCCGAGATAACATCGGCTAAGCCGCAAGTAGATACCTATGTTTGAACGCTTTGACGAGCAAGCCCGGCAATCCATCTTTTTCGCCCGTTTTGAAGCAAGCCAATTTGGCTCGGAGACGATTGACTTGGAACATCTCGTGCTGGGCGTGATGCGGTCTCCGATCCATCTACCTTCGACGATCAAAGAGACGATCCGCAAGCAAATTGAAGAGCGCTTTCCAGCAGGTCTTAAAATGATCTCGACCAGCGCGGATATGCCCCTTAGCGTTCAAGCGCAACTGGCCATGGCTTATGCCGGCGAAGAGGCGGAAGCGAAGCCGGACAAGATGGTGACCGGAAGGGAACTCCTCCTTGCCGTGCTTCGTGTCAAAGATTCGTTGGCGGCCCGCATCTTGGAAGAAGTGAGGATCACTTCGTATCTGAACCAGTTGGAACCGGCTACGCGCGAAGTGAAACCCGCCGAAGACGGGCCGCCCGAGATGGCATCGCCTCAGACTGCCTTCGCTTCAACCACCCTTTCCCGGATGGGCGACCAGTTGGAAGTCATCCTTTCAACCAGCGAAGCCTATCTTCGGGAGATTGATGAAGCGGGGGGCGATCGGGTTTTGAAACGCAAGCCATGGACGCGACGCGAAGCCCTCGGCCACTTAATCGATTGGGCGGCGACCTATCACCAGTGGTGCGCGCGCGTGTTAGTGGAGCCACGATTGACCGCCCATTCTTATCCGCTGGAGGAGTGGGTTAGCGTGCAGCGGTATCAGGAGTTTCATTGGGGTCGTCTGGTTCGCTTATGGATTGGGCTGAATCGTTTGTTGATTCATGTAGCGGCTCATATACCCGAAGAGAAAGCAAACGTGCTGTGCCGAGTCGGAATTGATCCCGTGCAGCCTTTTCACGCGCTGATGACGCGTTATCTCGACCATCACGAGGACTTACTCGGTCAGATCCTGGCGCGCGACTAGGATTTCTTGTTACGCTTGAATGAAGCGCACAGAAAGTTTCGTTGGTGGTGGTGCGCTGTCCGGCTCTAACATCTCGACTGCTTCAGTTCGCATGACGTTTTCCGAGGAGCTCAAGAGTCAACTCGACATTGTGGATGTGATCGGGCAGTATGTCCGCCTGAAGCGCATGGGTACGCACTACAAGGGACTATGCCCATTCCACAGCGAGAAGACACCTTCCTTCAATGTTCATGCCGCGGGCCAATATTTTAAATGCTTTGGCTGTGACGCCGGCGGCGATGTTTTTAAATTTGTCATGCAATTGGAGGGGCTCACCTTCCCAGAGACTTTGAAACTGCTAGCCGAACGCTATGGCATCGCGATGCCCGAGCGGCAAAGCGTCAACGATCCCAAAGCGCAGCGCCGGGAGATGTTGCTGGAAATGCAGGAACTGGCAGCGCAGGTATTCCAAGATAATTTGCGTTCGGCGCAGGGAGCCGAGGCACGGCGCTATTTGGAATCGCGAGGAGTCAGCCGCCAATCGATGGATGAGTTCCGGCTGGGCCTCTCGGATGCTTCCGGGCAACAGTTGGTACAGCGGCTGCGGAAATATAGCTCGGAAGTGCTCGAGGAATCTGGGTTATTTTCCAAGCGAGCCGATGGCAGCGGATTATTCGACCGGTTCCGGGCACGATTGATGTTCCCCATACATAGTGAATCGGGGAAAGTCATTGCGTTTGGAGGCCGTGCGCTGCGAGCGGGCGATGAGCCGAAGTATTTAAATTCTCCGTCGCCGGAAGATGGTTCGTCAGGAGTCTACAAGAAGTCGGAAGTGCTCTACAATCTGCATCGGGCAAAAATCGATGCCCGTAAGCACGACCGCATGATTCTGGTTGAAGGCTACATGGACGTGATCGGCATCTATTCCGCCGGCGTTCGCGAGGTAGTGGCCAGCTGCGGAACAGCCTTATCCGGCGGACAGGTGCGCTCAATCAAGCGGCAGGTTTCGCAACAACAATCGAACACCGGGCAAATCGTTTTAAATTTCGATCCGGATGCAGCGGGCGCGCGGTCGACCGAGAAGTACATCTCGGTGCTATTGGCGGAAGGCCTTCGCGTGAAGGTATTGGAACTTCCGGGGGGCCTGGATCCGGATGAGTACATCGCCTCTCACGGAATTGAAGCGTATCAAAATGCAATGGAACGCGCGCCATCTTACTTTCACTGGCTCGCGGAGCGCGCTCGTCAGCGGTTCGACATGCATAGCGCTGAAGGTCGAATCGATGCGTTCAAATTTCTACTACCTTCGATCCAACAGGTGAATGACCGCATGGAGCGTTCGATCATTGCAACCGAGGTCGCCGATTACCTGAAAGTCGACATCGAAATGGTTCGCGAACAGTTCCGGCGCTCGCGTACCACCAGTGGTCAGAGTAAGAAGAGTGACGTCTCTTCGCCGATACCGCCGAATGAAAAGCTTTTATTGACTTGTTTTCTGTCGAGCATAGAGTCCCGCGAAACAATCATTCATTATCTCCGTCAGATGAACATACTGCACCTCACCGAGACGAAGCCGATCTTTGAGGCAGTCCTGCGCATGGAGCAGGAGGGGCGTGCGTTTTCGATGGACGACCTACTGGAGAGTCTGGAGCCGCGATTGCGGCATCTAGTGAGTCACTTGAGTTTCGCGGAATTTGGCATTCGGGAAGAAGATGCGCCGCATCAAACGCTTCACTGCTTGGCCGAGTTGGAGCGGCTATCGGCGCGAAACGAGATCGCGGAACTCAGACGAAGGGTGCGCGAGCAGGAACAGGCGGGCAATTTTGAAGAAGCGATGCGATTGACGATCGAATTAAACCGGGTCAGTGCTGCTGGCGCGGCATCGTAGCGCCGGATACGGCGATTTGGTGTACTATGATGAGTCGAGAGAAACGCAGGGGTGCGTTGCAAACTTCAGAGGTGGTTGTTCACAGGCGTTTCACATCCACACATCGGTCCGGCAGCGCATGGTTGAAGGGCTTGCATGGAAGAGGGTAACGAAAAGAGTTTCTCGCTCTACGACGAGATGGGAGAACTCACGCGTGATGAGATCGCTGGGCGTGGTCTAACGGAAATATTTCCGGATATAGAGACCTCACCCGCGGAACTTCTCGAAGAGCCGAAGGAATTCGAGAGGCGCGACGAGGCCGAAGATCTAACGGATCTTGACCTGACGCCGGGAGCGCTCGACAAGAATAACGATTCAGTGCGCGTTTACTTACGGGAAATGGGCATGGTTCCACTGCTTACCCGGGAAGGCGAGATCGAACTCGCTAAACGTATTGAACGCGGTGAATTCGCGATTCGCAAGGCTCTCTCCCGCTCACGGCTGATCATCAATTTTCTGATTCAAACTCGCGACCGCCTGGAAAGCGGTCTCATCCCACCGGGCGACGTCCTGCAGTCACCCGAGCCGCAGATTGCAACTGGTGAGCAGTTTTCGTATGACCCGCTATTGCGGCAATATAGCGCAGCGATGCAAGAGATAGAGAGGGTTTATCGCAAATTCAAACTGAGCCAGCAAAAACTGCTGAACTCCTCACGCAACATTAAGCCGCGCCAGTTTCGAAAGCTGCGTTTTGAATGCGCCCGCTTGCTAGTAACACTTTCGCGCCAGATCCGGGTTCTACCCTTATCAGCGCGCTTCCATAGGTCGCTGAGCGAGCCTCTTCGGAAGACCGTCAATGAGATCTCGACTCTGGAGCGCGAAGCGGCGCGAGTGCAACGCTTGCTTGACGATCACAACATACAGGAATCGTCGATGGCGGCGCCACTGCGGAAGGAAGCCCGGGAGTTAGCTGTCCGCCTCGAACAACTTGAAGAAGAATCGGGCGCGACCGCCGCCGAACTTCGCCGAACTCTCCGCATCGTAGAACGCGGCGAACTCGAGCGTGAACACGCCAAAGCGCGATTAATTGAGGCCAACTTGCGGTTAGTGGTGTCCGTCGCCAAGCGTTATACCAACCGCGGCATGCAATTCCTCGACCTAATCCAGGAAGGCAATATCGGACTGATGCACGCGGTTGACAAGTTCGACTACAAACGCGGCTACAAATTCTCGACGTATGCCACATGGTGGGTCCGGCAAGCGGTCACGCGCGCGATTGCCGACCAGGCGCGTACCATTCGCATTCCGGTGCACATGATTGAGACCATCAATAAATTGGTCCGGCTGCAACGGTCGATGCAGCAGGAACTCGGCAGGGAGCCGAATATCGACGAATTGGCGCATCGAATGGAATTGACGCCGACTAAGGTGCGGCGGGTGTTGCGCATTGCCCAGGAGCCAATTTCCCTGCAGACGCCAGTGGGCGAAGAAGACGAATCGAATTTAGGCGATTTTCTGGTCGATAGCCGGATGATCTCTCCCTCCGATTCAGTGATCAATTTGAACCTGCGTGAGCAAACGGCCGAAGTCTTGAAAACCTTGAGTCCACGCGAAGAGAAGATCGTCAAGATGCGGTTTGGATTGCAAGACGGCAGCGAGCACACGTTGGAAGAAGTCGGGCAGAATTTTGCAGTGACCAGGGAACGCATCCGTCAGATTGAAGCCAAAGCATTACGCAAGCTTCGTCACCCCAGTCGAAGCCATCGGCTCCGTACATTCCTGGAACATGGCGCGCCGTCGTAGAACGCACTCGCCTCACTGCGTTTGTTGCAGCTCTCGAACGGCCTCGACCACTACATCTCCGACAACCTGAAAGCTGTGGGCGCTGAGCTTGTCCATGGTGTCCTGCGCAGTGTGCCAATAGGAGTTGTTCGGCCCGTAGTTGAGGTCGATCACGTCGATGACGTTGACTCCCGCGTCGGCGAAAGGCTTGTGGTCGTCATCGATTCCGCCGCGGTCTGTGCGGAAATATTTGGCATAGCCTTGTTTTGCAGCAATTTTGCTAAATAGCGCCCGCAGTTCCGGCGACGAATTTGCATCGTTGGCTAAATCGAGCTGTTTATCGCCAATCATGTCGACATTAATTAGCGCTTTAATTGTCGAAAGCGTACCGTCCTGGGCCCATTTTTCGGCCAATTGCCGGCTGCCATACCGGCTATCGTTGGCTGTCCAACTCACCAAGTCTTCCTCACCATCAAAAAAGACGATATAGATGGTGTCGGGATGCTTCATCTTGGACACCACGCGGGCGAACTCGATTAAGAAACCTGTCGACGACCCTGCATCATTCGCGCCCACAAAATGCACCATTGGGATGTGTTTCGTATCGAAATGGCCGGTTACCGCAATCGCCTGAGCCGAAGTGCCAGGGAACTTAACGATGACATTTGTCATTGAAATCGGCCCGGTTGGCGTTGGCCCTGTAAATGGATCGAGTGAGATTTCACCATGCAAAGGCTTGATTTGAGCCAGGATCCAATTTCGCAGCTTGGTATTCTCTGCCGAGCCCGAATACCGCTCCCCGAAAGCTGTCGCTTGGCGCGTTGCCTCAAGCGCAGCGGAGCCGGAGAAGGCATTTGTTAACGGTGCGCTAGTTGCGGCTGTGACAAATGTGATATAAATTACAACCAGCACACGGATTCGCAGGGAAAAAGGGGGCAAATTCATTGGCCATTCAAATTTCTGAGAGGGATACACGGCAGAATGCACTAACTAGGAAACAAACTAGGGATATTCTAAAGACTGTTGTATTATAGCGTTACGCAAAGCCCATTATTGTGTCCGGGAATATATGGAGTCAGTAGGACAAACACTCCGGGAGGAGCGTCTGCGGCAGTTACTCACCCTGCAAGAGGTGAGCGCAAACACTCGAATCTCCCTTAAAAATCTCGAAGCGATCGAGCGGGACGACCTGGAGGAGATCAGTTCACCCTTTTTCTACAGGAGTTTCGTCCGGCAATATGCCGAACGGCTAGGAATCGATTTTTCCGACCTTTCGGTGGCTGTAAACAGTTCCGCCAGCACAATGCCTCGGCCGTTGATGCCGGGAGAGAATGGCGCTCCCTTGCCCCGGGTGGGCGCGCTGCGACCGCCGCGGAAATTCGACTTACGATGGATTTCCTCGATAGCGTCGCTCGTCGTGGTCTTCGCCGGCTGCTCCGCCGTCTACGCTTTGTGGCATGCTTCGATGTCGCCATCGGGCCGGGCATCGATCCAGCAATTCTTAAGCCGGTTCCAAACGGTTCCACCGCACTCCTCGCCGCCGCGACAGCAGTCTGTGCATCGCTCGCCGCCCTCCAGCGAGCCGTCATTGGCCGAACGGGCCCAGAATGAAGCGCCCCAAGCCGCTACCGCCGCTGGTTTCAGTATTGAGGTTTCCGCTCTCGAACGGACGTGGCTGTCGATTGTTTCCGATGGCACGCGGATTTACAGCGGGATCCTACAAGCCGATCAGAGCAAAACTTTAGAAGGTCACGACTCTGTTCTGATCAAGACCGGCAATGCGGGTGGCGTGGATGTCGTCTTTAACGGAAAGGAAATCGGTACGTTAGGACGCAAGGGCCAGATCCGGACGGTGGTCTTCACTCGCGACAATTACCAAATCGTAGATCGGTCCGAACATGCGCTTCTTCAGGGCTTCCCGTTAGCTATCCGGCTCGCCAGTTATCGCCGGGCGACCCACTGCGTGGAGGCTTGGCAATCACTGGCCAGCGTTGACAAAGCGCCACTTGACTGCCCGGCTAGCCGCTTTATGAGGACCGCCGAATAGCTTTAGCGGTCTCCCGCTCCGCTTTTCGGTGCGCGTGCTCGACTTTGCGTTTCTGACGCTCCATCAAGATCAGTTCATTGCGCCGCCGCTGTTTGATGCTGAGGTCCACCTTGCGCCAAAACTTGTGGAAATAATCCACCGCTGAAGCGAGGCCGAAGATCACCACGACCCACATCGCCATCAGCGAATAATCGCGCAAGCGGTGCCATCGGATGGAAAGCATCACCAAAGTGATGCCCAGAACCTGGAAAACCATTTTCGTTTTGCCGAGTTCGCCGGCTTTGATGGTGTAGCCTTCGGCCGCCGCAATGCTTCGCAGCCCCGATACCGCAAACTCGCGGCTAATGATGAGAATTACCATCCAACCGGGCAGCAAGCGAATTTCTACCATCGATATCAGGGCTGCCGAAACGAGTAGCTTGTCGGCGACTGGATCGAGCAGCGTGCCCACGGTGGTCACCTGTTTCCAGCGGCGCGCCAGATACCCGTCTAATAAATCGGTCAGCGCGGCAGCCAGAAAAACGACTAAGCCGAAAAAGTCGTCCGCCACCAGCAGAGTACCGCCGATACGAATGTGGAGATTGTGCTGTACCAGCGCCGCCACCAATAGCGGCACCAGGAAGATTCGCACCAGCGTGAGTGAATTGGGTAGATTGATCCGGCTCACTCGGACTCCAGCCTCACTCAAATTGTATGCTCTGCTGTGCGATTCGCCGAAGCGTTTCTATTGGCCAGCGCTGAACGTCGCACTCTGCGGCATCGACTGCCCCGAAGATTTCGCTCGGGCTCGCACGGCCGTCGCCGCATCTTCTTCGCCCGGAAACCGCTTTATATAATCTGACAACTGGCCGGAAGCAGCCTGTTCTTGGCCTTGGCGGAAATAAATTTCGGCAAGCAGCAACTGCGGCCGGGTGTAATTGGTTGGGTCAATCCGCTCGGCGGACAGCAGGCATTCCTCGGCAGCGTTTAGATTTCCCAACTCGAAATAGTTGTAACCCAACCGTGCTTGCGCAACCGCGTTTTCGGGCTGTTGCGCCACGGCGCGCCGATGATACTCCAGTGCATCGGCAAATCGCTTTCGTTCGATTAGCGAGCGTCCCATGCCCAGCAACGCCGCAACGTCTTGGGGCTTCGCCGCTAACGCGTTGCCATAATCAGCCTCGGCTTGCGCATAATTTCCGCTCACCACGGCCGCGTACGCCAATTCATCCCAGGCGGCGGCAAAATGCGGGGCATCGGCGATAACACCCTTCAGCAAATTCTCGGCACGTTCCAATTGCCCGTTGGTCAAGTCCTGCTGGGCCATTGTAAACTCGCGCGGCGGCAAGTACGGATCAGCCGAAAGCTGCCGAACGGAAATTATATAGTCATGCTGTCTCAGTTCTTCCAAGCCGTTGAAGTCGGATACGGGCAGATCCGCCATGATCGCGCCATTCTCATCGGCTAACGTTCTGCGAACAACGATGGTGCGGCTGGCCGAACCAAGTCCCCTCACATTGACGTACAGCGCGTACGACCCTTCAGGAACGGAATCAAAACTAAAGCGGCCTTTGCGGTCCGACAATGTGACCAGAGGCGCGATGGTCTTGCCGATCGCGAACAACCGTACTTTGGTCCACAATTTCGCGTGAGATACTCGCCCACGAACGGTCAGTGCGCGAGGGGCAGCGCTAACATCCGCGGCAAGAAGCAGCGCCAACAGTACGCAACGGGCAACCGGCATATTAAAGTGTCTGGAGCAGTACGATATCGCACTTGACCGACAAATTCAATAGCCTAAGGTACTCAAACTCGATTGCACCTAATTTGCGTTGGGTGTAATTTTGGTGGGAGTAATTTTGGTGGTTCGACCCTGCTGTTCTCCGCGCAACCAGAGATCAAGCGCAACTGGGG
>JBARMQ010000084.1:0-20401 GCA_049802535.1 Bryobacteraceae bacterium | reverse complement strand
GGAACAATGTTCGGGTACTGGGAGATTGGCAATGTCGACATGGTTGCCAGGCCTCCCAACACGATGAATATGTTCAGAACAATCGCGAAGCGGGGGTGCTCAATGAAAAAATGGGTAAGTTTCATGGCTGGTCTTGGTTACTCCCTTCATCCGAGCCAACAGCGATCGTGTCATTCTTGGGCAGGACCTTCGCCCCGGGGACGACAGGCGGGCCGCCGATAACGACGCGATCTGAGAGAGCCAGTCCCGAGTAGATGACGCGCAAACCGTAGCGAAGATCACCTGTCTGCACCTTCTTCTCCTTGACTACGTCATCAGATCCGGCAACCAGGACCATGCGGTCCGTCTGATCCGCTGATACGGCGGCATCCGGAACGAGGAGCACTTGGCGCGAGGAAAGCAAGTTCACTCGTACGCGACCGAATTCACCGGGAGTCAAGAGCAAGTCTGGATTGGGCACCGTGGCACGGGCGTGAATGGTCCCGCTCGAACGGTCCAGACCGTTGTCGAGAAAGTTCAATGTGCCGTGCCGATCGAAGTGGTTTTCGTCGCTCAGCGCGATGTCCACAATATTTGCTAGAGGATTCTTTCGGGATGCCCGCTCGCGCTCAAAGTTGAGATAGTCGCCCTCGCTCATGTCGAAGTTCAGATAAATGGGATCGATCGAGACGATGGTTGCCAGAAGGGTGGTGGAGCTACCTCCGCCGCGGTTTCCCGACACCAGATTTCCAACGGAGACGAGGTGCGTTCCCATGCGGCCCGTGAAAGGGGCATAAACCCGAGCTCGATCCAGGTCGAACTTCGCGTCGCGGACAAGTGCTTCTGCCTCGTCAAGTGACGCCTGGGCGGAATGTTGCTCCGAGGAACGCTGATCTACGTTTTCGACAGTCCCTGCGTCTGTTTTTTGCAGAGTCTGTGCGCGGGTCAGCTCGGTTGTTGCGAGTTCGAGTCGAGCTCGCGCTTTTGCGACTTGGGCTGTACCCTCGTCAAACTTGATCTGATACGGAGTCGGGTCAATGATGAATAGCAGCGAGCCCTTAGTAACCACATCACCATCCTTGAATCCGATGTATGTAAGGTTTCCTCCAACCTGCGCTCTCAATTCCACCTGGTTGACTGGAGAGAATTGGCCTAGAAATTGCATTCGTCCATGCAATTGCCGCTGAATCGGCTGGCTGACACTGACTGTCGGCGTCGGGGCCGCTGCACGAACCGATGCCCCATGCGACAGTTGTGAACCGATGATCGCTGTCGCTACGATGAGTGCGACTAGAACTGCAATACCGGCGTATACCCTTGCTCTCCGCAATACGGGGTTGTCTCCGTTCGTGGAGTTGGCCGTTGTTTCAGTCATTGTGTTGTCCATTGTTCTTCTCTCCCGCAAGAAGTTGTTTTGAGTCGATCTCCGTAGACTTCGAATCTTCCATCCCTCAGCGTTATGCATTCGCAGATTGGGCAACTCGATCTATCAGGCGCGCTCACGGCAAGACCGATCCGAAAGTTACTGTGGCTCGCCATTAGCCGCCTAAGGCGCGAGCGGCTAACTCTAAGGCGTTAGTCGCATCGATGTATGGAGTAGCTCCGTAGCTCACCCGTGACACACCGTTGTCGGCCAGCATCTGCAGCGAGATCGATGAATCACTCAGAATATTTAGGGGAATTGGCGAGTTCTTCGCCAGATGAGATATCAGCGATATTGCTGCCAATCCGGGCACAAATAGCCCGTCCGCCCCTGCTTCTGCGTAGGCGAAGGCCCGCTCGATGACCGTCGCGAGTAGTTTGTCATCGTGCTTAACGGATGGCCCCTGAAAGAACAAGTCACATCGGGCGTTCATGAAGAACGGAACCTTGGCTGCATCTGAAGCCTGTCTTGCACCTCGAATGCGAGCTACTTGCGTCGCTGTATCCCGAATCGTTCCTTTACCTGGAATGCTGTCTTCGAAGTTGCAGCCCACTGCGCCAGTCTCAATTGCTAGAGAAATGCTCTCTTCGACTTTGAATGGTTCCTCCCCGTAGCCGCTTTCGAGGTCGAACGTCACCGGGAGCGCGACCGCCTCCACTATCTGGCGAAGGTTTTGAATCGCTAGCTTATAGGGAAGCTGTTCCCCGTCGTTGAAGCCACGAGCTTTCGCGACCGCCCAGCTACTGGTTGCTATGGCTTTGGCTCCTGACTTGGCAACGGCCTGTGCGCTGCCGGCATCCCAAATGTTGTAGAGGACGATCGGGTTTCCTGGAACATGTAACTTCCGGAACGCTTCGATCTTGTCCAACTGTTGCTGCGTTGTTGCGCTCGCGATGATTGGTTTCATTTCACACCTGTCCTTTTGGGATAACCCGCTACGCATATGTGGCTCACCACTCCGAATCCGTGGCGATTCCTATCAAGCGCTGGCGAACTTATAGATGAACGTCGACTTAGCTTCGATGTGACATAAAAAAGTCAAATTCTGCCACGATCACAATTGAGGCGAACTTCAGTGGTTCGTGCTTAGCGAAGCGGCGCCTGCGCCGGTATAGAAACACGACGGCGCAAATAGTCTGGCGGAAACCGGCACGCAACGGCGTGACTGCTCATCCCTAATGGCAGAGATAGCCGCAATGTATGCATCGGACGCTACGCGGATGTAGCATCTTCGCGCACCCGCGTAGATCGCGACCATGAACGTTGAGGTGAATTTGTGCAGCGATGAGCATCCCTAACGTAGGTCCCAATAAATAGATCCAAACGTGCTGCCACATCATCCCCGGAACTGCGGATGCCAGCGTTCGCGCCGGGTTCATGCTTGTGCCGGAGAGGGGTGCCTCAACAAAGATCCAAAAAGCTACTAGACCGCCGATCGCAACGCCCGTGAAGCGAATCAGGCGAGGCGAGATCGTGAAAGCCAGGATGATCGCCATGAGCGTGGACGAAATTACCAATTCAGCTACAAAAGCGACGGCCTCACCCTTCGCGCCGGGCACCGTGATTGCATAGCTGACCGGTGGATCGGTAAAGAGGCTGCCAGCGAACCGAGCCACGAGCAAGACTCCAAGAGTTCCCCCGATCACCTGAGCAACGACATAGAACAGGGCATCCCATGGATGAATCTTCTTCAGTCGCAAAAAGGCGAGTGTGATCGCGGGATTCATGTGGGCCCCCGAGCGCTTCCCCCATGGAGATTGAATCAGCAAGGTGAGAACCAGACCGATACCTCCTGCCAGGAGGGCGATGCGTACGGTCGCCATCGGCAAAAGTGTGTAGAGTGGTGATCTTGGCGACTCGAACATCGTTACGTTCAAGCCGACAGCAATCATGAAACAACCCAGCGCCCAGCACTCGATCAAATACTCGGGCCAATGTCTACTCAGCGAAGCTCTCATTGACACGTCCGTCTCCTGCATTTCAGTTCACCTGAGTTCTGCAACCGCGGCTGGGTGCCCCAAGGGATAATCTGGCTAGTCCCGGTTGGACGATTTCTTGCGTTACTGTCGCGCTCCATGAGGTCACGGTCAGTTCGCTTGTCAAGGAGAAGCAGAGTTTTGCTCCCCGCCCGCAACCAATCAATGACCTGCGGTTCGACCGCCGTCGATGTATGAGATCTCGCCGGTTACGAAATCCGAATCTTCCAGGTAGAGAATCGCCCGTACGACGTCGGAAACCTCGCCGTAACGATTCAGTGGGGAGAAGCCCTTCTTCGCTTCGAGCGAATCCGCCTCGTGTAGCGGCGTCCTGATGATGCCAAGCGAAACCGCGTTGACTCGGATATTCGATGACGCGAGTTCCATGGCGAGTCCACGGGTTGCGGCAGCGCAGGCGCCCTTTGACAACGAGGCTAGAACCGCTGGAACGTCTTGGACCGCGTGTTCGACCAGGCTTGTGAGAACAGATAAGATGATATGACCTCCACCCTGCTTCTTCATTGCGGGAACAGCGGCCTGAGTAGCAAAGAAGACACTGTCAACGTTCGTCGCCATCACTCGCCTATACAGATCTTCGGAAATCGATTCAATCGGGCCGGGCCGCCAAATGCCCGCATTGTTGATGAGCGTATCGACGCGGCCGAATCGATCGAGGGCTGTCTCGACGACCTTTCGTGCAATGTCGGGCGTGCCGGCGTCGCCAGGCACGGTGATGTAGTCAGGATCGTCAGATGGCTTAATTGATCTCGAATTCCCAACAACTCTCCATCCTCGTTCTCTGTAAGCTTTGACAAAGCCTTCGCCCAAACCTTGGGAAGCGCCCGTTACAACTAAGACTTTGCGATTTGTACTCATTGCAATCCTCAATTCGGTTGGCTAACTCTCATGGGAGGGACGTGACAAGGTGGACTACTGAACATTCAGTTTCTGCAGCTTGTCGAAGCCGATGCCACTGATCATTTGAGACTGTATGGGCTTGACGGCCGCATTCACTGCGTCCGCGCCATACGGTGCGCCTACCACTATGCGATCGGGACGTTCACCGGCGGCCGTCGCAATTAAGCCGACGAGTGCTATCGAGACTTCATGGGAATCAGGGGCGTCCGCTCCGCTGAAAACTCCTTTCAGGAATTCAACAAATGCCCCAGGAAGAGCCGCGATCTCTCCATATTCCTCGGCACGATGCGGATCAGCCGGCTGCTGAGTAGCCGAATACAATCCTGTCGGGTAGGCGCTCGGCTGGACGAGGACGACGTCGACGCCCAGTTGCGACAATTCGTAACGATACCCCTCGGTCAGAGCTTCGAGAGCGAATTTGGATGCGCCGTAGAGACCGGTGAATGGAATCGTCACGCGACCGAGGATCGATCCGATATTGATGATCAGTCCGGACTTTCTCTTCCGCATTTCGGGCAGCACGGCGCGAGTGACACGCTGGATTCCAAAAACGTTGACCTCGAACATGTCACGGACTTGCTCGGGCGTATATGTCTCCGCGATCCCTTGCGCGAAGAGACCAGCATTATTGATCAAGACATCCAGCTTGCTTCCAGTCCTCTTGTACAGTTCCTCGAACGCCTCTTCGACGCTAGAATCTCTGGTGACATCGAGTTCAAGTACATCTATGCCCTTGGACCGGAACTCTTCGGCCGCTGTACGATTACGAGTTTTCGGATTGCGCATGGTTGCGAACACTTGATGCCCGGCTTCAGCTAAAGTCATCGCCGCATCCTTTCCGAAGCCGTTGGAAGTGCCAGTGACCAGAATTGTTTTGCTCATAGAAAAGCTCCCTCTCTTCATTCGGTTGATTTGCGCGCGGGTCCGCAGGATTGCGCAGGCAGTAGCCAGCGATCATTTGCTTTTTTGTCAGGATGCCGCGGCGACTCTCAGTCGTTTCACTGCTTCCTCGGTCGTCCATACGGCGTTCGCCATAAAGCGCCAGTTGACCATTGCGGCCGGATAACCGTCGCCTTCCTCGTTCACTCCGGCGGCAACCGCATCTCGGACCATCGCGACCTCGAAACCACCCTCGATGATGTCACGCATATGGGATTCGAGGCAGATATTCGCCACAGGTCCTGCCATGATCACTTTCCGAACTCCGCGCATATGCAACTGCTTGATCACGTCGTTGGCCTCACACCCAAAGTGTTTGTGTGGCGACGTATTGCAGGTGTGGCCGTCCATCAAATATTTCTTGAAGGGTTCGTAGTAGTCAGCTCGAGAACCATGAAAGCCTTCGAGATCCACAGGATCCTTGCGTCCGCAGAAACCAATGCCAATGAGGTAATGCGCGATTGCTCCGGGAGGCACGTTCCACTGGAGGTCCGTCGGATAGTACCAATGAGGTGAATGGATAACGTAGTACCCAAGCTCCTGGGCAGTCTTGAGGAGCTCTTCCAGGTTTGCGATCACGTTTCGTTTCTTGAGGGCGTCCGCGATGAGCTCGTAATAGGTGCCGGTCTTTTCTTCGAGAAACTCGTTTTGCATGTCTGCAAGCACCAATGCGGTGTGCTGCTTGTCAATCTGCATCTCCGGATTGCGATGGGTGAATTTGAACATTTCTAATCTCCTGTGATCTGGCTGCTTAAGGCTCAACGTCTTTACGCTTGTTCGATGAAGACCGAATACGATAGATGTGACAAAAAAGAGGCAAATGCTGCCACTCGACGGTCGATGAAATGGACGATCGTGCTGATGTCGCGATTTCAAACTGACTCACCTTCGTACATCACGTCAGTGGCTGCAGGTAGACAAACGCCAGTATTGATGCGGGTATGTGCGCTTTATGGGTTGGACCGCCAGGCCTTGATAGAGAGCTAACGACCTGTAGGCGCGTTGTCTAGTCACTCAAATCGCCGTCCATTGGCAGCCTGACACTTATCGGCCCGGATCGCATCGAAAGTCTTGAAGCACGCAGAATTTAATCCCTGCGAAATGTGAGGTTCGGAAAGCCTGCAATGTGTTTGATCGAGGAGCGAGAGGCGGTGCGGATCGCAAGAGCGCTCGGCGATCCTAATCGCTTTGGCATCTATAAGGACCTGGCGGAGATAAGGGAGTTGCGTTGCGGAGCAATTTGCCTCAATACCCCTGTTCGCGCGGCAACGGTTTCCCACCACCTTAAGGTACTAGCGAGTGCCGGGCTGATTGAGTCTCGAAGAGAAGGGCAGGGGGTGTACTACCGCACGGTCCCGGAGAGACTGAACGCTTATCTGAGATACCTACGAAAGTTAGGGAACGGAAGAGGCATTACAGCGTGACTCATCCGCGAGAAACTCTCGCAGCAAGCTGTAACAGTGAAAATGCAGAACAGCTGACTCTGTCAGTTCTTGCGTCGGGAGCTAGCCGCATGCCGCATCGTCCAAAGGTTGTCGCGTTTCTTGTTGGTTCTCCAGTGGACCTCATCAATTTAGTAGCAATTTCGTCGGTGTTTTCATATCCCAAGATTGATGGTAAGCCTGCGTATGTGACGAGACTTCTGTCGATGCATTCTGAGCGGGAGGTTCGCGGGCGAGATGGAATTACCGTGACGAATTGCATCCCTTTCTCGGAGTACGTCGGCGCGGTCGATACCTTGGTGGCCATAGGTGGCGAAAGCGTATTTGCCGAGCCATCAAACGACTTGATTCGCTGGATACGAAAGCGGGCCGGTCATGCGCGCCGCATCGTGTCAGTATGTGTCGGAGCGTTTGTGCTTGCTCCGACCGGGCTGCTGGATGGAAGACGGGTGACCACCCATTGGCACCATGCTGCCAAGCTCGCCCAGCAGTATCCTCAGCTTTTTATCGAGAAGAACGAGATCTTTATCAAGGATGGAAATGTGTACACCACAGCGGGCGTCACTGCCGGCATCGACCTGGCGCTGGCGATTGTGGAGGAAGACATCGGGCGTGCCGCAGCAGCCTCTATCGCCCAAACGCTCGTCCTGTACATTCGACGGCCCGGTACGGAGGCCCAGTACAGTTCGTTCCTCGCACAGCAGGCAGACGTTAGCGGCACGCGTCTTCGTGATCTGCCCGCCTGGACAAAATCACGCCTCACCGGGAGACTGGACGTGGTGACACTCGCGAAGTTCGTTGCAATGACCCCGCGCACGTTTGCTCGACAGTTTGAACAGCACTTCCGGACTACCCCCGCTCGCTGGGTGCAATCGCTTCGAATTGAGATGGCATCTACGCATCTCTCGACAGACGATCTTCCACTTAAGGCTATTGCCAAGATCACTGGGTTTCGTGATGAGCAATCACTGCGCCGCGCCTTCCTTCAACAGCTTGGGATGACTCCTAAAGAATATCGAGAACGCTTCGGCAGGTCTTGGTTGAGACGGTCGCCGGCGACGAGTGCTCCAAGCAGCGACGTCTCCGGGGAGCGGTAATCCAGTAAAGGAACCGAAGACGCCAGGTCTGACTTCAGGAGGGGTAGTTTCGTCCAATCTCAAAATGAACGGAGATGAAGAGCAATGTTGGAGATGAAGAGCAAATGCGAACGATGCAATTCCACGCTGCCAATGGACTCGCCGGATGCCATGATATGTTCGTTTGAGTGCACGTTTTGCGCATCCTGCGCAAAAGGAATCTTAAAAGGCATCTGCCCAAATTGCGCTGGCGAACTGGTACTGCGGCCTACCCGGCGATCAAGCTAATTGCCGGTCACCTTTTATGTTCAAGCCTTCTATCTGCTCTCGTGTGCTGCCGTATTCACCACCTTACGATTGGGAGACGACGCTCGAGTTCTTTCGAGCTCATCAACTTCCCTACATCGAATCGGTTGATGATTCGGCTTACGAGCGCGTTATTCGCGTTAGACATGGATTGGGTTGGTTCCGTGTCGAGAAGAAGAGCAGCGAACATGCCCTCTTGCTTTCTGTGTGGAACGGAAACGAGGAAGATATCGTTACGATCTCCAAGTCAGTGCGGCGAATGTTCGATCTGGACGCAAATCCCGAAGGGCTTCTCAAATCCATGAGTGCAGACGGTTGCATGACTGGCCTTTGGGCACAGCACCCTGGGCTTCGCCTTGCTCGTCTATGGAGCGCCTATGAGTCTGTGTTTACTACAGTGCTTGGACAGCTAGTCTCAGTGGCCTTCGGACGCGCGCTCACGCAGGAGTTCATGCGGGCTGCAGGATCACAAGAGCGTCACCCCAAAACGTCTATGCCGATCTCACTGTTTCCCTCCACTAAGCAGATACTCGGAGCAGACCTTTCCAATGTTCGGACATCGGCCATCCGGCGAGGCACTATTCGATCGATCGCTCGATCGATCGAGGAAGGCACTCTCGACCTTGTCGGTGCTCTCAACATACGGTCGCTCAGGAAAGCGTTACGTGGCATTTCGGGAGTGGGTGCCTGGACGACCGAATACGTGGCTTTGCGAGGCCTTGGGGACAACGATGCCTTCCCCTCTACGGACTACGCATTGAAGCGAGAGCTTAAACGGCATCCGGAGATAAACCTGAGGGCTATTCAACCCTGGCGTGGATACGCGGCTATCACTCTATGGAAACGCTATGTTGAGGCAAAGACAACGGCAGGCAGCGCTGCTGGATTATCTCTTTGACAGTCTCTCTGTCATTGCGGCTTCACCCCACGGTGTCATTGCAACGAGTGGCAGGGCACAACTCCCGGAGCGCGCACCTGGCACGCCGTAATCTCGACTTAACGGCGGGCTCAGATATGTTCATAGCTTGCGCGATCTCTTCCATTGAATAATCTTGCTTCACACGCAGACGAAGCAAGTGTTGTGATAGGGGATCAAGTGACGAGATCGCGGTACTAACTTGGTTGAGGCATTCCTCTGCTCTATATAGGTCTTCAGGAGACCATCCCTGATCCGGAATCTCGAAGAGCGCTTCTCGGTTATCCGAATCGTCCTGGCTTTCGACCGAGAACTCCCTGCAACTCCGACGTTGTCGGACCTTCATCAGGGCACAGTTGATCGCAATTCTGCTTAGCCATGTGTAGACATGGCATCGCCTCTCAAAGAGAGGCAAGGCAACATAAGCCTTACAGAGAGCGTCTTGAAGTGCGTCCTCAGCATCTTCATGATGTCTGGTAATTGCAATAATTTGTTTGAAAAGACGCCGTGAGTACGTCTTGTGTAATGTTTCAAAAGCAGGATGGGAACCAGCTTGGGCTAATTGCAAAAGAGGGTCTGACGCATTTTCATCATCAATACCCTTGGTCACTCGACCTTGATTAGACGTCGCATCTTGCACGGGCGTATACCTCCTCCGGTGATGTGGGTCTGCAATCCCCCGATACGTGGGACAGCGGACAATAACTTGTCTGCGTGCAATGTCGCCTTGAGAACTTGAATGGTTTGTGGGGCAGCGATCTAGCCGCAGAAACCAAAAGGGTCAGGTCTTTGAGGGAAGGCGTCTGATTCGACTTTTTCGATCACGATCGAATTCGTCTTCGCCTATATTCCCTGATCGCAATCGGCGTGTGTTGCCAATAATGCATCATTTTCTGCCACTATCACTGGCATGACATTTGAGTGATCCGAAGGTCCTAAAGAAGGCAAACTCGTATCCGACTCTCGCGCGTGTGCGAGGTCTGACACAGAGCCCTCTCTTCACGAGCCTGTGGCGCAACGCATATGTGTTCGGCGATAGTTCAGAAGCGAAGAGACCTCGCCGAGGTAGTCGGCGAGGTCTTATTGTGACCCGCTCCGAATATCAGAGATGGATCGACTCGAAGCTAGTGGATTGCGCTAAGCTATCTGACTGTTGCAAGCTCGCTGACCGGTTCAGGCACCTGCGCTAAGCGAATTCGCCAACTCGTCAGCTCCGCAACGACAAGCGAAACGGCAACTATCGCGGCGCCGATGTAACCGAGACGATGCGCGCCGAACATGGGAATACCGAGTGCGCCGATCACACCGGCGGTCGTAATACCCAAATACGTAAAAGAAGTATTTAGCCCGAGCACGACCGGCGCGCTGTGCGGCGCCACCGTGACCAATCGATGCTGCTGTGGGGCAAGAAGCCCCCACCCCACTGCGCCCCAAATAATCAACGCGGGAATCGCTGTCCAGAGGGTCGCGCCAGCCAATTGGAGCGATGCCAACACTAGCACTAGTACGATAAGCATCGCGATGATCAGCTTACGATTACCGATCAAGTCGGCGAGCCGGCCAACGACTAGATTGCTGACAGTGCCGGCGACCCCAAATGCAACCAGCAACAACGAGACGATCGCATGATTGTGGCCAATTGCTCTATCGAAAACAACCGTGAGATACGTGTAGGCGATGAACTGGCCGCTCTGATAAAGCCACGTGGTCAACAGCGTCAGTGCGACGCGAGGGTCTGTCGCAGGCTTTAAACGTTGAATGAGCGTGAATTTCGGTGGTAATGGTACGTGTGTCAGCAGTGTTCCGACACCGACGGCGGATGCGGCCGCAAGTGCGGATACAAATGTCATTGTCCAGCGCCAATCGCCGAGCGCTCCAATCGCAGCGCCGATTGGTGTGCCGAGAGCAGTAGCCCCTGTGAGTCCGGCGATGACAATTGAGAGAGCATATCCGCGCCGTTCAGCTGGAACCAATGCGACTGCTGCGCCGGTTGCGGTCGGTGCAAACATTGCGGCGCCTACGCCGGCCAACACGCGGCTTGCCATGGCGATGGCGAAGGTTGGTGCTTCCGCCGTGATGAGATTAGCAACGACGAAAATGCCCAGAGCCGTAAGCAACATGGTCTTGCGTGGAACGTGTGCTGCCACCGCCGCAAGAAGAGGGGCCAAGAGTGCATACGTGATCGCATATGCAGTTGTCATTTGTGCCGCTGCGCCGATGTTTGTGTGAAATGTCCGGGAGATTTCTGGGAGCACTCCCGCAACGACAAAACTGTCGGTCCCGAGCGCGAACATTCCAAGAGCCAATACCAGCAAACGCCGATCCATTGAAACCTCCGATCAAACAAGCTTTGGATGTTCGGAGGTCAATCAACACTCTGACAAAAAGAGGGCAATTACTGCCACTCTTAGCTCAAATCGTGCTGGTCGTGCTCTGGCGGCGGCGTGTTCGCTTGCCTCTCATTAGGGAAGAGGTGTTGACCACGCCCTTCCAACTTGAGCAGGTAAGCTTTTGCATCGAGGCCACCCGCAAAGCCCGTGAGCTTGCCGGAATGGCCGATGACGCGATGGCACGGCACAAGAATCGCAATGGGGTTTCGACCATTTGCGGCGCCTACCGCCCGTGTGGCCTTTGGGTTGCCGAGTTGGATTGCAAGCTGGCCGTACGTGCGGGTCTCCCCGAAAGGTATGCCGAGGAGCGCTTCCCAGACCCGCCTCTGAAAGGGCGTTCCCCGCATATCGAGAGGCACCGTGAAACCGGATCTCATGCCGGTGAAGTATTCGTTCAGTTCTTTCTCTGTTCGAACGAGCACAGGATGTTCGGCGCGCTCAACAAGTTCAGTAAGACGAACACGCCTTGGATTGTCGTTTTCCCAGAGGATGCCGACGAGACCTCGATTGCTCGCAACCAGCTTGAGAGGCCCGATGGGAGAGGGAATGAATTTATACCACAGGTTCGCAGATAGGTTTCGTCGATTCGACATAGCATTTCCAGAACTCTCAGTCGATCGCTCTCAAAGAAGGGGCCGCTCGATCAAAGCATCGCTTGACCTCGTGGTCGCGGTTACCATGTCGGTTCCTGGATCGGTCGCCTGCATCTAATGGATGCCCGAGCCAGTTGGCAGAGAATGTCAATAATGGAGCAAATCCTGCCACAGGTTCAGATCGCTGTCGTGACGGCAGCCAACAGTAAATCCAGCGAAAGCTCCCTTGGATACTGAACAGAGCTTCTCGTGTTGAAGCGAAAAAAGAGGACCGCTCCATGCCGACAGACAAATCACCAACGCCGCGCATGGCACGCATCCTTCTTGCCGCGACCATTCTCGGTTCGAGTATGGCATTTCTGGATGGCACTGTTGTCAATCTCGCTCTGCCGACATTGCAGAGGGAGTACGGTGCGAACCTTTCCGTAGTGCAGTGGGTCGTGGAAGCCTATGCGCTCACTTTAGCCTCCCTTCTTTTGGTTGGTGGTTCGCTGGGAGATCGCTATGGTCGCAAGATGATTTATGTTTGCGGAATTCTTCTTTTCACGGCTTCTTCGATCACGTGTGGCTTGTCGCCAAATACTGAGCTTCTAATCGCGGCGCGAGCATTCCAAGGTGCAGGTGCGGCCCTTTTGGTCCCAGGAAGTCTCGCGTTAATCACCGCGGTGTTCCCAGAGGGTGAACGAGGACGCGCAATTGGAACCTGGTCAGGATTCTCTGCGATCACAACAGCCGTTGGCCCCGTAGCGGGCGGCTGGCTCATTGAGCATTTCAGCTGGCGGTGGGTGTTTTTTCTGAATCTGCCACTCGCACTGATTGTCGTAGTTCTCTGTACTTTTGTACCTGAGGTGCGAGACGAGGATTCGGGGAGTCGCCTCGACTGGCTGGGAGCAGCATTCACGATTGTCGGCCTGGCTTGCCTCACTTATGCGCTCATCGAATGGCCATCCGTGAATCGCCACACGTCCTTGACACTCGTTGCATTTGCTGGGCTGCTAGCACTGGTGGCAGTTGGGATCGTCGAACAACGGGCTGAATCACCGATGATTCCATTCAGCCTCTTCCGTTCACACGACTTCACCGGCGCGAACTTTATAACGTTCTTGGTTTACGCCCCGTTGGCTGCTCTGCTGTTTTTCTTTCCTTTGGATCTTATTCAGATTCAGCACTATTCAGTCACGAAAGCCGGCGCATCCTTCTCACCATTTGTAATGATCATGCTCGTTCTGTCCCGCTGGGCCGGCAGATTGGTTGAGCGCTATGGAGCCCGGCTTCCACTCACTGTCGGCCCACTCATTACTGCCGTTGGGTATGCTGTGTTCGCCTTGGCTCCCCAAGACGGGCACTACTGGAAATCTTTCTGTCCTGCTGTGCTTATAACGTCGCTCGGGATGACGATCACTGTAGCCCCGCTCACAACAACGGTGATGAACGCGGTTCCTGAGTCTCATGCGGGAGTTGCGTCGGGAATCAATAACGCGGTGTCGCGACTTGCGTCTCTGATCGCAGTCGCTTCCTTTGGAGCGCTACTGGTGGTGATTTTCACCCACGCGCTTGATTACCGGCTGGCTCTGCTTAACTTATCGAGTGAAGAAGCCGCCCAAATTCACGCCAATCGGTTACAACTTGCGGCGATCAAGGTGCAGGACACAAGAGCAGTTCATGCAATCACAGAATCCTTTATCCAGGCATATCGATCTGTTCTGTGGATTGCAGCCTGCTCGGTACTCGCAGGGGCATTTGCGGGATGGTTTCTCATTAAGCCGCGTCGAGTTGAGTCGAACTAGAGCTGAATTATCGCGCAGAAACGGTGAGCCGGCTCGGCACCGTCACATCTGGAGATCCTTATAGACCTCCCACGGCTTAAGCACATGTTCGAACCGTTCCATGTTGACTCTTACACCGCGGAAACGCACTCCTTCCAGCTTGAGGCGTGCTCGCTGCTCATGTGCAGCTGCCCCGCGGAGCTTTATCTCGCCGCCAGAGCCCAAAACTCGATGCCACGGTAGGTGATCGGGCGGGTCAGTTCTCAGCAACCTCGCCACTGCTCGATGGAGGTGCGGGTAGCCGGCAGCAGCAGCTACTTGACCGTAGGTGCTCACCTTCCCGGGAGGAATCGAGAGAATGATCCTGCGAATTGCAATATCCCGCGGTTCGTCCGCGCGCATTGCGGCATAAAGCATGCTTCGTTTGGCCTTCTGTATTGATAGCTGATCCGCCGCAAGCCGACCGTTCTCAGACTTTCGCGTCGGGTTTTTGCTAAGTTTCATCCACTTGTTCTCCGCAATGGCCGAGGGTGGGGCATTGCGCTCCACATCGTATAAATCGAGTAGGTGCGCATCCCCACCTGACATTATTAGACTCGGTCGCGTCGTTCCGGATCCTCGTTCGGTGGTTCCCGAAAATCCTAAAAAGCTCCCTGACACAGTGAGGCCGTGAATTACATACAGGCACTGACATGCGGGCCACGGCCCGGCAGTGCCACTTGGCAGTAAAACGGCCTAGCTTGACAAGTGCCCCTGTTCGTCCGCTGTCGATAACAGGCGGATGCACTCACCACGCAGCGCAGGGCTTGGGCAGAGGTCTACAGGGCAGAGGTCGTGGGTTTGATATGGGTTCGATAACGGTTCCCGATCGTACCTTACAGCGCCAAAAGGAGCCATCCGTGACGCTTGTTTTCTGTAAGTTACGACCTTCCTTTTCGCTGTCACGGCAGAGGTCGCGGGTT
This sequence comes from Bryobacteraceae bacterium, assembly GCA_049802535.1. Taxonomy (GTDB): domain Bacteria; phylum Acidobacteriota; class Terriglobia; order Bryobacterales; family Bryobacteraceae; genus Bog-105. Next base: position 5,715 of record JBARMQ010000084.1, on the reverse strand, counting down.
CGAGCCCCGTCGTCCCCGCCATAAACAAGAGAAAATCAAAGGTTTATGGCTCCTTACCAAAAGACAGATTCTATCCCACGGTACGCTACGGTACGGAGATGTTTTGGCGCGCTTCATGCCAACAACAACTCCGTTTGCTTGAGGCTCGCGTTTCGCTTTTCAGCGGACACGGCCTGAGTGTAGAGGTCCATTGTCGTGCGCGAATTTGCGTGACGGAGCAGTTCCTGTGCGACCTTCACATCCACGCCCAGCGCCCGCAGATTCGTTGCGAGGCTGTGACGGAATGAGTGCCACCCGATGATCTTCCCGGTGACCTTCGCGCTTTCGAGCGCCGGGCGGATTGTCTTCTTGAGCACGGTATCCGGCATCAGCGGCTGTTTGCCGTTCATGCGGATGGAAGGAAACAGAAAATCCCCATCAGTCTTGTACAGCGATTCACCGCGCCATTGCGCCAGGGCATCCTTCACCGCAGGATGCAACGGGACTGGCTTGTGACTCGCCTCTGTCTTCGTCTCTCCGAAGTGGTTTCGCACTACGGCCCGCGTGACAGCAACTTCCATCGTGAAGAAGTTGACATCGCACCAGCGCAACGCGAACAACTCGGAACGGCGTAGCCCCGTCGATCCAGCCAGCATCACGGCCGCACGTTCTCGCAGCGGCAGTTCCTTTAGCAACGCCTGGAACTCCGCTGGCGTGAGTACGTCCGGCTCGCGCAACCTCTTTGCCGATGTGCGGACCTTGCTGATCGGATTGAACGAGAGCCATTCGTGCCGGATACCGTGACTCCAAACCGCGGACATGATGTTGCGGATTTTTGTCTTGGTTGCCGGCGCCAGATTCAGGCTTTCCAGCCACTGTTCCACAGCCACGGTTTTAACCTCTGACAATTTGCACTCGCCCCACTTCGGAAGGATGTGCAGAGTCAGATAAGACGCGTGCGCCTCCACCGTTGCGAACGCTTTGCGCTCAGTGGTCAGTTCGTGTTTGCGGTAGTGGGCCACGAGGTCGTTCACCTTCTCCGGCACCCGAATCCCGCTGTTGATGTTCGAGCGAATTGACAAGACGGCCTTCTCAGCGTCGCGGCGGCGCGGGTACTGTTGCACCGTCCCGATCTTGAGATTGCGATGGACGCGCTTCCCGTCTACGTCTTCGTAGTAGCGGAACAGCCACGAATCATCGGCCGTTTTGTTCTTCACCAGGGTGAGACTTCCGTTTTGAAATCTGCTGCTGCTTCCTCTCACAGCGAAACCCCTTTCGAGGAAGCATCGGCGGCTAGCAGCAGTGTACCGTCGCCTGTGCCGCGAGCCAGCATCCACCGTTCAAGATCGGATTCGAGGAACCGCCACAGTCGCCGCTTTCCTTCCCCGATGGGATAGGCAGGCAGATAGCCCTCACGCGCCCAGCGCGTCACGGTGCGGCTGTTCAGGCCGCCCAGATACTCCGCAGCGTCTTCAGGGCCGAGGAAGCGGCGCATATGGTCTTCATGTGAGGCAGGTGCGATTGTTTCGTGGCGCATGGCTTCTCCGTGAATGCCGGCGCCCTCAAAGCGCACGACGGCCCGCCCGGCGACAGGTGCGCCGCGGGAGGCGAGAGGAAACTGTAATCGGATCATAGGAACGAAAAAAGCGAAGCGGAGAGGCGCGCTGTCAGGCACTCTCTCCGTTCGCTCGTCACACACAGGGCCGGCCCAGTTCGACTTTAGGGGCGAGTAACCATCTTCAGAATTGGGTGCATTCCAGCGTCGGTGGAGTAGCCGCCGATCCGGGCATAGGCCAGAAAGCCTACTTCCATGGTGTCGACATACCGTTCATCCAGGCGGCGAAGGCTGACATCGCCATCCGTCCGAAGCAGGTAACCCTGTTGCAGGTCGCCCAACAGAACGCCCGCCGCGCCGGGTGTGGTGGCGGCTGACAGGGCTTGGTTCAGACAGATGGGCAGGCCGAGGATGTAATCCAACGTGCCAGTGTTCGGGTTCGGGATGAACAGCGGGCGGCCCAGCGTGTCCTTCAGGCCCATCACCCAAACACGAGTCGCCTGATTCATCACCCAGCGACCATTGGCGATGTATGCCGGTTCCAGCGCACCATAACACGCACGGAAGTCGTCATACGTGGGTCCGGTGTTCGCTGCCGTGGTGGCGCCAAGGGTCGCGCCGGCGACCATCGAGGCCACGTTGGAGCCATTGCCGTTGGAGAGCAGGTATTCCAGGCCGCGGTAGTAGCGGAGCCCAAAACTATCCCGAATCCATCCATTCAGATCGAATGCGGAATCCTCCAGTTCCTGAATGGACACCTTCACCAGCGCTGCCACGGTGTCTGTGTTGCCGATGAACCCGTTGAATCCGGGGTCCTGCTCGGCTACAACCGTGGTTTCGGCCGTCAGCGTGGTCAGTGTGTTCGCCGTGTCGTTCGCCAGCGCAATCCTCATCGGCGCGCCGTTGTTGTTTGTCACCTTCCTCCGGACATAGCTGACCGAATTGCCCACCAACTTCTGGGCCTCGATCAGGGTTGGTAGGAAGAGTTGCGGCACCAGCACGCCAGTGGTTCCCGTGAGCGTGATATCGCGGCGTTCACGCAGCAGTTTGCGTTCCTCGCGGTCCAGTTCATCTTTTCCGAAGCGGATGTATTTCTCGAAGGCGCGAACTTCCGCCCGCTGTCGTGGATTCACCACGGAGTCCCCCTCATAGGTGGGGATTCCGGTGGATCGTGCCTCTGACACTTTGGCAGCCAGTGTCTCCAGAGCGTCAATTTCCTTTTCCACGTCGCCGCAGTCATTCATAATCGCGGCGGCCTTGGAGCGCTGTTCAGAAGTCGGATTGGGACTGAGCAGAATTGCCTGGGCATCGCTGACCAGCTTCAAGCGCTTTTCTTTGAGTTCCAACATGGTTGGCATTGCTTTTCCTCGTAGGAGTGGATTGCAGGACAACCGGCGCCCCCGCGCTGGCCTCGGTGCAACGGGACGGACGGCTGCGATTGAACGCACCAGCACAAGACTGGCCGCCCCGTCCCGCGTGAAACTTACGAACCTAGAATTGGGGAGTTGCTATGCGCGCTGTGGGCACGTGTGCGCCCGGCGCACAGGGTGAAGGCGCTCTGGCTCGGACTTTTTTGGGCCTCATCATCCTGCCGCACAAGCGACAGCGCCCTTGAGCCAATAGCGAACGACTCTCCCGCTTCGCTTCCCGCCGGCATTCGTCCGAACAGTAGGGCGAGCCGCGACGGATACGCTTTTCGTCTGCGATCAATCCGCAGCACTCCGTGCAAAAGCGCGTCATAATTGCCCCTGTTGCGCCTGATCGAGGTCGGTGGTCAACAGCAGATCAGCGTTCTTCATGTTCAGAGGTACGCAGTAAACATCGCCCAGCTGCCCAATTGGGTTTTCGCCCAGTTTGCGGCGGATGTAGTTGGTGCTGAAAAAACCCCACTGCTTCCCGACGGCGAAACCTTCCATCGTGGTTTTGAAATCACCGCGGAGGCGTTCGCTTACATCGAATTCCGCCACAACCAAACCAGTATCCCGTTCAGTCCTCGGAAGCAGCTTCCGCTTGATTTCCTGTTCGATCCTGGAGAGATAGACGCGGAGCGTATCAATCACATAACCCAGATTTTGCTGTTCGGCGTTGTTGTTGCTCATCCGGCTCGTGTCGCCGATCCGGTGAGGCGGAACGCCCATAAGCGCGGCAATTTCCGTGCGCTGATAATTTCGCGTTTGCAGGAACTGGGAATCTTCCGGAGAAATCCCGATCTGCTGATAGGTCCAGTTACCAGGGAGAACGGCGATACCGCCGTTATTTTCTCCGCCCACCATCTGCTTCCAGGTGTCTTTCATATCCCGAATTTGCTTCGGGTCCATCTCCGTCTGATTGGAGAGAACGCCGGACGGCCGGGCGCCGTTGCCGAAGAACCGGCCGCCGAACCTCTCCGCTGCGCGAGCGAGGCCGATACCCTGGCGTGCAAGCGCGATGGGCGAGAAACCATAGAGGCCGCTAAAGCTAAACAGTGGGATGTGGAGCATGTCCGCGGATTTGATAGTGCGGACCCGGCCGTTCATCTCCCCGTCCGTCGTTTCGTACACCAGTTCGTCGTTGACACGCTTTGGTGTGGTAAGCCGCGGATGCAGGGGCCATAGTCCGAGTACCTTCGCCGTGTAGGGTTGGCGCTGAATCTCCGCATATCCGTTGCCGGTGAGGGCCAGCGAGCCCACGATGCTTTCCCAGAATGTGAACGCAGTCATCTCAGCGTTCGGTTCGTATCTGAGTAGCTGGGCCAGATCGTGCTCAGTCTCCTGCTTGCGGCCTGAACCCGTGATCTGGAACAGCCGACACGGAAGGCTGGCGCAATCGCCGGCGATCACGCGAACGCACGAATAGACGGAGTTCTGCTGGAGCGCCGTGGTTTCGTTGACGATTTCGCCGGCAGCGGTAGGTTCACCGTTCGCCAGCCATGCGAGAAAGCCGGCCGAGGAAAGAGGGATGGCTGGGTTATTCAGCGGATCGCTACTCCGCAGTTCCCTGAAGACTCTCGATAAACGATTCCAAAATGCCATTGTGTTGTTCCCCCTCACATCGGCTTGCGGCCGTCGTCTTCCCAATCGTCGCTACTCAAAAACTTCTCCAGCGGGTCCGCCTTGCCCTGATCGCCGGGCACGTGGATTCTCGAGCGCGAAGATGGGTCCAGCCCAAAGAGTGCGGCTGCCCGGATCATCGCGGCCAGTGCATCCTTGGCGACGCCCACTGCGGGATGCCGGCGGATTTTGTGACCAACCACCTTCCCGCTCTTGTTGACGATTGGCTCCTGGACCGTTTGGCCTTCGGTTTCGATCAGGCGCTCGGCGGATTGCCAGCGCGCCCAGCTTTGACAGTAGGCGGCCAGCGCCGCCTGGTCGACGGCCTTCACCATGTCCAGCGGGCGAAGGGCCTTCATGACACGCATCCACTCGGCTTTAGCAGCCGGAGTGAGCCAATCTGGGCAAGTGGGCAGCCCGGCGAATTTGGGCTCGTTGCGATTCAGCCGGCGATGCCCAGGATTGCCGCTGAGTTTCTTCAGAGCGGTCGGCTTTGGTGCTGGTCCCGGCATGGCAATGTCTCCAGAAATGAAAATGACTTGGAAATTTCCAACTTGCGGGTGTGTGCGCGAAGCTGGGAGCCGGTCTAGAGGCGATTTCGAAAAAACTATTTGCCCCCCCAGCCCTATTCGCAAATCTCGCCGCCCAACGAAGTCGCCCGCCGGGCGCAAGACGGAGCAGCGTCGTCGAAGCGGAGTTGAAGGGGCGGTCTAGCGAGTTTGCGCGCCGCCTTCGGCGACGAAGTAAGAAAATCTCCGAGGCACACTCCGCGCCGTGAATAAGTGGCCTGTCCGGATTTCGCCTGCGTCACAAAATCCTCCAGACCCTAACTCCGACGCACCCATTTTCGGTCAAGGTCCGGCACGTGTATTTCCTGCTGGTTGCCTTCGCCCTCCGTGCTGCGAGAGATGACATGCGCTCCACGGTGGTGTTCGACACGAAGAACGAGTCTCCGAGACCCAAGTCGTTCCACGGGTACTTCCGCATTGGATGGCGCGGGATCGGAAGATTGCTTTCAGCGGTCATTGTTGCTTCCTTTCGGTTTTTTGCTCCCTATCGGAGAGCCGACAAGGGGTAGATTTTGGTGAATTCGTCGACATTCACGCGGCTGGCGCGAAGTGGCAAAACCTGAAGTCTGGGTCGGCGTCACTA
>JBARMQ010000083.1:0-6130 GCA_049802535.1 Bryobacteraceae bacterium | reverse complement strand
TACTTAAACGGCTTGGGTTTCACCATGAAGTGGAACATGGGCTGGATGCATGACATGCTGGCCTATTTTTCGCGTGACCCCCTTTTCCGGCGCTTTCACCAGAACGACATTACGTTCAGCATGGTTTATGCCTTCAGCGAAAACTTTGTGCTGCCGATTTCGCACGATGAAGTAGTCTACGGAAAACAGTCGCTGTTGGGCAAGATGCCGGGCGACGAGTGGCAGAGGTTTGCCAACGCCCGCGCGTTTCTGAGTTATATGTATGCTCATCCCGGCAAGAAACTGCTGTTCATGGGAAGCGAAATCGGGCAGACGGCCGAATGGAATTACGAAGGACAAGTGGAGTGGTGGCTGCTCGACTATGAGATCCATAGAAAATTTCAAAGCTTCTGTGCCGCGCTGAACGAGTTGTACCGTGCCGAGCCGGCCCTATATCAGATTGATTTCGAACCCCGCGGATTCGAATGGATCGATTTTCATGACGGCGAGCACTCGGTCATTTCTTTCGTTCGGCGTGGAATCCGGCCAGACGATTTTGTGGTCGTCGCGTGCAACTTCACACCAGAGCCCCACGCCGGCTATCGAATCGGAATGCCGGAGCCAGGCCTGTACCGCGAAATTTTCAATTCGGATGCTGAGATCTTCGGCGGAAGCAACATGGGGAACGGCGGCTATGTTTCGGCCGAGGCGACTCCTTCGCACGGCAGACCCGCATCCGCCAAGTTAATTCTGCCGCCTCTGGGCGTGTTGATATTGAAGCCTGTGCGGCAGGAGTAGAGACGCCTAACTATTTTTCCGCCACGACTTCGCTCGCCCCATAGAGTGCCGAGTCTTTCGGAATGGGTTCGTTCCAGATATAGAAGCCGAACCAGTCCTTATTGGCGTCAAGCAGCGCCCGCTGCGATTTGGGTTTATTGATTCCGTGGCCGAATCCGGCGTACAAAATCAGCCGTGCTGTCACACCCTGGTCTTGTAAACCGCGATATAGCTCGAAGCTGTCTGGAACCGGCACGCGCTTGTCATTGCTTCCTTGTTGGATCAGCGTGGGCGTCTTCGCCTGCTTGATGGTGGTGATGGGCGAGGTCTTCGCATAGACTGCTGGATCGTCCCACGGCGTGCTGTGCAAATACTGACGTGTAAATGGGGTAATGTCCGTGTTCACATAGTAGGTCATCCAGTCGCTGATTCCGGCGCCTACCGAGATTGCCTTGAACCGATCTGTGTGCGTGGTCAGGAAGGCGCTAATATATCCACCCTCCGACCAACCCATCGCTCCCATCCGGTTCTGGTCCACCATTCCTTTGGCGATCAATGAATCCACTCCGCTCATGACATCCCACATGTCGCCTACCCCCAGGTTCCGGACATTCAGCGCGCGGAAGGCGGCCCCATACCCCGCGCTGCCGCGGTAATTTGGCTCCAGCACCAACGCTCCCTTAGAGAGCCATATCTGCATCGGATAGGCGTACTCCGTGGGCGACAAGGTAGGAAGCGATGTGCCGGTAGGCCCGCCGTGGATCTGGACCAGCAGCGGGTATTTCTTGGCTGCGTCGTAGTCGGCCGGTTTGTGCAGAATTCCCTCTATGCGAGTCCCGTCCTTACTCTGCCAGGAAACCACTTCGACCGTGCCCAGTTTCCAATCCTTCACCTGCGCGGTCGTATCCGTCAATTTTCGCGGCGCAAAGCCAGATACGGGCGACACATACAGTTCCACCATGTGAGTGGCGTCCGGCGCGCTAAAGACCACCGTTTTGAAGTCGCTGGTAAAGGATCCATCCTCCATGATGAGCGTGTCCGGCGAACTCATCCGTTGAATTTTGCGCGACTCCGGATTCGCGGTAAACAGATGGATGCTGGTCTTCTGCAAGGCGGCGAAATACACGCCGTCCGGTCCCCAATCGAGGAGTTGCGGGTCTTCGTCAAAACTGGCCGTTAGGTCGTCTACGTCGGCTGGCGCAAGCGCTGGCTTCCCGGCTACCGTTGCCAAATCCACCGTCGCAATATGCTGATTTGCGTAGTAATAATACGGCTGCCCCAGCGCCGTCGAGAACGCCAGCCGTTTTCCATCGGGCGAGAACTTCGGCGAAGAGTCCGGGCCCGGCAACGCGACGATTTTTTTAACTGCATTGTTCTGCGTCAGATCAAGCAGGTAGATATCCTGCTCGCCGCTGAATGCCAAGAGCGGGCTCTTCGCCGCGCTGAACGCAATTTTGCTCGAGTCGGGCGACCAGGCGAACGAGCTGATATTGAGCGAGGCGTCCGACGTGAGTTTCTTCGCACTCGCGGGAAGATAACTCTGCGCTGCCGCCGCTACGTCTACCCGCCATAGCTGTTGCTGCTCATAGTCCTTCTCAATCACTTCGTAGTCGCTGTACTTCTCTTTGCGATCCTTCTGGGCTTTCCCTTCCGGAGGCTTCGCCGTAAAGGCAATGGACTTGCCGTCCCGCGACCAGTGAAAACTCGCGACATCGGTCTCGAACTCGGTCAATTGCCAGGCTTCGCCTCCTTCTGGCGAGATCATCCAAATCTGACGAGCGGCAGGTTTTGTGGCATCGTTTTTGTCCTTTCCCTCAGCCTTTTCTGCTTTCTCTTCCTTCTTTTCGATCGGTAATGGCTCAATTACGGACGTTTCCCGCTCGGTGACAAATGCCAGCCACTTTCCATCCGGCGACCATTCTTCCTGATCGGCTGATTTTTTTCCTCGCGTCAACTGGAAACTTGTGCCCGTCTTCACATTCATCAGCCACAATTGCCACACGTAGTCATTTTCTTTCCAATTCGTTTCGCGCATTCGATATGCGACGAACTGCCCATCGGGAGAAATTTTCGGCGAACTGATCGTCTTCAGGCTCAACATCTCCTGGAGCGTTGGCGTGTGCTTCGCCTGCGCACACAAGAAAGCGGGAATGGCCAGGAAAACAATGGAGGACCGCGAGAATTTCATCGTAAGCTCCTGAGACATGGAAATAGTGCTGATTGTAGCCTGAAACGCCGCTAGGCGCGTGCGTTACCATTTAGCGATCATGCGATGGTTGGTCGTATTATTGCTCGGCGCGGCGGTGGGCCAGGGTCAAGAGGCAGCCGTCCCGCCCTCGCCGGCGGATGGGCGCTTTGATGCACAGCAATATAGCGGCACGGCCACGAAGTTAATCGGCGCGGCGCTTGCCGACGAACATTCGCTCGATCGCTTGGAGTATCTGTGCGACCGGATCGGAAATCGGCTCAGCGGATCGCCGGCATTAGTGAAAGCGATTGCCTGGGGCGAAGCTGCCATGAAGCAAGCCGGTCTTGAGAATGTTCAGGTCTTGCCGGTGAAGGTGCCGCATTGGGTGCGTGGTCAGGAATCGTTGACCATGATTACTCCTGTCGCCCGGCCCGTATTCATTTTGGGTTTGGGCGACAGTGTCGGAACGCCGTCAGGTGGCATTGAAGCGGAAGTGGTCACTGTCTCCGATTTCACAGTATTGGCGGCATTAGGCCGCGATAAGGTAGCAGGCAAGATTGTTTTGTACAACGCTCCTTTTGAAAGCTATGGCGCCACCGTCATGTACCGGACCGCGGGCCCATCGGAAGCCGCGAAGTTAGGAGCGGTGGCCGCTCTCGTGCGGTCCGTGACGCCGGTTAGCTTGCGCGATCCGCACACGGGCACTTTGAGCTATGAAGACGGCGTAACCAAAATTCCTGCTGCTGCCGTTTCGGTAGAAGACGCGGAAGCCATCGCTCGGCTGGCGAAATCGGGCGTGCCGGTGCGAGTTCGTTTGGCGATGGAAGCGCACATGGAACCGGATGCGGACGCGGGCGACGTGATGGGCGAAATTCGCGGCAGTGAGAAGCCTGACGAAGTAGTGGTTTTGGGCGGCCACATCGATTCCTGGGACGTCGGACAAGGTGCGCAGGACGACGGGTCCGGCATGATGGCTTCCTTTGAAGCCGTCGCACTCATGAAGAAGCTTGGCCTTCGTCCCAAGAGAACGGTACGCGTGGTGTTCTGGGTCAATGAGGAAAATGGGGGCGCCGGCGGCCGAGCCTATCGCGAATGGCTTGGCGATAAGGTGAAAAACCACGTGGCCGCGATTGAGATGGATGGAGGCGCCGAGAAACCGCTAGGCTTCGGATTCGGTGGAGGAGAAGCCGGCATGTTCCGGCGAAGACGCGCTCCCGGAGCGCCCGCGCCCACCATGATTCCTGCGAGAATCGCAACGCCTGAGTCGGAAGCCGAATTCTTGCGGGTGGCTGCTATTGGCAAACTGCTGAATATTATCGGTTCGGGAAACATGACACATGGCGGCGGAGGCTCGGATATCGAGCCACTGATGGGTGCCGGAGTGCCCGGATTCGGATTGCGCACCGTCGGAACGCACTATTTCGATTGGCATCATTCGAATGCCGACACCTTCGATAAAGTGGACCCCACAGATTTCCGCCAATGCGTCGCGACGCTAGCAGTGATGAGCTATGTACTGGCGGACATGCCGGAACGGCTGACGAATATAAAATAGTCCCGTCGGGTCCGTTAATTCTATGAGTGAAGCCGGTCAAGAACCATCGGAAAATAATTGGGAAGCAATGTACCAGGGCGCTGTGGAATTACACAGCAGCGGCAAAATGGCGGAAGCGGCGCCGCTGTTTGCTGCCATCATCGAACAAAATCCGGTCCATTTTCCCTCTCTGCATCGTCTCGCCGCTATCCGGCGGCACGAGGGCAAGTTCGACGAATCGGTTGCTTTGCTGAAGCAAGCCATCGGTTGCAACCCCAGTTCCGCGGATGCTCACAACAGTCTCGGCAACACGCTTAATTCTCTAGGCCGATCCGAAGAAGCTGTAGACCAGTATCGCTGCGCACTGGCTCTCCGGCCCGATTTTCCGGAAGTCTACCTCAACCTCGGCAATTCTTTGAAAGCTTTGAATCGCCTGGAAGAGGCAACGGCGTGTTACCGGGCTGCCATCGCTCAGCGCCCGCAATACGCGGAGGCCCACAGCAATCTCGGAATTATTCTGCTACGGCTGAATAAGCCGCAGGAATCGCTGGCCAGCTTTACTGCTGCAATTTCGCTTGATCCAGGCCTTAACATCGCCTACAGCAACTTGGGTGCGGCACTCAGCGAACTGGACCGGCACGAGGAAGCGCTCCCCATTTTTCAACGTGCCCGGCAGTTGGAGCCGGATGCTCCGCAGCCGGTCTTCAACGAAGCGTTGGCTCGTTTGGCGCTCGGCCAATATGAGAATAGTTGGGACGATTATGAAGCGCGTTGGGTAGCGGCAGAGCTGAAATTGAAGTCGCGCAATTTTCCTCAGCCGCTGTGGGACGGCGAAGCCGACATTTCGGGCAAGACCATCCTCGTCCATGCGGAGCAGGGCATTGGCGATATGCTCTTGTTTACCCGCTACATCCCATTGATCGCGCAACGAGGGGCGCGAGTTGTTGTGGAGGGTTACAAGCAAATCGAGACGCTTCTGAAATCGCTACCCGGCGCCGGCCGCATTCTGAATTACGGTGACGACCTGCCAGATTTCGATATCCAAATTCCCTTCTGCAGCTTGCCAAGGGCTTTCAAAACAACGCTTCAAACCATTCCGCTGAACTTTCCGTATTTAAAGGCCCCGGCGGAGTCGCCGACCATCACGGGCTTGGATGAGACGAACGATCATCGTCCCCGCGTTGGCGTGTGTTGGGCTGGCAACCCGGAATATCCGAGGGATCGGCACCGGTCAATACCGCTTTCCATTTTCAAACGCCTGTTCGAGACGCCGAATGTTCGCTTCGTCTCGCTGCAACAGCGGCTTCGGCCCGGAGACGCTGACATTCTGGCGCACTATTCGAACGTCGATCTCGAAACCGATCGGAAGGGGAGTAGTTTCGCAGACACCGCCGCGCTGATTTCGAAGCTCGACCTAGTCATTACCGTCGATACAGCCATTGGGCATTTAAGCGGCGCTCTTGGCCGCCCTGTGTGGATCATGCTCGCGTTTTTCCCGTATTGGGTATGGTTGCGGGGCCGGGGAGATAGCCCGTGGTATCCGACTGCCCGGCTTTTCCGGCAAACCCGCAGCGGCGATTGGGAAAGTGTTATGGAACGGGCTGCGCAGGTATTGGATGAAGTTGTTTCTTCGCGTCTCGCCCAAGTGGGCC
>JBARMQ010000082.1:0-6091 GCA_049802535.1 Bryobacteraceae bacterium | reverse complement strand
GTCTACTCCGGCGCCGAAAAGGTCCGCCTCTACCTCAACGACAAACTGATCGGCGAGGCGCCCACGGGTCCTAGCCAGCAGTTCAAAGCACTTTTTACCGTGCCCTATGCGCCGGGGAATTTGAGAGTCGAAGGAGCCCGCGGCGGTCACCTTGTTGCTGGTACGACTCTCACGACAGTTGGCGACGCAACAAGTCTGCGTTTGACCCCCGATCGCAGCACCATTAATTCAGATAGGCAGGACCTGTCGTTCGTTACCGTCGAAGCAATCGATGCGGCGGGACATTATCAGCCCACCGCTGAACAGCAGGTTGAGTTTACGATCACCGGACCAGGCGTCATTGCGGGAATTGGCAACGGAGATACCAAAGACGTGGAACCGTACCAGGCCAACCATCGAGCCTTGTTCAATGGGCGTGCCCTCGTCATCATTAGGTCCTCAGGCGATCAGGGGATGATCAAGCTCACGGCCAAGGCGGTCGGTATGGGTGAGACGGGCGTTAGTGTCAGCGCCCAACCGGCACACGCCAATAATATAGGTGCGCCTAAGTAACTGTATGCACTTTCAAACGCGAAGTTTCTTCTTCTATCTTCTCGTCCCGTACGTCTTCCTGATTGCGGGCTTTGTATCACCAGCCATATCGGCGGAAGCCATAGCCTTGAATCCTGCGACCTTCCCGGCCGTCGGTCAAGTTGACACGCGTTTCCAGGCCTACAACATCGAAATGCTGGAAGTGACGGGCGGCCGGTTCTGGAAGTCCTATAAGGATCTGCAAGCCGCTTCGAGTGTCAGAACCGACACCGCAAAAGCTGGTGCAACCCCGGCCGGTATGAGTGCGAACCTATACCAATATCGGCCCCCGATCGATCTTTCCAATGGGCGATTGCGCAAACTGGCCGCGGCTTTGGGACCGGCCTATGTTCGAGTGAGTGGAACCTGGGCGAACACCACCTACTTCTACGACAACGAGGGTCCCCCACCAACAAGTCCGCCCAAAGGCTTCAATGGTGTTCTCACCCGCGAGCAATGGAAGGGTGTCATCGATTTTGCGCATGCCGTGGATGCCAGGATCATCACTTCGCTCGCGACCAGTGCGGGAACTCGCAACGCGGAAGGCGTTTGGACTCCCACTCAAGCGCGGGCGTTTCTTTCCTACACGAAATCAGCAGGCGGCACGATCGCCGCCGCCGAATTCATGAATGAGCCAGACTTTCCGGCACTTGCAGGAACGCCGAAGGGTTACGATGCCTCGGCCTATGCGCGAGACGTCGCGGTGTTTCGTCCTTTCTTAAAGGAGACAGCGCCTGGTGTTTTATTCGTTGGTCCGGGCTCTGCAGCGGAAGGTGGGCCATTGGCGAGCACTCCGGGAATGCCGAGAATTTCTACAGAGGCGTTGCTGAAGGCGACCGGGCCTGTGTACGATGTCTTTTCGTACCACCTCTACGCGGCAGCCTCGCAACGGTGCGGTGGCAGTAACACTCCATTCGGCACAACAGCCGATGCCGCACTCTCCCAGGAGTGGTTGTCGCGGCCGGATGCCATCAACGCGTTCTACAAGGGATTACGAGACCGATTTGAACCGGGAAAACCGCTCTGGGTCACAGAGACGGCGGACGCGGCCTGTGGAGGCAATCCGTGGGCTTCGACGTTTCTTGACACGTTTCGCTACCTCGATCAGCACGGCCGTTTAGCTCAACAGGGCGTACGCGTCATCGCTCACAACACGCTCGCAGCCAGCGATTACGGGCTTCTCGATGAGAAAACATTCGCTCCCCGCCCGAACTACTGGGCCGCCCTGCTATGGCAAAGACTGATGGGCACAACGGTCCTGAAACCCGACGCAGTGCCAAGCGAGAGCGTTCATCTTTATGCACACTGCATGCACGATGTTCCCGGTGGAGTGACTGTCCTCGCTATCAATACGGATAAGAATAGTGCTGCATCGCTTGCGGTTCCGGCTGCTTCAAAGCGATATACGATGAGCGCGCCGAAGCTGGAAGATACGCAGGTGGACCTTAACGGGCGAGAACTCAAGCTCGGAGCCGACGATTCGATTCCTGACTTGTCGGGGATAAGTACATCCGCAGGTTCAATGACGCTGCCTCCGGCGAGCATTACGTTCTTGGCAATCCGGGATGCCCACAACAAAAGCTGTCGATGAAGTGGCTGCTTGCTGCCCACAACCGTTGACTATCTGCAAGCGATGGAAATCAGAGAACGACTTTGTCCTGAAATCAGCTTCTATTCGGCCCGCAGGTTCCTAACGGATCGACGACCCCAGTGCGCCGCCGCTTCTGCGAAGCGGAACAGACAATCACGCCATTGTCTGAACGGAGGCCAACGGCCGCCTAGGAATGGTATCAGCTCCCTTGCAATTGCTGAAACAGATCGTCCTTGTCGCTTCCTTCGCCTTTCAGTATCATCGCGAAAATGCCGATACCCAACCCTGCTGCCAGAAACGCCGCGATCGCAACGGTTGCAGGAACAACCAGCTGCAGCTGCGACAGTCCGGCCAGTAGGGACGCAATCGCACATGACAGCGGCCGCCCGACGGAGCAGTGGAACATTTGGCAGAGCGGTGTATTCGCCGCAGGGGGCCGATGGCTATCCCGTACCGATCTGGAATGACCAGACAGGCGCGATCGACAAGCAGACGGTTCAGTATTGGCATGACCATTGGGACCTGACCGCGGTGGTTCAACGTGACTGGCCCAGCCTAGGACCAAAGCTCGAAGGCAAGATACACGTGCAAGCGGGCGAGGGTGACACATATTTCTTGAATAACGCGGTCCATCGCATGCAGCACATGCTGGACGCAACGCGGAATCCACATTCCGATGCGAGTTTTCAATACGGAGCGGGCGACCCGCATTGCTATACGGGAGGACCAGACGCGTACACCATGGCCCAGAATAATCGCACATGGCCGCAGAGAGTTCTGCCGCAAATGGCAGCGCATATTAAGGCGACGGCTCCAAAAGGAGCAGATGTGACGAGCTGGAATTACTGATGACGCACGGCGCGGGCGCGAATTGATGAAATAATGGGCTCTGCAATGAATGTTCGAGCCGTTTCGGTAATGCTGGTACTTACCAGTGCGTCCGCTTTGGGCGCGGCCCCTCCCACGCTGCAGCAGCGGTTCGATCAGGACGTGCGGCCGTTCGTCATGAAATACTGCATCGGCTGCCATAGCGGCAAAACGCCGGCAGCGCAGTTCGACCTGAAGTCGTACACATCGATGGACATGGTGGTCGCCGATTTTCCGCATTGGATGCTATTGCGGGACAGATTAACGGCGAAGGAGATGCCGCCGAAGCCGATCCCCGCTCCACCACAAGAGGCGGTGCAACGTGTGATTGCCTGGGTCCAGGCGGTCCGGGCAGAAGAGATAAAGCGGTCGGCCGGCGATCCGGGTGTGGTGCTGGCAAGGCGGCTGAGCAATGCCGAGTACAATTACACGATCCGCGATCTGACGGGGCAGGACATGCAGATTACGCGGCAATTTCCGGTCGATCCAGCCAATCCAGCGGGCTTCGATAATTCGGGCGAGTCGTTGACTATGTCGCCCGCGCTGCTGAACAAGTATTTACAGGCAGCCCGGGACGTGGCCGATCACATGGTCTTGACGCCGGACACGATCGATTTTGCGCCCTATCCAATGCTGGCGGAATCGGATCGCGAGAAGTATTCCATCCAGCGCATCATCAGCTTCTATCAGCAGCAGCCCACCGACTATGCCGATTACTTTGAGGCGGCGTGGCGCTATCGTTATCACGTTACGCTGCGGAAGCCTCGCGCCACATTGGTCTCAACCGCTATGGACGCCAAGGTCAGTCCGAAGTATCTGCCGTTGGTTTGGCAGATTCTGCACGACTCGAATGCGGTTGGCCCGGTGCTGACACTTCAAAAGATGTGGCGCGATCTGCCGGCTCCGGCAGCAAATCAACCGGAAGCCGTGCGGGCGAAATGCGTGGAGATGCGTGATTTCGTGGTGAGAATCCGAGCCCATACGGCGATGCAATTTGCGGCGCCCATTGTGAAGGGATTGCCGGCGGGATCGCAGCCGCTGCTGAACTGGAAGCTTCGGGAATTTGCGGCCAATCGGCGCAAGAGCGATCCCAACGACCTTCGCAACGATACCGATCCGCCGCCGGTATTGCCCATTATTCCGAAGTATCCGGACCTGCACCGGGAAGCAGCGCCGCGATGGGCGGCGTTGTCAGCGCACGCCCGCGCCGGTGACTTAGATTTGATTGTCCCCGCTGCGCAGCGAAGCCGTTATGAGGCTGCGTTCGCGCGGTTTGCCGATGTGTTTCCGGATAACTTTTACATCACGGAGCGTGGCCGATACTTCCCCGACGATTCGACTGACAAAGGCCGGCTGCTGAGCGCCGGCTATCACAGCGTGGTCGGCTTTTGGCGCGATGACACACCGCTGATGCAATTGATCCTGGAGGAGAAAGGCCAAAAAGAAATTAACCAGCTTTGGGACGAATTCGACTTCGTGGCAAACTTCACGGCTCGCACGTGGACGCAATATTTCTTCAATCAAAGCGGAGAAGTTGCCGGTAAAGGGGATGAAGCGGGCTCACCCCGTCCTACCGATCATCAGGTCACCGACACCACGGTCATCATGGCCTTGCGTGATGCTTACGTGACGAAGGCGCTGGCCGATCCGAACAACGACCCCGTCGCTCCGCAGGCAATGCGAGACCATTTTGACAGCGTGAACAGCACTCTACGATACCTGGAGAAAGAGAGAGCGGCGGCTGAGCCGAAGCATCTGGACGCGCTGGTCAATTTTGCCGAACGCGCCTACCGGCGGCCGCTTTCCAAGAGCGAACGCAGCGGCATACTTGCCTATTACCACGAGCTTCGGACGAAGAACGAGCTGTCACATGAAGATGCCGTGCGCGCTTCTGTCGCCGGCATCCTGATGTCGCCCGACTTCCTGTACCGGCTGGACCTGGAAGGCCCCGAGACAACGTCGTTGAAATCGATGTTGCATCCGGCGGCGCTAAAGAATACGCCGGCGTTCGAAAGCCGGCCATTGTCGAATTATGACATCGCGAGCAAGCTGAGTTATTTTTTGTGGTCCAGCATGCCGGACGCCGAGTTGCTGCGGCATGCGGCCGCCGGCGATTTGCAAAGGCGGGACGTTCTGTTGTCACAAGGGAGGCGCATGTTGAAAGATCCTCGAGTCAGTGGATTCGCTACTGAATTCACGGGCAACTGGCTCAGTTTTCGTCAATTCGAGACCAATAATTCAGTTGACCGCGCACGTTTTCCCACCTTCAACGACGATTTGCGGGAAGCGATGTTTCAAGAGCCCATCCGGTTCATGGAAAACACGATCTTGAACGACCGGTCTGTGCTGGATCTGGTGTATGGCAACTATACCTTTGTCAATCCGCCGTTAGCACGGCATTACGGGATACCGGGGGTTACCGGTGATGTGAATCACTGGGTCCGGGTGGATGATGCAGAGCGGTATGGACGCGGCGGCGTATTGCCGATGGCGGTTTTTCTAACGGAGAATTCACCGGGTTTGAGAACGAGTCCGGTGAAACGCGGGAATTGGGTAGTGCAAAAAGTGCTTGGGATCCGAGTGCCGCCGCCCCCGCCGGTGGTGCCGGAATTGCCAAGCGACGAGTCGAAATCGGAGCTTCCGGTGCGCGACATGCTGGCGAGACACAGGGCCAATCCGGTTTGCGCGGCTTGTCATTCGAGGTTCGACTCATTCGGTCTTGCCTTTGAAGGCTACGGGCCGGTGGGCGACGCACGCACGAAGGACCTGGCAGGGCGGCCGGTGGACACCGAAGTGACCTACCCTGGCGGTTTTGACGGAAACGGCCTTCAAGGCTTGGAATCTTTTATTCGGGAACACCGGCAAAAGGAATTCGTGGATAACCTTAGCCGCAAATTACTCGCCTTTGCTCTAAACAGGTCTCTCCAACTGTCTGATGAATCGTTGGTGGATCGCATGGAGACGCAACTGACTGAAAAGGATTACCGCTTCCGGTCGCTGGTCGAAACAATCGTGATAAGCCCTCAATTTCTGAACCATCGCACTCCGGAAACGCCCGAATCC
>JBARMQ010000081.1:0-3035 GCA_049802535.1 Bryobacteraceae bacterium | reverse complement strand
GCCTCCAACACTGCGAGCAATGGAGGCTGAAAGGAAAGCTGGGCGCCTTCAGATACCAACGCTCGGCACAACACCCCCACCTTTGATCGCGCCCACGATGACTCTCAAACAAGCCGGCATGATCTGGCTGGAGGCGAAAGTGTGGCAGCGTCTCAAGCCCAAAACAATGGAATGCAGCTTGATTTACCTCCAAAAGTTGCTCGAGTTCTTCGGTGATGTGCCCCTGGTCGACATAGACGCTGGTGCGGTTCGCAACCATCAAACCGAACGTGCCAGGGTCGCGGGTCCCTCAACGATCAATCACGAAACCGTTAGCCTGGGCGCGATCCTCCGCCAGGCGGGGCTGTGGTACAAGATCGAGACTCGTTACGCACTGCTTCGCCTACCAGATTGGCAACGCCCGAAAGTGTTTACGGCCGAGGAACAGGAAGCAATCTTCGAGGCGGCAAAAAGCGATCCCGAGTGGGGGACAGCCGAGGCGCCGGTCTGCACGAGGACGTTCTCGCCAACCCGGCCGTACAAGCCGAGATTCGGCGGCAAGTAGAACTTGCCATGCAGGACCAGAAAGCCTTGAGGCCGAGTGGAACGGGTGGCATGTCTCCTGGCGTCATCCTGTTCCCGCACGCAAACGCAGAGAGGGGCGACAACCGATGACGAGCGCTTATCAACCGCCCATTCTTAAATGCAGGACCTTGGCCGAAGCCGGAGAGACGTGGCTCACGCGGAAGGTGCAGGAGCGTAAGAAGCCAAAGACGATTGAGTGCTGTCGGAGCTATCTCAGGGCTCTGCTCGCCTTTTTCGGAGACACGCGGCTATACGAGATTGACGCCGGCTCACTCATCGCCTACCAGTCAACTCGCAGCAAAGCGGTGGGGCCCAGCGCAGCTAATCACGAAATCAATGCACTCGCCCAGATTATGCGCCTGGCGGGCTGTTGGGGGCGAATTTCCGATTCCTATAAGCCGCTCAAGGAGAAGGAATGGCAGAAGCCCAACGTTTTCACACCTCACGAGCAGGAACTAATTTTCTCCAACGCAAAGGATGATCCTGAACTAGAACTGGCCGAGATCGCCTTCACCATTATGCGCAACGCAGGCGTGGGCGCGAGTGAGCTGAGGCGAACACGGTTGAGAGACGTCGACCTGAATTCAAACCCGCCTACATACTACGTAGCCAGAGACGGGGGCGAATTTGATGTCATTCCACGGCTGATTCCCTTGAGCCCCGACGCTCAGGCGGCATTCCGCCGCGCAATCGAACGGGCCAACAAGCTCGGCGCGCGCTATCGTGAGCAATTCATTTTTCCGCTTCGCGTGAACCGCACGCTTTACGATCCCACGAAGCCGGCCTCGAAGTCATGGCTCAGGCACCAAACCAGGGTGCTGCGGGAACGCACCGGCATCAATCGCCTAAATCCGCAAGTTTGGCGCCATCAGCTTTGCACGGAAATGCTTGAGCAAGGCGTTCCATCCGAGAACTTAATCGGAGTTCTGGGCCGGGTCTCAGAGAACATGCTCGAGGCCTACAAGCACACCAGCCTGAGGGCTAAGCAAGAAGCGCTCGGGATGGCGCGGGCCAATATCATCGCCTTTCCCGGGCAACGATCGGTGCAACGGTAAACACCTACTCGGATGCGCTTTTCGAGCGGGCTAAGCTTGCGGCATGTGCGCCGACGCGAAATGACGCGTCAAAGGACCTAGAATAATCTCGCCAAGCGCCGATATGGGAAGAGCCATGCCACTCCAGACCAAGCCTTTTCAACGCGTTTACATGCTGTTCGCCCTGGGCAAAGACTGGCGAGTTTCGTTTCTCACAAACGATCTGACAACCTCGCCACTCAACACGCTGACCTTTGCTGACCCGGAAGGGATCAGAGATCTGGCACAGCGCGGGCAAGCGTTGGGAACGTCCGAGGCACGGGCATTGTTCGATTACTCGCTTGGGACGGGCGGAGGTGGAATTTACCTTCAACTGACGCCCGAGCAATACTCTGAGCTGCGAAACCCGTGTTCTTAGGAGCGAAACCGCGGGCGCGACGGAGAACAGTAGTCATCTCCCTTAGCAGCTCTCAGGACCTTCTCAGTTTTCCGTACTGTGCCGGTATCAGTCGCAGATAGAGGCCGCCCCTTCCTGTATCAATTGCATGTTCCAGCATCTGCCTCGCCTCCGAGGTCCCCCATGCTTCCCCTCGCCGTGTCAGTTCCCTAATCTTCTCCGGATCAGAGAACGCCAGCTTCCGAGGCAGAGGGGTCTTCAAGTCCACTTCGAGGAACTGCACCTCCCGACCACCCCTATTGAAGAAATAGCAGTAGACCTGGTGCGACGGGCGGTCGTAGCGGCTCATACATAGATAGCATAAGGGAATAAATAGCGAAGATGTCCACAGGGGTTGACGGTGTCACCAGGCTGGCGAGTGCCGCATCAAATGAGTGTATGCAGTGCCCGGAATACAAAAACCTGTGGGCAGCGTACATTGACGCCGAATGCGACTGGCGTGACATTATCCAGGCACCCGCGCTGAGCATCTACGCGACCCGGCTACGCGAGCAGGCGACCATTGCCAAAGACACAGCCAAGGAGCGCGCGGAGGCCCATAAGAGGCAATGCCTGCTTTGCGCGAACGTCCAAGCTAACGACAAGAAATCGGCCTGATGCTGGCTGGGCCACTGTTCGCACCCGTCGCGCGTCCTACTTGCCTGAGGTGAAACGATGAGGAGATGTCCTTCCTGCTACGCCTTCATGCGAGAGTTGAACAAGCCAACCCTGGTTCCTGCACGCCAACTCAAACCGACTGATAGCGACCCTAAGGTATCTCCTGCTAAGGTCCGATACGAGTGCGGGCAATGTGGGTACGCTGAAGAGTTGCAAGCCGGAACCTGGCGTGGGGTAGCGAGGGACGCCAACTGATGGTGGTTTGGAGACCCCAGATCATCCCTCAGAAGCTGTAGGTGCCGGTCATCTTCTCTCGGTTACGCCGGAGCCCCTGCAGATCGACTCGGCCATGGTCGACGAGAGCCGCCCAACGTACGCTTGGT
>JBARMQ010000080.1:0-18069 GCA_049802535.1 Bryobacteraceae bacterium | reverse complement strand
CACCGGCGATTGTAAAATGGACGGCGCCATCAACATTTCCTGTAGTGGCTCATGTCCCTCAGCGGCGCCCCAATATCGCTATGTCGATAACTCGCAGGGCGTGATCACTCCATACCTCGAAATGGCTAGCCAATATGGCTGGGCAAATTACATGTTCCAGACCAATCAAGGGCCCAGCTTTCCCGCGCATCAATTCATCTTCGGCGGCACGTCTGCCCCAAGCGCTGCCGATGACGCTGCTGGTATCTTCGCTGCCGAAAACATGAATACCACCGACGCCGGCGGTCTAGCCGCGACGGCTGGTTGTATCGCTCCCAGCACCACCACCGTCCAACTCATTAATGCCTCCGGCGTCGAAGATGCCAATCAGCGCATCTACCCTTGTTTTGAGCATCAAACTGTTCCCGACATCTTGCCCTCCGGCGTGACTTGGCGATACTACACACCCAGCGCCGGTTCCATCTGGACCGCCCCCGACGCCATTCAGCACATATGCCAATCCAGTGGCCCCGGTGGCGAGTGCCAAGGCGCGCTGTGGCAGAACAACGTCGATCTGAAGTCTGCTGACGTGCTTTCCGACATCGGCAACTGCAACCTGCGCAACTTGAGTTGGGTTATCCCGACGGGAGCCAATTCTGACCACGCGCAGTCAAATGACGGCGGCGGACCATCCTGGGTGGCGTCCATCGTAAACGCCATCGGAAATAGTTCCGCTTGCGACAACGGCAACGGCTATTGGAAGAACACCGCGATCATTATCACCTGGGACGATTGGGGCGGCTGGTACGATCACGTTCCGCCAACCGTGCTGCCGTACCCGGAGGGCGGTTACCAGCTCGGTTTCCGCGTGCCCCTTATCGTTATCTCCGCCTACACCCCATCCCGCTACATCAACAACTACCGGCACGATTTTGGCAGCATTATTCGCTTCATCGAACACAACTTTTCGGTGCCGGAAGGGGCGCTGAATTTTGCCGACGCGCGGGCCGATAACGATCTTGGATTATTCTTCGCCTCCGGCCGCGCGGCTCGTTCCTTTAAATCGATCGCCGCCCCGCTTACTGCCGACTTCTTCATCCATGACAAGCGGCGTCCGACGGATCCGGATGACGAATGAGATGGCAGCGTCTTAGCGAACACAAACCCGGCATATGATCAGAAGAGCGTGCTCAGTCTTTGTCTGATTGTGAAGAATGAGGAAGAGAATCTGGCGCGATGTCTCAATTCCGTGAAGGAATTGGCATCGGAGGTGATTGTCGTCGATACCGGTTCGACGGATGCAACACCACGCATCGCATCCGAATATGGGGCAAGTGTTGTCTCATGCGACTTCTCGCGAGTGGATTTCGCAGCGGCCCGGAATCGCGCGATTGAGCTGGCGAATGGTAATTGGATCTTGATGCTCGATGCCGACGAGGCATTAGATCCTACCAGCCCGGCAGTCATCAAAACGCTCGTCGATCGGAACGATAACGCCGGATATTATCTAGAACGGCACAATCGATGGTGCAGTACGGAAAGGTCCACCGTCGATTACGTGGTACGCCTTTTCCCCAAGCGAATCGACTACCGGTATCGTGGGCGCGTTCACGAAACCATCAATGCCTCGATTTTGTCGGGCGGCGGCAAGCTCGAGAAGACCGGCATTCGCATCGATCACAACTTCTCTGCTGATAAAGAAGCGCGGCAACGAAAGAACCGCTGGTATATCGAGATCCTGAAGGAAGAGATTGCCGCCGACCCTAAGGACGATTCGCGGCTCGATTTCCTTGCCGCTGAATATCACCAGCTTGAGATGTTCGATGAGGCCACCGAAGTAGCCGAGCGCATTGTGCGTGCAAGGCCGGCGGACGCAAGAGCGCACCTATTTCTGGGCGTTTATCATTTGCGGTTCAAACCCGATATGGTCAAGGCACGGGCCGATTTCAATCAGGCGCTCAAGCTGCGGCCAGGATATTCCGAAGCCGAGTCTTTTCTCCGCATCCTGGATGAGCAGGAACGGGATCGCTAGGATTTTGGTGTACTCGAATTTTCGAAGAAAAACGTCGAAAAGTCGGAAGCCATGTCCAAATCCTCGCTTTTCGCCGGAAGCATTGCCGTGACCTTATTGCTCGGAGCAGGCGTAGCCATTGCGGGCTCTACGTGGGATAAAGACGACCCCGCGAAATGGACGACTGAGGACGTCTACAAACTGCTGAACAACTCTCCGTGGTCGAAGTCTGTCAGGGTGACCGGCGTAGCGCAATCGGGGCGGACGCCTGGCGGCATGGGCCGTGGTGGTTTGGGCGGAATGGGCGGAGGCATGGGTGGTATGGGCGGCGGAATGGGCCGACGCAGAAGCGGTTATCCTCCTGCTGAGCAATCCACCGAGGTCATCGTTCAATGGCAGAGCGCCCTGCCGGTACGTCTCGCGGAAGCGCGGCAGGATAGCGGTTCGGCCGATGCGGCGGCGATGAAGCCGTTACGTGAGTACGTCATTGCTGTGCTTGGACTGCCCACGTCCCGATTGCTAGCAAAGGGGCCGAGCGGCGATTCCGGCAGCGACGACACCGACGATGCGAACATTGCGGAGCGTCTGAAATCCATCACGGTTTTATCGGTTTCCCACGAACACTTGAATCCAGTCAAGGTGGAATTGAATCAGGGTCGCGATGGCCGGGCGATCTTCCATTTTGAACGATCGGAGCCAATCACCTTGCAAGACAAAAGTGCCGAGTTTCGCATTACCGGTGAGCGCGCTGAGATCAAGCAGAAGTTTGCGCTCAAGGACATGGAATTTCAAGGCAAGCTGGCGCTCTAAGTAGTCCGTGCCGATCCGCCGTATCCTTAAGCATGCGCCTGACCATTCCCGAGACCGATGTGCCTGAAACTCTGGTCCTGGCGGCACGGAGCTTCTCAGATGACGACGAATTCATGGCGCTCTGCGCAGCGAACCCTGATCTCAGGATGGAGCGGACGAGCACAGGCGATGTTGTCGTAATGGCTCTTTCCGGAGGAGAAAGCAGTTTTCAAAGCGGGGAAGTTCTTGCCCAATTAAATCGTTGGGCATGTGTGGAGAAGAGTGGCGTTGCCTTCGATTCAAATGGTGGGTTCCGTCTGCCCAGCGGGGCCATACGCTCCGCCGATGCGGCTTGGGTTCTGAAGGATCGCTTGGCGACGCTGTCCAAACAAGCTAAGCGCAAGTTTATTCCGCTCAGTCCGGATTTCGTCATTGAGGTGCTTTCGCCGAGCGACACACTGTCCGTTGCCCGTGCCAAAATGCACGAATGGATCGAGCAGGGCGTTTCACTGGCGTGGCTTATTATTCCCGACGATCGCGTAGTCGAGGCTTATCGTCCGGGCAAAGCTGTAGAAAGTTTACGGGAAGCACAGGAAGTGCACGGTGACGGTGTGGTTGAGGGGTTCGTTCTGACTCTCGATGCGATCTGGGAAGGTATTTGAGAGCCGCCGTCTCGGCAGGAGTGGCAGCGGATCGGCCTGTCAGCATCCTTTAATTGGCCGAGACCGAGTAGTCCAGGGTTCGTTCGGCTGAATTGCTGCCTTGGGTGGCTTTCACTATCAGCTTGTAGGAACCAGGGATCGCAGTGATGCCAAACCGGACTTGAACACGACCGCTCTGATCGGGGGCTGGCGTGGATGGGATAAGTTGATTGCTCACCAGCTTGCCACCAAATTGGAAAGGATCAGAATCGTCCGCTGGGCCTTTGAGGTCTTCCATGCGTTTGGCGAGAACAATGTCGCTCATCGAGAGGGCACCGCGCATGGCAGGCGGAAGCTGCAGCGTTTTGACGCTTGAGCGGTTTGCTTCCTTGTCAACAACGACAGTATCAATGGATCGCGCGTCCGGCGGCAGCGTGACAGGATGTTCGAATGTGACGCTCTCCGCCTGCAGCTAGGCCAAATAATCGTCAGACACCTCGGATGGGACATCTTTGCTGAAGCGCGAGACGACTTCGCCGTCAGAGTCCTTGACAACGGCGAATAGAATGGCGTGGAATGCATGGCGTTTGAGATCAGGCTCCGGCTTTGCGGTCAGATGCGAAACAGGAACGTCGAAAAGTATGGAATACTGATCGTCCTCGCCTTGCTGCCGGAACCAGAAAGCCTTGGAATTGAAGTCGAATTCGTGCGGCAGAGGTTGACGGTTGAGCGCTTGCAAGCCTGCTAGGTCGGCTGCCGTTAAAGAATCTTCTTCAGGAACAGCTTAGTAGCCATCGCGGGTATGGACATGCAAATCGGGCCGCGTGAGCTTAACTTCAATCTTATGGAACTTGCCATCGAGCAGATTTGATGCAGGCCGGTAGGAGATTTCATAGCGGGATCCTGCCGAAAGTTTGCGAAGGCGCGTCGTTCGGCATTCCTCCTTGATCTATAGCATCATATATGAATATGAAGCGGTGACGAAACGTACTGATCTGACTTGCAACAACGTAAGGAGCGAGCATGACCATCACACTAACGTCTGAACATGAACAATTGGTTGCAGAAGCGCTGAGAACGGGGGCTTACGGGAGCGCGGACGAGGTCATCGGGCGGGCTCTCGAAATACTCCATTCGGAAGACGAGCGGCTGCTCCGTCAAAGAGATTCCATCCAGGCGAAGATTGAGCACGCGTTCGCACAATTTGAGAGTGGCGAGTTTCTCTCATCGGAGGAATCGCGCTTGGATTTGCAAAGACGTAAGGAGGAATGGCTTGCCGCGCAGCATTCCTCATGACGCCGGACGAGATTTCAGCTGAAGCGCAAAACAATCTGTTTGAAATCTGGCAACGAATTGCTCAAGACAGCATTGATCTCGCAAATAGAATTGAAGGGGAGCTTTATGACCTCTTTGAGGCCTTGGCGCGTATGCCCGGTCAGGGTCATACTCGTAAAGATCTGACGAATCAAGCCGTCTCATTCTTTCCTCTGTATTCTTTTCTTGTTGCTTATCAACCCGATGTGAAACCGCTGCGCATCATGGCTGTGCTCAGAGGCAAACGCAATTTGAAACACATTCTAGAAGAGCGGGATTAGCTCAGGACTGGCCGGCGAGAACGCGGATCATTTCGCGGCAAAACGCAGGTAGGTCTTCGGGTTTGCGTGACGTGACCAGGTTGCCGTCCACGACGACCTCGGCATCTTCCCAATTCGCGCCAGCGTTCACTACGTCGTCCTTAATCGAAAAGAATGACGTGGCACGACGGCCTTTCAAAATCCCATGGGAAGAGCACAATACCCAAGGGCCGTGGCAAATGGCAGCGACCAACTTGCCGCGGTCGCTGATCTCTTTCACCAATTGTGTGGCCTTTGGGTGGCGGCGGATGTAGTCGGGAGCGAAGCCACCCGGCAGCACAACACCATCAAAATCGTCGGCCGAAACCGATTCATAGGCACGTTCCGCGACAGCCGGGTAGCCCAGCTTACTCGCATAGGTCTCCCCGCTTTTGGCTCCTACGAAGAGAGTCTGAGCGCCAGCCTCCTGCAATCGGAAATAGGGATACCAGACCTCCATCTCCTGATACATTTTGTCGACGAAGACGGCGATCTTCTTACCGGAAAGGTGCATGTCCTTATCGTACGGTTTCGACTTCCCCGCGAAGTAGGTCTTTGTACGTTTCGCGACGGCGCGCCAGATGGACATCGCTTGCATCGACCAGCAGTTCGCAGGCTCTCGGCCTGGAATTGTAGTTGGACGAGAGGCTGAAACCGTATGCTCCCGCCGTACAAATGGCGAGCAGGTCGCCTGCTGTGGCCACCGGCAGTTCGCGATCGCGCGCGAAGAAATCGCCAGTTTCGCAAATAGGTCCAACCACGTCAGCGACCACGCGCTCCGCAGATGGATTTCGCTGCACAGGAATGATTTCGTGATGCGCCTGATACAGCGCTGGCCGTATCAAATCGTTCATTGCGGCATCCACGATAACGAAGCGTTTGTTGGCGTTTTCCTTCACCAGCAGAACGGTGGTAAGTAGGATGCCCGCTTCAG
The DNA here is from genome assembly GCA_049802535.1 of Bryobacteraceae bacterium. Classification (GTDB taxonomy): domain Bacteria; phylum Acidobacteriota; class Terriglobia; order Bryobacterales; family Bryobacteraceae; genus Bog-105. The sequence goes on along the minus strand of JBARMQ010000080.1, from coordinate 12,102 downwards.
CGACGATCGAACGACCGGGCTCCAACATGACTGTTAGGTCAAGAGGCTCGACGATCGCCCGCAGACGTTCGATATAAGCGGGAATTACGGCGGTTTGATCGTTGGCCGAGTAAGAGACGCCCAGGCCGCCGCCGAGGTCGAGAAATTCGATCGGCAGACCTTGTTCACGAAGACGGTGGACGAGGGCACACACTTTGGCAGCCGCCTCAAGCAGCGGTTCCACATCCAGCAGTTGCGAGCCAATGTGGCAACTGACGCCGTTCAGAACGATCCCCGGCAACTTCGCGGCGCGTGCGTAAACGGCTTCGGCGAGGCAGATGTCAACGCCGAATTTGTGCTGCCGCAGACCCGTGGAGATGTACGGATGAGTCGATGCGTCAACGTCGGGGTTGACACGAACGGCGATTGAGACTTCGCGGCCCGCGGCCGTGGCAAGGTTCGAGATGAGCTCGATCTCCCCTTCAGATTCGCAATTGAAGCTGTGAATGCGTTTGTCGATAGCGAAGCGAATTTCGTCGGCAGTCTTACCGACGCCGGAGAAGACGACCTTTGAAGGATCACCGCCCGCGGCAAGCACACGAAATAGTTCACCACCGGAGACGATATCGAAGCCCGCGCCTTCGCGTACCAGTGTTTTTAGAATGGCCAAGTTCGAATTCGCCTTGACGGCGTAGCAAATTTCGCTCCAAGCTCCGGCGAACGCGTGTTTATAAGCCTGGAACCGATCGACGATGCCGCGCTTAGCGTAGACATAGCTTGGAGTGCCGTATACCCGCGCTAGTGATGCCACATCGACGCGCTCGCACACGAGGGCGTTGTCACGATAGAAAAATTCGCTGGATAGGGACATGAAACGCGGGCGTGATTAGAGCACTTTCATGGCGATGATGGTCTGGTCGTCGGTGAGTGGCGTGTTTCCGCGGAATGCATCAATGTCTTGAAATATGGCTTGCAGAATATCGCAAGGGCGGTGGCCGCATTGCGATGTCAGAATGTGCGTCAGCCGGTCGCGCCCATATTCCGCACTCTCATGCAATTGATCTTCGACTCCGTCGGAATAGAGCAGAATATAATCCTCACTCTCGGCGACAAACTGTATCTGTTCGTAATTCTGATCTTCCAACATGCCCAGCGGAACACCTTCCAGATGACTTTCGATGATTTCCCCTTTTCGGCACACCATTGGCGGCAGTACGCCAGCGCCTGCCATGGTCAGGGTGCGGGTCTGCGCATCCCAGAGCAGCAGCAGAAGGGTGACGTACTGGGCGTCGACCTTGCGCTCCAGGAGCGCCTCATTCAAGTCCTTCATCAACTCCGCAGGGCTGCGGCGACGAGGTGCAAGCGTACGCAACAATCCGGAAACCAGGGCGCCGTAGAGTGCCGCCGCAGCGCCTTTTCCGCTGACATCGCCGAATGCGATCAGGTTATAGTCGTCGCGAAGTTCGAAGAAATCGTAGAGATCACCGCTGATTTCCCGCGCCGGCCGCGATTTGACCGCCATGTCCAGCCCCACAATAGCGGGAGCCGTGCGAGGCAGCAACACCGATTGCAACTTGAAGGCTGCCTTCAAGTCCTGCTCCATGCGCTGCTCCCGTTGAGCCAGCTCTTGGTACAGCCGCGCATTTTCGACCGAGCTTGCTATTTGTGGCGCCAGCAGAGTCAAGGCGCGCAGATGATCTTCACTGAAGAAATTGAGATGCGTACTTTCAAGATCCATTACGCCGACCACGCGGTCCTGCAAGATCAGCGGAACTGACACTTCCGAACGCGTGTCGTGTCCAACGGGAATGTAGCGCGGGTCGTTCAGCGTGTCGCCCACACGAACAGACTGGCGGGAGACCGCGGCTGCGCCCACAATGCCTTTGCCCATTTCGACACGATCCACTCCGCCGCGATTGTCATAGCGTTGGCTGAAGCGTTGGCGCAGAATGCCCTCGTCGGCTTCGACAAGAAAGATGCTGAAGGCATCGAAATTGATCAGCGCACGAACCGTGACGGCGATCTTGGTTAGTAGTTCGTCGAGATCCAGAATCGAGCTGAACTCTTGGGACAGATGCGCGAGCACGCGCATCAGGCGGCCCTGACGCTCGACTCTCCGGTAGAGGCGCGCATTGTCTATGGCAAACGCGACCCGGGCTGCAATGAGAGTCAGGAGCGCCCGATCCTGTTCCGAAAATGCGTGGAGGCGCGTGGACTGCAGATCGATTACGCCGACCAGCTTGCCGCGCACCAGCATGGGAGCAGTCAACTCAGCGCGAACGGCATCGAGCGCGCTTAAATAACGCGCATCGGCGCGGACATCGCCGACCAGAATCGGCTGGCGGCTGGCCGCGCTAGCGCCGGTGATGCCTTCTCCTAACTGAATCACCAGACTGCGCGCCACCTCGTCCCGATGACCGATCGAATAGCGCATCCTAAGGCCGCCGCCGCGCTCGTTGTAGAGAAGAATCGCGAATAGATCGTGCGGGATCACTTCCTTGATGATGCTGGCTACATTGCCCAGCAGAACATCAAGATCGAGTGTTTCTGTCGTGACGCTGCTGACTTCCAAAAGAAAGTCGAGCAACTCGGCGCGTTCCCGGAATCGCACCTGGCTTTTGCGCGGTGGCGCCATTAATAGGCGCCCGTCTCCGAGGCCGGCGATGGCATTTCTTGCTCCATCTCATACAGGATGGACAGGCCCGCGCTGGTCCCGATGCGCGTCGCTCCGGCCAGAACCATTTCACGAAGCCCTTCGAAGGTGCGTATGCCACCCGAGGCCTTTACACCCATATGCTGCCCCACGACTTGGCGCATCAGTTTCACATCGGCTACGGTCGCGCCGGATTTGGAAAACCCGGTCGATGTCTTAACGAAGTCCGCTCTGGCTTGCAGCGCAAGCTGGCAAGCTGTAGTTTTTTCCGCATCCGTCAGCAAACAGGTTTCGAGAATTACCTTGAGGATTGCGCCGCGGCTGTGGGCGATGTCGGCTATGTCGGCGATATCCTTGTGCACCAGATGAAAATCGCCGGAACGCAAACCGCCGATGTTCAAGACCATGTCTAGTTCATCCGCACTTTGCACTAACGCAAGGTTTGCTTCGGAGAGTTTAGTACGTGCGTCGTTAGCGCCTAAAGGGAAGCCGATAACTGTGCAAACCCGTACGTCTGACCCTTCCAGCCGTCTTCGAGCCGTTTGCACCCAACACGGGTTGATGCAGACTGACATGAAATTGTTCGCACGCGCGTCATCGCAGAGACGATGGATTTCGAGTTTCGTTGCCTCTGGTTTCAGCAACGTATGGTCGATCAACAAGGCGACCGCGGCTTTACTTTGCAGGATATCTTCAGGCTTCAGAGTCGCACCTCTGTTTGTGCGGCGGCTTTGCATCCGCGGCCTTCACGCTTCCAAATAAGGTTGGCGAAACGCGCGCGCCGTTTGCTTCCGGCACTCACGTTGTTTCAGGATACCATGCGGAAAGCGCTCTAAAAACGAGTCTAAATCATTGTCAATCTAAGCGTTTGCGCTGGCAATATGACTGGTCGCGGGCGCAGCCTCAAGGCATTCGCCGTATGCGGTGTAGACCCTTTCAAAGACGCTGTCCCAGGAGAGCGTGCATGCGTAGGCGCGCGCTGCTTCGCCCATGCGTGCCTGCAGCTGGCGATCGATCATTAGCGACTTGACACGTTCGATGAAATCGTCGTTTGAGGTTCCCACGAAGCCGGTGACGCCATTCTCAATCAGATACTTTGGGCCGCCTTCCGGCATTACAATGGCCGGAACTCCCGACGCGAGCGCCTCCGCCACAACATTGCCATACGTATCGGTCTTCGAAGGAAAGACAAACACGTCCATATTGGCGAACTCTTCGGCGAGCGGGTCGCCACGCAAAACACCAGTCAGCACAGCACTAGGGACATTGTTCCGCAGCCAGGAATCGTCAATGCCTTGGCCTACGATGCGAAATTCGAAGTTACCCTGGCCAGCCGATTCGAGAGCTCTTCCGATGTGGGCCAGAAATCGAACGTTCTTCTCGGTGGTGAGGCGGCCGACGTAGCCGACGCGAAAACGATTATCGGTGCGCTTGCGACGAGCGGGTGCGAACAGATCCGTTTCTACCCCACGCTGCATCAGGCGAACGGGCCGTGATGTCAGCGTGCGCAGGAATTCGACTAGCTCGCGATTGGGCGCGAGAACAATGTTGGCACGACTGTAGAACCAGTCGAGAATGTTGAGCGAACGGCGTTCTACGAAGGCCGCAGCCCCGCTGCTTGCATGAGGTCCGAGAAAGCGGAGCATCCGTTCGAGTCTGCGGGCGGCGTATTCGTGAAGACTGGTGTGCCAGGAGATAGCTAATGGAAGTTTGAGCTTCCAGGAAAGATAAAGGCCGAGGGCCCCCATATCGCCAGGGCCGGTGACGTGGATCAAATCCGTCTTGAATCGATGTATTTCGGTGATTACGCGACTGGCATAGCGGAACAAAAAAGGATCGTAATCGAGCATAGCGTCGAGCGGAAACGAGAACGGTCCACGACGCAACTCCAGCACCGTGACGGCTCCGTCTTGTGTGATCTCCGTCTTGGGCCCGCAATGAATGCTGAGAAACGGCACTTGCCGGCGGCGTGCAAACGCCTCCAACTGGCGGCTCGTATGAGCCACGCCATTGACCTCATAAAATGTGTCGGGAAGAAACGCGACACGTGGGGCTGAATTCAAACAGCGGCTTTTCGATCGGACCATACAGTAGAACGGTCGTCCAAAGCCAATCGTAACGCGGACCGCACGCTACGCAACTCGATGAGACGCATGGCGGACAGAAAACGCCTGACCACGGGCGGGCCGCCATCTTTCCACACCTTCGATAGCGGAATAGCTTCCATATAATCGGGCCCTTTGTAGAAAACGCGATCGCACCAGCGGCGTCGCCCTTCGGGAAGACTGATCGGGGCGGAGGCGCCGGAGTGGCGTGTTCGTTGAGCTCCGAAATCGGCGGGATATTCACGCACGATATCCACCATTGTCTGCAGAATGCGGAGCTTCAGCGGTTCCCGATACTGCGGCATCAGCACAACCTGGCTAAATTGAGCGTAACGGACCTCGTGGATGAAGCCCGCGAGGGAAGTGGCGCGCGAAAGGTTGACAATCGCGTTCGGCTCACAGCCATGGCGATCTCCTCCGGAGACCGCCGGCAGACCGATCTCATTTGCCAGGGTCAACACCATCTTGTTTTCGTTCCAGCCGCGCAAGCCATTCAGTTCGACCGCGTGGAAGCTGTGGCCGTGCTGTGCGATGAGTCGCTCAAGAATGGTCGCGTGTTCGGCGGCCCCGATGCCTTTTTCGTCCCAATAAGCATGATTTAGCACGAGCAGAACGTCGGGGTAGCTGTTAAGCGTCGAAAGTATCGGACCAAGGTTCTGTGGCTGAGGGTCGGCCGTGAACGCAGCCATTTCTGACATCAGTACGGCACTACGTTCGACCGGCAGGTTGTGAACGCCGAGGTGAAAGAATGTGGCGCCGAAAGGAATGGTCCATTCCGTCGAGACTGGTGCGTCGCGAAAACGATCGAGCACCTGAAGATGCACCCCGGCGACAATGCTGTCATGGTCCGTAAGAGAAACAAAGCCGGGAAGGTCGAATTGCGCCTGGATTTGCTTCTCTTCGAGACGATGCGCTTCGCGAGGCGATAGTGGGGGGGTCCAATAGGCGTGCCGGAAATCGAGGCGATCGCCCTTTTGATGCTGGTAAGCCGCCTCCTGGCGGCGGATAGCTGCACCCAGGTATGGCACCTTGGCGGTGTAGCGCGGGATCATTTCGAGGCTCTCTTCCGAGTGCATGGTGTGACTATGCAGCGACACACCCGAACGGAATTGTTTGTCAACGGAGCGGTCTTGCCAGAAGAACTGGATTTTCGTCGTTGTCATACGGGATCTATTTCAATTCCCACCCTCATCGTGCGGGAAGAGTGTGTCTAGGGGATTAGAGTTATATGAATTCCCGATGAAAACATATTTGGAAAGAAATGTTCGATTGTGTGGAAGGCAGCAGCTTTTGTTTCAGAGGCGTGACAACGCTATCTCCCTGAAATAATTTAAGATTTCCCTTAGGGTGCGAAAACGCCGTTCACGTCGATAATTAAGTCCGTCGGATTGCTTGCGGCGACGGTGACCGATCCATTGGGTCCGGCCGGAACGAGTGCTGCGTTCGCCAGCACTTCCCCGCGCCAAGAATTCAACGTTGAGACGTACGGCTGTGATTCTCCGGTTGGCCAGAGCGCAAGGAACCACAGTGGGCCGGGTGGCACCACAGTTACATTCAAAGAGTAAGCCTGCGTTGCTGACGGAATGCTGCAGGCGCTTGATTCGAGTGGCAAGTCGCGACTCGTCCCGGCGACAAGACTCGGCGGTCCCAGCAGTCCACTGAAGCCGTTGCCGCGCGTATCGACCATGCGGCAGGGAGTGACCGGGTAGTACGATAGCGCGCCAGTGTTGCCCGGTGGCGCGAAGTAGCCGTTGATGTCGATGATGACGTCAGTGTCGTTGGCGGCAAAGACATCGACGCCGCCGTTGCTACCAGCAGGAACAATCGCGGCATTCGCGACGACGTCTCCCGTCCAGGAGTCGAGGGTTGAGACATACGGCTGAGGCTGACCCGTTGGCCAAGCGGTTAAATAGTAGAGCGGACCGCCATTCGAAGGCACTGCCGTCATGCTGAGGGCATAGGCCTGAGCGGTTGCTGGGATTCCGCAGGTGCTTTGTTGAATCGGGAACGACCGGCTCGAACCAGCCGTCATGGTTGGTTGACCGAACGTACCGGTGAAGCCGTTGCCTCTGGTGTCGGCCACGCGGCACGGAGTCACCGGATAGAAGGCGAGCGCGCCAAACACCTCTTGGCTCGTGAAGTAGCCGTTGATGTCGATGACTGCGTCGGTGGTGTCGCTGGCAAACAAAGCGATTGAGCCATTGAAGCCCACAGGAACAATGGCGGCGTTAGCAACGACGCGTCCATCGTAAGAGTTGAGCGTTGATACCAAAGGTTGCGTTACGCCAGTCGGCCATATGGATAAGAAACCGAGTGGCCCTTGCGGTACGGCGGTGACATTCAATGAGTAGGCAAGAGCACTCGATGGAATGTTGCATGAGCTCTGCGGACCGGGCACGTCACGCTCGGTATTCGTGAGACTGGGTGCGCCGAAGGAGCCAGAGAAGCCGTTGCCGCGCGTGTCCATCACACGGCAGGGCGTGATTGGCACGAAAAGAAGGCCGCCGGATGGGCCAGGAGTTTGCCCCGATCGCCACACTGTGATGGTCACCGGCGAGGACACGCTGGCGCTGATTGTTATCGAAGGGACGGGAACCGGCGTCACGGTTACGAGGAGGGGCGAAGATTGGCTCGCGGAGGAGGCTTGTGCGGAGTTTGGCGCTCCGCTGAAAACCGCGGTAATCGAATTTGCCCCTGGTAAGAGCGAGCGCGTGGGCAGCAAAGCGGTGCCTATTCCCGCCCCACTGACGACTACTTGTACAGTTCCTAAATCCCGTTTCCCGTCAAGAAAGTGAACTTGGCCCCCAATGGCAGCTTGGCCATTCACGGAAACGGTTGCTGTTAAGGTCACGAGCGATCCAAGGGTGATCGAACTTTGGCTCGCCGACAGGCTCGTGGTCGATTGGGTGGTTTGGCCGGAGAGCGGCGCGGCCGCAATAAGCCAAACATAAAGAGCACGAAGATGAGCGTGGGACATAGAGCTCTGATCTTCTATGGTGCAAATACACCGTTCACATCGATAATTAAGTCCGTCGAATTGCTGGTACCGACTGTAACGGATCCATTGGTTCCGGTCGGCACCAGCGCTGCGTTAGCCAACACTTCGCCGCGCCAAGAATTCAAGGTTGAAACGTACGGCTGTGATTCTCCCGTTGGCCACAAAGCCAGGAACCATAACGGTCCTTGGGGCACAACGGTCACGTTGAGTGAGTAAGCCTGCGTGGTTGCCGGGATGCTGCAGGCGCTTGACTCGAGCGGGAAGTCGCGGCTGGTTCCGGCTACCAGACTCGGCGCCCCCAGCAGTCCGCTGAAGCCGTTGCCGCGTGTGTCGACCATGCGGCATGGAGTGACCGGGTAGTACGACAGCGCGCCCATTCCTCCAGGCGGCGCGAAGTAGCCGTTGATGTCGATAATGACGTCAGTGTCGTTCGTGGCAAAGACATCGACGCCTCCATTTGACCCGGCGGGTACAATGGCGGCATTCGCCACGACATCGCCGGTCCAGGAGTCTAGAGTTGACACAAAGGGCAGTGGCTGTCCCGTGGGCCAAGCCGTCAGGTAGTAGAGCGGACCACCGTTCGATGGCACAGCCGTCATGTTCAGGGCTAAGCTTGTGCGGTTGCAGGGATCCCGCAGGTGCTCTGCTGAATGGGAAACGACCGGCTCGATCCGCCCGTCATAGTCGGCTGACCAAAGGAGCCACTGAAGCCATTCCCTCTGGTGTCAGCGACGCGGCAGGGAGTGACCGGATAGAACGCCAATCCGCCGGGCGTCCCCTCAGATACGAAATATCCATTGATGTCAACGACAGCATCGGTGGTGTTGCTCGCGTATAACGCGATCGATCCATCGGCGCCAGCAGGCACAATGGCGGCATTGGCGACGACGCGGCCATCATAGGAATTTAGTGTCGAAACCGTTGGCTGGACCAATCCTGTGGGCCAAACGGACAAGTAACCGAGCAGCCCTTGCGGCACTGCGGTGACATTCAATGAGTAGGCGAGAGCGGTTCCCGGGATGCCGCAGGCGCTTTGCGGAACGGGTACATCACGCTCTGCATCGCCAAGGCTTGGCGCTCCGAAGGCGCCGGAAAATCCGTTGCCTCGCGTATCCATGAGCCGGCACGGCGTGATAGGAACAAACAGAAGGCCGCCGCCAGCCGGAGTCTGCCCAGTCTGCGTGACGGTGATCGTAAGAGTGGCGGAAGTGCTCGGCAGGTATGTGCCATTGAGCGCATATGCGGCAGAGATCGTGTGCGTTCCGACGGTGAAAGAGTTCGTCGCTGTATACGTGGCCGTTCCTTGTGCCGACAAACCGACGGTGGCGAGAGCTTGTGTTCCGTCATAGAACGTGATCGATCCCGATGTTACGGGACTTCCAACATAGGTGACCGCGGCGGTGAAGACGATCGGAGTGTCGACGTTGCTAATAAAGGCAGATGTCGTCAGTGTTGTGTTCGTGGCCACGGGAGCCGCTGATGCGCTCGCTTGATGATCGCTATCGCCCGCGTAGCTAGCCACAACAGATTGAGTGCTGGAGCCCATTAGCGCGATACCGGCCGCCGTCGCAGTCGCTGAAGGCGAATCGAGCAGCACCTGAACAGTCGGCGAACTATCGTTGACGGCAAGGCCGAATGCTAGATCCGATAGGCCGTTGCCGATAAAATCTGCACTGACGAAACTGCCCACAGAAACATAGTTGATTGGCGAGGATGTATCGCTCGCCAGGACAAATTGACCTGGATTATTTGGGTTACCCATTAGAGGTGAGACGTGCCATCCGACAGGCTCAAAGCCACTGTTGCCGTATGCATACCACAACGTCGCTAAGTCCGGCACGCCGTCTCCGTTGAAGTCTCCCATCACCAATCCTCCTATGCCGTTTGAGCCGTGGGTTTGGTCTATTACTGGTGTCACATCGTATGTTGTCGAGGGCAGAAAGTTACCGGGATTAGATGCGTCGCCAATGAAGACGCCCACCTCTAGACTGAAGGGCGGGTCGGATGTAGTGAATGCAAGGTCAGCGACGCCGTCTTGATTAAAATCGCCAATCACAACCGACGGGTAAATGCAGAAGCTACTACAAGCCAACAGCGTATTGGGACCTATGAATTGTCCGGGATGCGAGGAGTCGCCAAAGAAACTGAATATCCCTTGTTGGCCGCTCACAACGAGGTCCGGATAGCCATCGCCATTCAAGTCTCCAAGGGCTGCCGCTTCTGTACCTGTTGTCGAATACGTCGTTGATTGAATTTGTAGTGTTCCCGGTGAATTGGGTCGTTCAAAAGAATGACTGCCGTGTCTGAAACAAGCACCAAGTCGGGCAAGCCGTCCAAGTCGAGATCGCTTGTTAGCAGCGTAAAGCCGGCGCTGCTTCCGAGGGTCGCACCGGTCGGGTACATGGTTGGGGGCAGAAAATTACCGGGCGAAGTGGCGCTACCGAAGAGAACGCTGATACTGCCGTCGTTATTCGCCGTTGCGAGATCAAGCACGCCATCGCCGTTAAAATCGGCCACCACGATCGATGTGGGCTGAGCTGTGCTACCCGTTCCGTAGTTGACCGGGTTGAGGAAATGTCCCGGATTGCTAGGATCGCCCAGAAAAACGCTAACGTTCGAGTTGGCGACTGCGAGATCCAGGACGCCATCCTGATTGAAATCGCCAACAGCGATCGCAGTTGGGAAGCCGCTGAGTCCGTACGAAGACTGAAAAGGAGTCGCAAACGTTGCGGCCAAGGCAGAACTGAGAGCGGCCGAACCAAGAGAGGCTCCACTGGTTTGATCGGAGAAAGCGACCGTCCCGTTAGGAGGCGGAATACCGAGCGATGATACCGTGGCGGTGAAATCATATGTGCCATCGGCTTCCTGGCTCGAAGTCAACCTAGTTGCGGAGCCTAGCGGGCCGGTCTGCTGAACGGTGAGCGCGACCATTGCCGAATTGCTCGCGCCAGCGTGCTGCGCTCCATTGGGTGCACCGGAATAATTCGCCGTAATGCTGTGGCTGCCGCCGGCGAAAGAATTTGTTCTTAGCACCGCCGTGCCTACTCCGGTTCCGGTAACAATCACCTGTACGGTCCCTAGTGAACGCGTGCCGTCTAGAAACTTAACCGTTCCCCCCGTGGCAGCGGCGCCATTCACGGTCACTGTGGCGGTCAAGGTCGCGACGGACCCTTGCGTGATGGAGGTGGAATTCACCGAAAGATTGGTGGTGGAACCGACAGTCTGCGCAGTGAGTGCCGCTGCCACGATCAAAGCGAGAGAAAGAAAACGGTAAAGATTAGACATAGTGATTGATCAACCTTAAGGCGCAAATACGCCGTTCACATCGATGATTAAGTTCGTGGGATTGCTCGCAAACACCGTGACCGAGCCGTTGGTTCCGGCAGGCACCAGGGCTGCGTTCGCTAACACTTCGCCGCGCCACGAGTTCAACGTTGAGACGAGCGGTTGTGATTGTCCTGTTGGCCACAAAGCCAGGAACCATAACGGTCCTTGGGGCACAACGGTCACGTTGAGTGAGTAAGCCTGCGTGGTTGCCGGGATGCTGCAGGCGCTTGACTCGAGCGGGAAGTCGCGGCTGGTTCCAGCGACAAGGCTGGGTGGTCCTAGCAATCCACTGAAGCCGTTGCCGCGCGTGTCAACCATGCGGCAGGGAGTGACCGGGTAATACGACAGCGCGCCCGTGCCTCCGGGCGGCGCGAAGTAGCCGTTGATGTCGATGACTACGTCGGTGGCGTTAGTGACGAAAACGTCTACGCTGCCCGCACCGTCGTTACCAGCGGGAACAATGGCCGCATTCGCGACGACATCACCCGTCCAGGAGTCCAAAGTTGAGACATAGGGCTGCGTTTGTCCCGTTGGCCAAGCGCTCAGAAAGTAAAGCGGACCGCCGTTTGCCGGTATCGCCGTCATGTTCAGGGCATAGGCTTGCGCGGTAGCCGGAATGCCGCACGCGCTCTGTTGAATCGGGAACGAGCGGGTTGAATCGGCGGTCATAGTCGGTCCGCCAAACAGCCCAGTGAAGCCGTTACCGCGAGTGTCCGCGACGCGGCAAGGAGTCACGGGATAAAAAGCAAGACCGGCCGTCGCATCTTGCGTTGTGAAATAGCCGTTGATGTCGATGACGGCGTCGGTAGCGTTGCTGGCGTACACGGCGATCGAGCCATTAAAGCCGGCAGGTACGATCGCGGCGTTAGCAACCACGCGGCCGTCCCAGGAGTTCAAGGTGGAGACCGTCGGCTGAGGCTCCCCCGTTGGCCAGAGGGAGAGAAAGCCGAGCGGCCCCTGGGGAACAGCCGTAACGTTGAGCGAATACGCTAGCGCAGCGGAGCGTGTCAACAAGAATGAGACAAGCGGCGTAGGAGTTT
>JBARMQ010000079.1:0-3309 GCA_049802535.1 Bryobacteraceae bacterium | reverse complement strand
GCAGGGCAACACTAGCGCAGAAGAACGCCGCACCCGGATAGGCGGTCAACCCTTCCAGGGCATGACTGAACAGGCCGGGAAGAACAAAATCATCAGATGCGGCGAATAATAGATATTCGCCAGTGGCTACTTCGAGCGCGGTTTTTACGGACGCAATGATACCCCGGTTTGTCCCGTTGCGAATGAGCCGGATCGATGCGTGCTGACGCTGCAACGCCTCGACGATTTCTACGCTGTTGTCCGTCGACCCGTCGTCCACAACGATAATTTCACTTGCTGCCGGCTTTTGATCGAGAAGCGCCCGAAGCGCCCGAGAGATAAGATCGCCATGATTGAAATTCGGCAAAATGACCGAAAGCGGCATCGGTGCACCTCGGCCGATTGCCGCTTGCGTCGTTTTAGGGGTTGTTATTCCAGAGATCATCGTACCAAGTTAAGCGAATGGTAGAAGTGCTATACAGTGCAATTTCGGTTACCGTCCAGCGCACTTTCAAAGATCGCCGCGCTGTTCCAACGCCCCAGTCATTCCGACTTGCTATGGTAAAGCCTCATCTTTAAAAGCTTCAAAAAATGATCTCGGTCTTCCGAGTAGCCGGAGACCCAACCTGTGACGCGCCCATGGACAAATCCGCTGACGATCTCGTCGCTGGTTACTTTCGTCAATCGGTATCGACGATGCAACTTGCGGCTGGCGATGAAAAGCTTCATCGCACGATCCGCACTATTGCCGAATTGATCGAGAGTATTTTCCGCACGGGCAATAAGCTGATGATTGCGGGAAACGGCGGAAGCGCCGGCGACGCTCAGCACGTCGCAGGAGAGTTCCTGTCCCGATTAAACTTCGATCGCGCGCCCCTGCCAGCTGTTGCGCTCAGTACGGATACTTCCGTCCTTACGGCGATCGGCAACGACTACGGATTTGAGCAGGTGTTCGAAAGACAAGTCCGCGGACTCGGCAAGCGTGGGGACGGATTTCTTGCCTTTTCGACATCGGGACGCTCACCCAACATCCTTGCCGCGTTGCGCGCTGCACGCGGACTCGGCATTAAGACGATGGGATTTACCGGAGCAGAGGGCGGCTTGATGAGCGATCTTTGTGACGTCTGTCTATTTGCTCCAACGAAAGAAACGCCGTTGATCCAACAAATTCACATTACCGCTGCGCACATCGTATGCAACCTTGTAGAACGCTCGATGTTCGGGAGGCCGGTTTGAGTTTGCGATGTCGTCTAGTGACGCTAGAAACGGCTTAAAATCACATAATAGCGCTTGCAGTTCGAAGCGGACCATTCCTCGCCGTAACGACGCATCATATGTCTTTGGCTGCGAAATATTCTGAATCAGCCCTCTTTAATACGATGCCCCCGGCTACTCCGACACCGAAAACGTAGAGCCAGCCCTGGCTAAAATCGAACAAATGGGAATTTACCGTAGAGGATATGATGTTCTCCACGACGACCACCATTCCGGCCCAGCTCGTCCAGCCGCCGCCGCGAAACAACATAAGATGGGCAAGCCACATCGCCACAAGCACGATTGCCCCGACGCAGCCAAGCTGGATCGCGACGGCGAAGATCTGATTGTGGGGATTTACGCTCGCGATTCCGGCGGCGCCCGTTTCACCCGCGGCGGCGAGACGAAATTGCTCGGGAATGGTGCCCGTACCATGGCCGATCAGAGGGGCATCTTCAATGATGCCGATCGATTTTCTCAAAAATTCCAGGTGCAGCCCTGATGATGTTACCGCGTCCGATTTAAGATAGTCGCGTACGTCGGCGACCGATTGGAGTGTAAAATCGCGGAGGTGAGGCGAACTGAGCCACAGAACGGGTGCAAGCACGATTGCTATCAAGCACGCGGCTACAACTCCCCTCACGCCGGACAACCGCCAGCCGAGCGCCGCGACGAGGAATGGCGCCACCAACAATGCCGTGCGACTGGCAAATACAAAGGCCAGGTTGGCGAGAAAAAATATGGCGATGAAAAAGAGTTTCAGAGCGTCGCCCCATTTGTGCCGTATACCTAACTCGCCGGCAGCACCAAGGAGCGCAAAACCGCAGATAATAAATTCATCGCTCTGGAGAATGTAGTCCTTGACCGGCACACCATAGTATTTTCCATGCGCGCCAAGGGCCGGGATCAAAGCAAAAGCAAATGACGTCAGGAGGAGGACCGTCGCGGACGCCAGATAGCCATAGAGCACGAGAGCACCATTCTCCGACCGCCGGAATTGCGCCAACAGCAACGGGATCATCAGGAGCCGGTCAAAGCCATCGAGGCCTCCCAGGCGATCGTGCCAACTGACGTCCGCCCACAACATACCAACGGCGCCAAAGCACCATAACAGTACCGGCAGACCGCCGGCCGGGGTGATCAGCTCGCGCTTGAGCGCGGCCGGGTCCATGGTCGCAAGCGCAACTACGAGCCAAAGCGCGATCAATATGCTCGCGGCGCTGGTTGACCACGGCAGCACGACGGCAACACCCATCGCGAGCCAATCGGCAAGGAGGATAAAGGACGCGCGATCGAAGCGAAGTGTCGTGGACGATACCGTCATCCGGCAAACCTGCGTCTCTCCTCGGGCGGCCACACCATCCCGGAAATTGCGCAGCGCGGCAAGATTTTTATGCTAGATATTTTTCAGGACCTGGATGCGCAGATGGACAGGGAGCTGACGGTTTCATCGATACTAGGCGGCGCCGCGATCCTCATCGCGGCGGCCCTCCTAAGTGCGGTCCTGATTGTGCTGCTGCGTCCACTGCTTGCACGCTATGCGATCGTGCAGCCGAATGAGCGTTCGTCGCACACGATACCGACGCCGCAAGGCGGCGGCATCGCGGTCATCGCGGCCGCGCTCAGCGTGTCCGGCGCGACGCTATATTTTTTCCCGGTCGGCGCCACCGCGGCCGCGCAGCTTTTGCTTGTCTTCGTCGCCGTCGTCTTCATTGCCGGCGTGGGCGTGCTTGCGGACATTCATCCGGAAAACGTGGCGTTACGGTTGCTGCTGCAAACACTGGCGGTTACGGCGGTGATCTTCGTGCTGCCACCTGGATTGCGAATACTGCCGATTCTACCGTTGGCGGCTGAACGTGTTGCGCTCGTGATCGGCGGCCTGTGGTTCGTCAATCTGGTAAATTTCATGGACGGCCTCGACTGGATGACTGCGGCGGAGACCGTCCCGATCACGGCAGCGCTCGCGGTAATCGGCTTACTCGGCCCGCTGCCGCCGGTGGCAATCATCGTGAGTCTGGCGTTGTGCGGCGCCATGATTGGCTTTGGCTATTTCAATCGGCCGGTTGCAAAGCTCTT
>JBARMQ010000078.1:0-4101 GCA_049802535.1 Bryobacteraceae bacterium | reverse complement strand
ACAGAGGCGGCGAAGCAAGAGGTATAGATTTCTTCCCACCTGATTTTAGCGGCGACCGCCGAATGAAGAAACTCCGAGAAAGAAAATAGAGAGCTACAAAATGAAATGTCCCGTGTCTTTCCGCGAGTGCGGAGGAGACACGGGACATTTGTTTTCTGGAGGAGGGGGACGCGAAGCGCTAGAAGTTGAGTCCAGCGTTGAGGAAGATGCTGCGATTGCCAGCGGTGGAAGGGCCGAAGAATCCACCAGCAAGGGCCGTCGACTTGCCGAAGAATGGGCCACCCAGGGTGCCATTGGGCGGGGCGAGATTCTGGCGATTCATCACGTTCTGCGCGAAGACGGAGAGCGTCAGGCTGTATTTACGCGCGACGGCCGCATCCAGTTGACCGGGGCCACCTTGATTGCCGCTGAGGCCGCGACCTCCAAGGCCATGCCCGCCTCCATGGAAGCCGTTGCCACCCTTTGCGGTTTTGAGTTTAGGACCGAAGCCGATGACTTTGGCGACGCGCAAATTCAAACTGTAGTTCGACGGGCCGGTTCCCACGTTGTAGGGAAGGATTTTCTCGTTGGTCCCGAAGGGATTGGCATCGAGACAGCCAAACTTGGTGGAGTAGTAGCGGGTTGAGGTCACTCCGGCAGGGCAGTCCGACGCAGGAGCATAGGCTGGTCGAGCGTTGAACTGGTTATTCGCAGTTAAATCGCTTCCGGTGGTGATGTTGTACGGCGTGCCCGAGTTATAGACAAAGAAGGGAGCAAACGAGACCTGATAGGGAAGATTGACGTCGCCGAGAATGAGAAAGCGATTGGTGACGGCGAAGTCGGTGCGGCCATAATCCTGGCCGGGATCGTGCGCGTTCATGGAGAAGCTGTCAAAGCCGCTGGTATCGGATTTGGCGTTGCTATAGGTATAGAAGCTGAAGACGCTGAACCTTTTTAGCCGGGCGTTGGCAGTGGCAATGATCTGCTGCTCGCGATAGACGCCGCCAGACTGAAGCTGGTTGATGTTTTCGCTGGGTGGTGCCAGCGGAGTGGCAGGATACATATTGGTCGAGCCGTCGAAGAAAGGCGCGCTGGTGTTGTTGCTCAAGTAATCGTGGACACCGCGGCTGTACAGGTAGGTGACGTTGCCGGTGATACCTTTCGCAATCTGGCGATCGACACCGATGGCAGCCTGCATGTCGAGAGAAGCGTGGAAATTCGGCGCCAGGGTCCAGTATGTGGGCGCGGACGTGGAAGTTGTGGGATTCGGCGGCTTTACGGGATTGCCGGGACTGGTTTCGGTATAGCCCGTGGGGTTTTGGACAACGTAAATCTGCTGATTCGAAACTCCGCCGGGAGTGCTCGGCAGGTTGTTGCGCAAGGTCGGCAAAATATAGGGCGTACCGTAGGAACCATTCGGGACGGTGAAGCGCTGATAGAACCATCCATAACCGGCGCGCACCACGGTCTTGGGTTTCCCTTTGCCGTGTCCGAGTGCATAGGCGAGATAAATGCGGGGAGCGAAGTCACTCTTATCGTGAATCTCGTTTTGTGTTTCCCAGCGCAGGCCATAGCTGAAGGTGAATTTGCGATTGATGGCAAAGTCATCCTGATAGAAGAGGGCGAGATCGTAGGGGATGGCGCGGGCGGTGTATTGATTGTTGTTGACGACCGTGACCTTGTATTGCTGCGGAGTCTTGAGGAGATACGAGTTGAGACTGGTGAAGGTATAGGAGCCGTTGGTACCGGCGTTGCTGTAGTTGGCGTCGCGATAGGCGCGCAGCCGTCCGCCGAAGTTGAGTGCGTGGCGACCTTTAGATCCGGTGAAATAATCTTGGACTTCGTAGTCATCCTGATTGTCGCGAACCGAACCAGAGTTGCTGCCACCATCGGTAAAGGCGCCGGAAACGGTGACGCTGGGGATGGTGTATTGCGCGGACTGGTTGTTGCGAATGCGCCGATAGCGGAAGCGGATGTTGTCGACAAAATTCTTACTCATCACGATGCTGTCGCTGGCCTGCAGGGTGTTCTCTTCGTTATGACCGTTGGTAGCCTGCTCGGGAAGCGACAGTTCGCCGACGTTTCCGTTGGTGAACGCGGCGTGATAGTACTCATACCGCAAGGTCAGCGTGTTCGCCTGACCGAGCTGAAAGTCGAAGCGCGGTTCGGTGTCGTAACGAGTACTGGGACTGCTTACGGTTTCGTTTAAGTAGGTTCCGTTGGGGTTGGAAGGGGTTACGCTGGCCGGATCGATGGCGTCGATGATGCTGACACTTTCATTTCGGCGGTTGAAAAAATCGGCGAAGTAGGACGATGTTTTCGTCATGGGGCCGCCGATGTTGCCATAGAAGAAATAGGAGTAGTACGGGGGCTCTGTCAGCCGGGGTGCGCCCGGGGGTAGGTTGGAATTCAAAATTGGATTCTGGGCGTTGAGGCCGGAGAAATTGCCACGGGAAAAGATGTGCGAATGCATTTCGCCGGTGCCGGCCTTGGTGAGAATCTCGATGCGACCATAGCCCAGGCGGTCAAACTCCGCGGAGAAAGGGTTCTGGTTGACGATGATTTCGCGAATCGAGGACTTGGGCGGAATCTGGCCGCCGGAGAAGCCGTCAATATAAATTTCGCCGCCATTGGGGCCGGCCGAAGGACCGGCGAGAGCCTGCAGTTCGCTGGATAGCTCATCGGGGTCGTCGGAAAGGGCGTCGAGATCCTTGCCCTTGATGACCATGGCGTTGGCGTTGGATTCCGGCGTGGTATCGATGGTGGAGGTTTCTCCGCTGACGTGGACCTGTTGCGTCTGGGCTGCAATGGTCATGGCGATGTTCAGCGTTTTTGTGGTGCCGGGAGCGATGACGACGCCCTTGGATTCAAACGGGGTGAAACCCTCGATAGACGTGTCGATGGTGTACTGACCGGCGGGAAGACCGTTGAAGTGATAGAAGCCTGTGCCGCCGCTGGTGGTGCTGAGAGATTTGCCATTGCCGGAAATAACGATGGAAGCGCCGGGAATAATGGCGCCTGTAGGGTCCGCTACGACACCGCGTAAATTGCCGGTGGCCTGTTGCCCGAAAAAAGTCGAGACGAGGAGTAGAGGCAGTACAAGTACAGCAGAAATCCGAAAGCGTAGATGAGCCACAGACTATTTCCTTTTCCGTCGGAATGTTGCGTCTTAGTAACTAAGACGGATAAGGGGTGCAAAAAGCTTCAACAAAGCGAGTAAATCGATGAAATTCATACGATAGAAACGATGGGCCGAAATTGCGATGAGACGGGAAGGGCTAAGAAACTTTCTCTATCGGGTGAGTTTCGGCCGGGGTGCGGGCGGCGGCGACTGGTTGGCGAGGTTTCGAGTGGCGCCGGACGGTGAGAACCTTTCTTCCATCCTTGATCAGTCTGCGGAACATATATGGAGTGAAGAAAGCGCCGGGAGAGCGCAGAGACTCGCGGAGGGCGCTGCGAATCCAGCCAGGCTTGCCGATGGTCTGGATGAGGATGGTGAGGGTAATTCCGCTGATGAAATTTGTTTTGGCAGCCTTCAGTTTGCGCACGGCGCTGCCATCTTTGCTGGCGCGAGCACTCGTCAGCAGATCTTGGTGCACGATGCGTGCCCATTGCTGCCATTTCTGTACGGCAGACTGACTGGTGGTGCTGCCTTGATGGTTGGTGTACTGGACCAGGGGCTCCGGGACGCAGACGGCATATTCGCGCAACAAAGCAGCGCGACCCCAGTTGCCGATATCGCACAAGTCGCCATATTTACTTTCGTAACCGCCGACCGCGATTGCATCCTGGGTGCGCAGCAGAATGCTGGTGAGCCGGGGACCTCGCTCGCCGGCGAACAGGGCGACCAGGAGGGAAGAGACGGATTCCACTTCGGGGCCGGATTCGGTTGTCCAGAACTGAGAATTTGTGGCGCTGGCAATTCGGCACGGACACCAGACAACGCCGACGGCGCTGGCTGGAATTGGAGATTTGCCGAGCAGGAAGGGCTCGACTAATTGTTCAATCGCATTCGGAAGCAGAAGATCGTCATCGCCTAGCAGGAGGAAAAATTCTCCTGTGGCGTGGCGCAGGCAAAAATCGAAATTGCCAACCAGACCGAGGCGTTCTTTCTGTTGAACC
>JBARMQ010000077.1:0-1890 GCA_049802535.1 Bryobacteraceae bacterium | reverse complement strand
CCGCCAATCTTCCATTGCGTCAGGACGCTGTATGGTTTCTGCGCCAGTGCGGTCATGGATCCGAAAAGAACCAGCGTCGGTAAAAGCAAACGGAAGCACTTCGAAGTCATTCGATCTCCAATCACATTCGCCTTCAATTTCGCACAGCTACCTTAAGCGAAGCTGAAGGGAGCGTTGAAATGGGGAGGCGCACGGTCACCCGGGTGCCAACCCCCAAATCGCTCGCAATATCGATCGATCCCTGCCACCTTGAAGCGATCGCTTTGCAGATTGCGAGTCCCAGGCCGGTACCTCCTGTATTCCGGCTGCGCGACGGATCGCCGCGGTAGAACCGTTCGAAAACGTGGGGCAGATCCTGAGCCGCGATGCCTTCGCCATCATCCTCGATGGCAAGCTCCGCCTGCGTTCCTTTCTGCTCCGCCACGGCACGTATGGCGGAACCGGCAGGACAGTGCTGCAGAGCGTTCAGAAGCAGGTTCCCGCATAACAATTGCAGCTGCTCCGGCTCGATGTCGACCATCACCGGGCCCTCCGCCAGGACAAGGATTTCCAAGCGCTTTAGTTCTGCCATGGATTCGAATTGCTGGGCCACCTGGCGGAGGACCTCGGTCAGATCAGTGACAACGGCCGCGGGAACGCTATTTGCCTCCACTCGCGCCAGGGTCAGCATCTTGGCTACGGTTTCTTCCATCCGTTGGCAGTCCAGTTGGCTGCGCTCTATACCGCGCTCATACTCGAGCGCCGTCCTTTGTTTCAGAGTCAGCAGCTGCAGCGACGACTTCAACACAGCAACGGCGGTTTTGAGTTCGTGCGCCGCATCGCTGACGAATCGACGTTGCCGCAGAAACGAATGCTCAAGCCCGGTGAGAACCGTTTCGAGTGCGACCGTGAGCGGTGCGAGCTCCTTAATCTGGCGCGCCCGCGGCGGAGGAACGAATTTCCACGAATCCACCGAGACGCCGGATGCCTCGGCCGCAAGTTCGCGCAAGGGAGCCAGGCCGCGATTCAAAACCCAGAAGATCAACAATCCTGAAATCGCCAGCAACGATAAGCTGGTGATCGCGTAAAACCCGACCGCCCCCCAAATCTCATCCCACACATGGTCGACAGGAGAGCCATAAAAAATTGTCACGCGGCGCGGAATACCGCCGCCTTTATCGCCTGGGTCCACAATTCTGAGCCCTTCAATCCTGAGCACCCGGTAATGTTTGCCGTGTACGGAGACTCTCTGCATTTTGCCGGTCTTTGCGGCGAACAAGGCCGTGCTGGGTCCGGTCCAATTGGGCGAATGACCGAGGATGCGGCCCCCCGCATCCTGGACCTGGTAGATATCCTCGGCTGGGAGATTTACCTCGGTGCCGTCCAGCATCACGTTGTCCTGCGTGTCTTCCGCATCCTGGACTGCGCCCAGCAGGGAATCGGCGCGCCCGCGAAGCATGACGTCAAAGGATCGAAAGCGCACGTGGCGCTCATAAATCAGCGCCGCGCCCGATATCGAGAGGGCGGCCAGCAATTCCACCAGCAGAATGGTCACAATCAGGCGATGGGTAATCGAATAAGACTTCATCGGTTTTCCTCAAAGCCCATGAGTAGGCGATACCCTCGCCCCCGAAGGGTTTCGATGCTCGGTTGTTGGGTCGCGGCCTCGAGCTTTCGCCGCAGATTCGAGATGTGCGCTTCGATCACGTTGGAGTGGTGTTCCCAGTTGTAGTCGTAAAGATGCTCGAGCAACTCGCGCTTGGATACGATGACCCGCGGCCGATGAATCAGATATTCGAGAATGCGATACTCCGTCGGTGACAAATCCACTAGTTTGCCGGCCCGGCGGACGCTCTGCTCCACCGTGTTGACCTGCAAATCAGACAAGCTGAGGATGGAGTCGGCAACGCC
>JBARMQ010000076.1:0-1921 GCA_049802535.1 Bryobacteraceae bacterium | reverse complement strand
GCAGTAAATGACGGCGTTCTTATACCACAAGTCGTTGATCATGACAGGTCACTTCCCATTGCATGCAGATTGAGTGAAGCAACTGTTTGGGATGCAAAACATGGTCCGGCGGCACGCGCGAATGTCCCGTGAGTCCGGGAAAAAAATCACAACCGGACCGCCAGTGGCTCCCGGTCCGAGACAACCGCGATCGAAACCTCGCTGATAAAAGACGCCATCGAGGCGGCGCATAGATCATGTCGCATTGCCCGGAAAGGGGCGTCTTATCTGTAACAATGACGTTGTTTATGCGCCAGCGATCCGAAGCAGGGTACGCCCACTTGCTGGCGGATCCGGTCAACAACGTGTCCCGCCGTTAACGGCGCTAACGCTGCGCCGGCCTTTGCTATCCCCGCCGTTACTGCCGCGCATCAAAGATAGAATCGCCCACCCGACTGCGCTCCTTTAATGGTGCAACGGCATATAACCCTTTAGTCAACGAGCTCATTCCCTGGGCTCGGGTCGATTACCTTCTAAAATGGCGAACGCAATGAATCTGCTTACCACCCCCTTGTCCAGCACTAACATAATAATGGGGTTAGGGGACCATTCGACACCTCCGTGTAGGGTAAAAATATCGCGCCGGGCGTACGGTTGATTACTAAAGTTTCGTGGACATAGTTAATCTCGCTTTGT
Organism: Bryobacteraceae bacterium; assembly: GCA_049802535.1. Lineage (GTDB taxonomy): Bacteria > Acidobacteriota > Terriglobia > Bryobacterales > Bryobacteraceae > Bog-105. The sequence continues at coordinate 1,246 of JBARMQ010000076.1, read as the reverse complement.
TAGTTCTCTATCAGCCTTAGAAGTACTCGTTAGTAATTCTTGATTCACCTGTAACAGCTTTAGATCGCTTAGATCTCTCCGCCGTTAAGTGTTCTCGGAATTGAGTAGTGCCCGTTTTTCTTCCCCTGGAACCAGTGCCGGTTAAATTCCCCTGCTCGTAGCGGCAGGATCGCGGATTCATGTGGTTGCGTTTAGTTCTGAATTTCAGGGGGAAACTCTCTATGGCTGTATTTCGAATGATCCACGCCATTCAAATCGGCTCAGCTTCGCTGGTAAGGTTTTCGCTTGCCGGCCGCGAAAACGTTTCGATGTGGAGTGAGTTGTGAGTACGTTCGCCGGTTCAAATTCCGGCCTCATTTCGATCAACACACCACTTCAAGGAATCGTTGCTGCTGACCACGTGGATCCCAATGCACCGGGTCCACTGCGTTCGCTCGCAGAGCGGGTTGGCCGTGACCTCGTCTCGAACGCCCAGGCATTGAGCCGGTTCGGAGCCCTGGAGCGCGAGTCGTGGACCAGCAAGGCTGCGATTGCTCTGCGCGTTCTCACCGTACGGCCGTTTAGCCGTTTGCGTGATATCGCCGAAGCTTGCCGCTCCAATTACGATGATGCCATCACCCTGGTGGCCGCGATCTATCGCAATCGCGAAGCGGCCAGATATCTTGGCAAGTTCGGCGGAGATGCTCCTTATCGCCGCAGCACCATTCAGCCTATTGCCGAATCCGGCGCCATCAAGGCATTCCTAGAAGGAAGCTATCGCTATCCATTTACCGTAGGAATCTATCCCGCCGTATCGTGCATGCTGTCCTGCAGCTTCTGCGCGCGTGCTCGTGGAGAACAATACAACCCGGAAGACATCATCCCCGGAAATGAATTGTTCAAGCAACTATTCGCCGAAGCACCCAGGGACCTTCCGCGTAGGTTCTACTTATCCGGCGGGTTGGAACCGCTGACCAATCCCGGCCTGGCAGAAGTGGTTCGCTTTGCCTCCGGCTTTGGCCATCGCATGCAGCTCTACACCAACGCGATGATGCTCACATCGCGATTCCTGGCCAAGAATGAAGGGCTCTGGCATCTCGATACGCTGCGTATCTCCATGTACGGGGCAGACGACGAGACTGCGCAAGCTACCACTTCGCGTGCCGGCGTGGCTACGAGGGTCCTTGGCAACGCCAGAGACCTGGTGCGCGCCAAGTCGGAACGGGGGGAGAAGCTCCGCATCGGCTTTAATCACGTGGTGCAGAGT
>JBARMQ010000075.1:0-7567 GCA_049802535.1 Bryobacteraceae bacterium | reverse complement strand
CTTCCACGCCTTGAATCCCGCTGGTTCGCAGCACTGTGGTGATGTAAGACGAGATCTCTTTCCAGTGCCGCTTTACTTCATGATTGATATTTACTTCCTGCAGCCAAAGTCCTTCGCCAATCGCTAGAGGTTCGGCCGTGTTGCCATGGAACAGATTGCCGCCAAGATCGAAGGCGTCTGCGAGGCTGTGCGCCGGATCGACACTCAATATCAGCGTTCGTTTGCCGAGCTTTGCCAGTTGAACGCCGGTCGCCGCGGCGACGCTGGTTTTCCCCACGCCGCCTTTGCCGCTAAACAATAGGATTCGCACGATCTTCGGTCCTCACATTCAGCATCGGTTCTTCCTGCGACTACGGCATGACAGGTAATACGATGTGCGATGGCAATGCGGGAGTGCAATAAACGCGCTGAGTGGCAATCACAAAGTCCTCTGCTTTAGCGACGTAAATGCTGGGCACGAAGTTCTGAGGATTACGGTCGATCAAAGGGAACCAGGTGGATTGGATCTGGACCATCATGCGATGGCCCTTCAGAAAGACGTGATCATGGTCGCGCAGCGGGACAGAGAAGGCGGTGGGCTGGTTTGCGATCAGCGGCTCAGAATGTTCGTAGCCCTTGTTGTATCGGCCGCGTTTGACTTCCATGGCAATCGGTAGTTCGTAGCCATTCAAGGATTCGAAATATTGCGAGGGCTTGGGTCCGGCGTCGGCTTCCCACGCATCGGGAACTGCATTTTCGGGATACACATCAATTAGCTTTACGACAAAGTCGCTGTCCGTCCCAGAAGTCGAGGCATACAAAGCGGCGCTGAGCGGGCCGGTGACCGTGACGTCGTGATCGAGCGGCGCGCTCACAAACATTCCAACGTCCGGACGGTGATCGACAAAACGCTGGTCGGCAACCTCCCAAGTCGTCCAATCGCCTCCGGGGTAGGTCGGAGAGATCGGCCGGCGGCGATATGGCACCGGGTTCGCCGGATCGGAAATGTATTGCGCGTACCCCGTCGTCGATTCCCCCTGCACAGGCGCGGTGAAGGACAGAGTGCCGTCCGCATGAAGATAAACGTTGGTGGGCTTCGATTCGGCAGGCGGCCACTCGGGATACGTATGCCAGCTGTTTGATCCGGATTGAAAGGTGCTGACTTTCCAGGGAAACTTTTCACCCTCGCGGTGCAGATAATAGCGAAAGAATGGCGCTTCGATGTTCTTGCGAAACTCGCGCGATGTTTCGTGGCCTCCGAATGTGATGGGTCCAATGGAATCGCCCTTCTCACGCCCCCACTCCCCGTGGAACCAAGGGCCCGCTACCATCAAATTCTGCGAATTCGGATCGTGTTCGTTGGAATTGCGAAAGATCTTCCAAGGTCCCCATGGGTCTTCCTGATCCCAAAATCCCGCGACATTCAGATTGGGGACGGGCGCGCTGTGAAGTTGATTGACCCAGGCTTCGCGATGCCAGAAAACATCGTAATCGGGATGTTCCACGACGCTATTCCAGAAGGGCAGAGTATTGTGCATGAACTTCGAATTAATATTCGAGTCGGGCCCTAGCTTCAAATACCACTCGTACGTATCGTACGTGCCGAAGTCGAAATGCGTGTTGGCGTTTTTGTCGGCCTGCTCCAACACGGAATATTCGAACGTGTAACTCAGCCGCAAAGCGCCGTAACGGTGGTTGTCATCGTTCATCCACTGGTCGACGGGCGAGGCTTGTTCGGAAACTGCCTTCAAGGCAGGATGCGGATGCAGCAGTGTCAAGCCGGCGGTGAGACCAACATACGACACGCCGAAGATTCCGACGCGGCCATTGTTCCTTGGAACGTTCTTCACCAGCCAATCGATCGTGTCGAAGGCATCGGTGGCTTCGTTCGTCGCCTTGGGATCGTTCAGGTCTACCCACGACGACAGTTGAAATGTTCCTTCAGACTTGAACCGGCCGCGCAGATTTTGGAACACGAAAATGTAGCCGTCCGAGGCCAATTCTTTGAGCGATGGCGGGAATGGATCCGGCGCCTTGTCCGGCACTCCATAGGGCGTTCGCTGGATGAGGATGGGTAGCGGCTTGTCTGCACCGGCCGGCGTCAAGATGACCGTTTGCAAATGCACGCCATCGCGCACCGGAATCATTACTTCTTGGTAGGAATATTTGGGCGTTTCATCTCGCGCGGCGAGTATCAGCGGAAGGCTAAGCAGGCAAATTGCGGCGTATCGGCGGATTTGCGGCATGGAGCATGGTACCGCAGGATGCTTTGGACCTCGCTTTACCACCGCTCGTCAGCGCTGGGCCCATAAATCGCAGGCACCTTGGCATCATTGAGCCGCAGATAGACCGTCAATTGTCCTCGATGATGCGCCATGTGGCTCAAGGCCATATTGGCGATCGTAATATAGCGAAGGTTCTGGCTTAGCACCTGCTTGCCATTGACGAGACGCCATACTGTCATCAAGTGTTCCTCGGTCGTATTCTCCAGAGCCCTTCGCGACTTTTCCAATGAATCCTCGAGCAGCCGGAGTAGCTCCGCATTTGTCTCCACAGCCTGCGCACGCAGAGTTGGACCGGACGGATCCTCAAAATCCAACTGGTCGCGCTCAATCATCATGGCCGGCCATCCCGGCATGGATGCCACCAAGGCCGCTAAGTAGCCAAGCTCCATCGATTTCTCGTGGGGCTTCCAACTGTTCTGGCCTTCCGGGACGCGCTCCAATACTTTGCGCGATGCGACGGCCTCACGTTCCAACTGTTCTAGAAAATATCGTTTCAGTTCCATAAAATCGAAAATTGCGGCAGCTTGCGGCGAGCGTATCATAGGGCTAATTATTTGCCGCCGCCTTTGAAGATGACAAAAATACGCGTGTTCGCAATCAGCCTGGCCGTAAGTGGCCTGTGTTTATTCTTATTCCACAATCAAGCGGAAGCCGGGCATGCGGCGGACGCTTCGAAACCGCGAAGTGACTGGCGGTCATACGGCGGGGGATTGGATGACATCCGCTACTCCACACTGAGCCAAATCAATCGACAAAATGCGAGTCAATTGCAAGTCGCGTGGAGCTTTGACACGGGCGATGCTTTTCGCGGGTCGGAATTTCAATGCAATCCCCTGATTGTGGATGGAGTTTTGTACGCGACGACGCCGAAGGCCAACGTGATCGCGCTGGATGCGGCGACGGGAAAGCTGAAATGGCGTTTTGAGCCGGGACAAGGCAGCGGCACGATCGGCAAGATGCGCAACCGCGGGGTTACCTATTGGTCGAATGGCAAGAATGCCCGTATTTTTTCAACGTGGCGCCAGTATGTATATTCGATCGACGCGAAAACAGGCAAGCCGGATCTCAGCTTCGGCGACAACGGCCGCATTGACTTACGCGATAACCTGGGCCGCGATTCCAAAAACATGGTTTCGATGACTTCGCCGGGCCGGATATACAAGGATCTGTTCATCGCCGGCAGCATGATGAGTGAAACTTTGCCGGCTTCACCGGGAGACATTCGCGCTTATGACGTCCATACCGGCAAAATACGCTGGACGTTCCACACCATTCCGCATCCTGGCGAATTCGGTTATAACACTTGGCCCAAGGACGCCTGGACTTACAGCGGGGCCGCGAATGACTGGTCAGGGCTGGCAATCGATGAGCAGCGCGGGCTTGCGTTCGTGCCGACGGGCTCAGCGGCCTCTGATTTCTACGGCGCAAACCGAGTGGGCGATGATTTATTTGCCGATTCGTTGATCGCGTTGAAGGCCGAAACGGGTGAACGCGTTTGGCACTTTCAAGAAGTGCATCACGACATCTGGGACCGTGATTTTCCATCACCGCCGAGCCTGATTACGATTGAACGTGACGGCAAGAAGATCGATGCGGTCGCGCAGACAACCAAATCGGGTTATGTCTATTTGTTCGATCGCGTGACAGGCAAGCCGCTATTCCCCATCGAGGAGCGTTCCGTGCCGCCGTCCGATCTTCCCGGCGAAGTGGCCGCTAAAACGCAACCGTTTCCGTTGAAACCCGCGCCGTTCGCACGCCAGATCCTAACCGAAAACATGCTGACTCAGCGAACGCCCCAAGCGCACGATGCGGTGCTCGCCCGCTTTAAGAACGTGCGCAGCAATGGTCAATTTGTGCCGGCTAGCACTCAAGGCACAATCGTTTTTCCTGGCTTCGACGGCGGGGCGGAATGGGGCGGCAGCGCGTTCGATCCGGACACCGGCATCTTGTATGTCAACTCCAACGAAATGGCGTGGATTTTGCGGATGGTCGAACAGAAAGAGACGCCCGCGTCTTCCGGAAAAGAGCTGTATCTGCAAAATTGCGCAGCGTGTCATCGTGCCGATCTCTCCGGCGGATCGCCGGAATTTCCTTCGCTGAAGGGCCTGAAGAATAAGTATCCCGAGAGCAAGGTGATGACGTTGTTGTTAGAAGGCAGCGGCCGCATGCCCTCGTTTGCTCGTCTCGGGGAACCCGCTGTGAAAGCGATCGCCGATTACGTCATGACGGGTGAGGATGTTGCTGTACAACCGTCGGTCGAGGCCGCACATTCTTTTATGAAATACATGAATGACGGCTACAATCGCTTTCTCGATCCGGATGGTTATCCGGCCATCGCGCCGCCCTGGGGAACGTTGAACGCGATCAATTTAAATACCGGCGAATATGCGTGGAAGATTCCGTTCGGCGAGTATCCGAAGCTGTCGAGCGAAGGGATGCATGACACGGGAAGCGAAAATTATGGAGGTCCCGTTGTGACCGCGGGTGGGCTGGTCTTTATTGGCGCGACGAGTTACGACAAGAAATTTCACGCTTACGACAAGTCGACGGGCAAGCTGCTTTGGGAAACCACGCTGCCCGCAGCGGGAAATGCGACCCCGGCAACATACGCGGTAGGCGGACGGCAATTCGTGGTGATTGCCGCGGGCGGCGGCAAGTCCCCGGATCCGTCGGGTGGAACGATTGTAGCGTTCGCGCTGCCGGCTACGCATTAGTCTAAGCTGCTGGTTTACACTGCCGTTGTGGACCGGCGCGATTTTCTGTGGCGTTGCGGATTAGGAGCAGCAGTCGCATGGCGGCCTTCGGCACTTTCCGCCATCACGCCGCCAACTCATGGCGATTTTCACGTTCATCCCCGTTACCGGGAACAGACTCCGCTCGATCCGCTGCTCGATCTTCAGGCAGGGCTCGATGCGTTTCCGGCAGAGCGGCAGCACGATCGGATGGCGGCGATCCTTTCCCGCTGGTCGACCAGCTTACTTGCTTCACATCGCGACACGCGAACTATGGAACAGATGCTCGCGTCGGCGTTTCAAGGCGCTTCTCCGCTAGCGATGGAGACGAAGGTGCTGCGAGAGGGTGCGGCGCTCGATGTCCGGCGGCTCCACTTTTCTTCCGGGCTCTCACTGGGTGCGAAGCAATTTGCCGAGGCATTTCGAGATGCCATCGCAAGTTTCTCGCGCTTGACAACCGCTGAGATGCAGATTACCCGTATAACAGCGCTTCCATCCGGAAGCATTCGAACTCAAGTTCGATATGAATTCGTCGGCACGGGCAGTGGATTTTTGCGCGAGCAGCGGACTGGTGAATGGCAGCTCGTCTGGGATGCCGGAAGCGAAGGCAAATACGCGCTGCAGTCGTGGATTTTCGGAGATGAAACGCGCAGCCGGTCTGCCGCTCCTTGGTTTGAGGATATTGCCGCCCACGCGTTCGGCGCCAATCAATCATACGAACCGCAAATGCTGCTGGGCGTCGATCACTGGCGGACGGTTCTCGATGGCGCATGCGGCATTGATATCTACGGCCACAATGGCGTGTCGGTAGGCGACATCGACGGCGATGGGCTGGATGACCTGTATGTTTGCCAGCCGGCGGGGCTTCCCAACCGTTTGTATCGCAATCGCGGCGATGGAACGTTTGAAGATGTGACGGAGCGTTCGGGGCTGGGCTTGCTCGATAACACCGCCTGCGCGCTCATCGCCGATTTCAACAACGACGGACGGCAGGATGTGGTGGTGGTGCGCGCCGCAGGTCCATTGCTCTTCCTCAATCAGGGCGATGGAACGTTTCGTCTGAAGCCGGATGCGTTCCGGTTTGCGAATGCTCCGCAGGGAACATTCACCGGCGCGGCGGCGGCCGATTACAACCGCGATGGCTTCTTAGATATTTACTTTTGCCTTTATGTCTACTATCAGGGCGCGGATCAGTATCGTTATCCCGTTCCGTACGACGACGCGAACAATGGTCCGCCCAATTTCCTGATGCGGAATAACGGCGACGGCACGTTTCGCGATGCCACGGCGGAATCCGGCCTCAAGCGTAACAACACGCGCTACAGTTTCTGCTGCGGTTGGGGCGATGCTGGCGGCAAGGGTCCTGATCTATATGTGGTCAACGATTTTGGCCGCAAGAACTTATATCGCAACAATGGCGACGGCACATTCACCGACGTAGCGGCAGAGGCAGGCGTGGAAGATGTCGGGGCCGGCATGAGCGTAAGTTGGTTGGATTATAACAACGATGGCGAGCCGGATCTTTACGTCGCCGATATGTGGACCGCGGCCGGCCAGCGCATCTCCCGGCAAGACACTTTTCAAACGAATGCTTCGGGCCAATCGCGCGCGCTGTATCGAAAGCACGCAATGGGCAATTCGCTGTTTCGAAACGACGGTGACGGCAAGTTTGAGGACGTAACGGCGGCGGCCGAAGTGGATATGGGCCGGTGGGCGTGGTCGAGCGATGCGTGGGATTTCGATCACGATGGCTTCGCCGATATCTATGTTGTGAACGGCATGGTCTCGGGCCCTTTGCGCGAGGACCTAAATAGCTTCTTTTGGCGTCAGGTGGTTGCGAAGTCGCCGGATCGGGAACAGAATTCGCCTGGGTATGAGGAGAGTTGGAACGCGGTCAATGAACTGCTGCGCGCGGACTATACCTGGAGCGGCTATGAGCGCAATAACTTCTTCGTGAATCATCGCGACGGCACATTTTCAGACGTCGCGGGAGCAATCGGGTTGGACTTTGTCGAGGATGGCCGGGCTTTCGCGCTTGCCGACTTCAATGGCGATGGACGTCAGGAGGTTGTGGTCAAGAATCGGAGCGGTCCACAACTGCGTTTGCTGCAAAATGTCTATCCCGATTTGCCGCTGTCGATTGCATTCAGGCTCCGCGGAACAAAGAGCAATCGCGATGCCATCGGAGCAGTGGTCACACTCGAGACTCCATCGGGGCGGCAGACGCGGATTCTGCAGGCCGGATCGGGTTTCCTCTCGCAACACAGTAAGGACGTGTTCTTCGGCTTGGGGCACAACAAGGGCGCTATCGATGTCGCCGTTAAATGGCCAAGCGGATCGATGCAGCGTTGGCGCGGGTTGCCCGCTGGACATCGGGTCTGGCTGGAAGAAGGCGCGGAAGCGCATCGAACGGAGCCGTTTAAGACTGTCACCAAAACGCCGGCGACTGAGCCTGAAGTGATTGCGGCAACAGCGCCTGCACAAATCGAGACATGGTTGATTGCGCCGACCGCCGCGCCGGAAGTTGCGGCGCAGGACTTCGCCGGGCAAACACAAAAGCTTTCCGAGATC